>JBARWE010000169.1:0-3955 GCA_049646625.1 Xanthobacteraceae bacterium
CTGAAGCCGGTCGAACCCGGCTGGTGCTTGCTGGAAGACGGCGAGCGACGTGCGGCCCGGGCGCTACCGTGCGCCCAGGAATTCCGCATGGTGCAGGAGGTCGCCAATCTGCGCATTACGGAAAAGCCCGGTGCGCCGGCGTTGCCGTTGACGCTGGAGCAGCGCGACAAGGTGTTGGGTGAACTTCGTACCCAGAAGGAACTGAAACTCGACCGGCTGATCAAGCTTCTCAAGCTGCCACCGGAGGCGACCGTCAATCTGCTCGACGAAAATCGCGACAAGCTGAAGGGCGACGAAACCTCGGCGCGACTGTCGCACAAGGATCTGTTCGGCAAGGCGTGGCATCAGAAGTCGTTTGACGACCGGACGGCCATCGTCCGCGTCCTCCTGGATACCGAGAAGCCTGAAGATGTCGTGCGCATCGCCCGTGAGCAATGGGGCCTGAAGGAAGAGGCTGCGCAAAAACTCGCCAACACCGGACTGCCGGACGGCTTTGCGCGGCTCAGCGAAAAAGCCATCACCAAGTTGTTGCCGATCATGGAGGATCAGGGCCTCAATTATTCCGAGGCCGTGGCCGAGATCGAGGAATACGGCCATCATTCCGATTTCCGCCCGGACCACGCGCTCGCCGAGTTGCCTTATTACGGTGCCGTGCTGACGCGACAGGTGGTCGGCGGTGACCCGTCGCAACCGGCGACGGACGAAGTGGCGCACTATGGCCGTATCGCCAACCCGACCGTGCATATCGGCCTCAACCAGGTGCGGCGCGTCGTCAACGATCTCGTCAAAGTTTACGGCAAGCCGGAGCAGATCGTCATCGAACTGGCGCGCGATCTGAAGATGAACAAGGAGGAGAAAGACAAGGAGCGCAAGAAGAATCGCGACAATGAAATAGCGAATCGGCGCCGTGAGGACGAGATTCGCGCGGCCGGTGGCGTTCCCACGCCGCACATCATGCGCAAGTTGCGCCTGTGGGAAGAGCAGACATACGGATCGGTGAATGTCTGCCCGTTCACGGGCGAACCCATCTCGTTCGAGATGGCCGTCGATGAGCGCACCGAGATCGAGCACATCCTGCCGTTCTCGAAAACTCTCGACGATTCCATGGCCAACAAGGTGCTGGCGTTGCGCAAGGCGAATAGGGAGAAGAAAGATCGCTCGCCGTTCGAGGCGTTTGGGCATGTGTCCGGCGGAACTTACGATTACGATGCCATCCTGCTGCGCGCGGCGGCGTTGCCATCGAACAAGCGGTGGCGCTTTCAGCCCGATGCGATGGACAAGTTCAAAGGCGAGTTCGCCTTTCTCGAGCGGCAGTTGAACGAAACAAAATACCTGTCGCGCATCGCTCGTACTTATCTCGCCAATCTCTACGATGAGAAAGGCGAGGGGCGCCAGCGGGTGCGTGCCATTCCCGGCAGGCTGACCGCGATGCTGCGCGGACGCTGGGGACTGAATACCTTGTTGCGCGGGCACAATGTCGATGGCGGCGATTCCGATGAGCCGGCCCGTAAGAACCGCGACGATCATCGTCACCACGCCATCGACGCCTTCGTCATCGCCATGACCGATCAGCGGCTCTTGCAGAAGATCGCCGAGCAGAACTCTGACGCCGATCGCAAGCGGCTGATTGATTCCGTTCCGCTGCCATGGCCCGGATTCACCCCGCACGAGCTGCGTCCGCATCTCGACCGGCTCATCGTGGCGCACAAGCCGGATCACGGCAGCTACCCCTGGCAGGCGAGGCGTAATGGGCGCGGCCATGCCAGCACCTCGGGTGCGCTACATAACGATACCGCTTATGGCCTTGTCGCGGAGGGGAAGAACGGTAACTGGCAAGTGGTCTCGCGCACCGCGCTCAGCAGTTTTGCGACGCCGGAAAAGATGGACGCGGGCCTTGCCACGATTCGCGATCCGGCGCTGCGCGAAGCGCTGATTTCTGAGTGGCAGACGTTCCGGGCCAATCCTCCCGTGGAGCAGGCGCCGGATGATCCCGAGGCGACCCCGAAGAAATCGAAAAATGCGGCTGCGGCATTTGCACACTATATCGCGACCAAGGGGTTCGCCTTCAAAGGCCGGGTTGTGAAGGTGCGGCGTGTGCGCGTGGTCGAGGAAATGTCGGTCGTCGTCGTCTGTGATCGCAAGACCAAAAAGCCCTACAAAGCCTATAAGCCCGACGGCAACGCCTTCTCCGACATCTACGAATTACCCAACGGACGCTGGACCGCGGTGACGATCCGCCGTTTCGACGCCAACCAGCCGGATTTCGATCCGGTGAAGTTTCGTCCGCACCCGAGAGCCAGACGGATCATGCGTCTGCATATCGATGACATGGTGGCGGTCGGCGTGGGTGAGGGGCGCCGTATTCTCCGTATCGTCAAGATGAGCGGACAGACCATCACCATGGCGGATCATTTCGAGGCCGGCGCCTTGAAGGCACGCGATGCCGACAAGAACGATCCGTTCAAATACTTTCAGAAGTCGGCGGGCGAGCTGCGCAAGATCGGCTTCCGCAAGATCGGTGTCGATCCGATCGGGCGTGTCACCGACCCCGGCCCGCGCCGTGCGCCTCAAGCGGGCGCTTGAACCGCGATGATCGGGCGGGTCATCGAGATCGCGTCCGACGGCCGCCACCTCGCGGTGTTTCGTGGCTTCATGACCATCTCCGCGAACGGGGCCGAAGTCGGGCGCGTGCCGCTCGATGATATCGGTGTACTACTGTGCCACGCTCATGGGCTGACCTATTCCAACAACCTGATCGTCGCGTTAACTGAACGCGGTGCTGCGATCGTGATCTGCGGCGCCGATCATATGCCGGTGGCGTGGATCTGGCCGCTCGACGGCCATCATGTGCAGTCGTTACGCATGCGCCATCAGCTTGCAGCCGCCGAACCGCTGCACAAGCGGCTGTGGCAGACGATCGTTCGTGCCAAAATCGTGCAGCAGGGCGCCGTGCTGGCGGGCCTCGGCCGATCCTACGAAGCCTTCGACCTGCTGGCGAGTAAGGTTCGCTCAGGCGATCCTGACAATATCGAGGCACAGGCCGCGCGTCGCTATTGGCCACTCCTGATGGGTGACGATTTTCGTCGCGACCGCTCCGCCGGCGGCGACAATGCTCTGCTCAACTACGGCTACACGGTATTGCGGGCGGGCGTGGCGCGCGCGGTTGTCGCTGCCGGCCTGCATCCCTCGCTCGGCCTGCATCACGCCAACCGCGGCAACCCGATGTGTCTTGTCGATGATTTGATGGAGCCATTCCGCCCGCTGGTCGATGTCGCGGTCGTGCGGTTAATGGGAGCGGGTGAAGCCGACGTGACGCCGGCGGCAAAGGCACGGTTGGCACTGCTGCTCAGTCTTGATCTCGCGACGCGAGCTGGAACGACGCCCCTCTCGACGTGTCTGGAGCGGCTGGCACTATCACTGGCCACGGCATTTGAAACCCGCAAGCCGGACCTTGATCTGCCGCCGCCCGTGCTGCCGCTTGAACTGCCTGACATGGCCTGCAAGGGCGAAAATTGACGTGCTGACGGGTTATCGGCTCATGTGGATGATGGTGATCTTCGATCTTCCCGTCGGCACCAAGATGCAGCGCCGGGCGGCAACCAAGTTCCGAACCTTCCTTCTCGACGAGGGGTTTAGCATGAGTCAGTTTTCAGTGTATGTGCGATTCTGCGGTGGCAAGGACCAGGCGGAAGCGTATACTCGCCGTATCAAGTGCGCCTTGCCTAAAACCGGCCTCGTGCAGATTCTGTTTTTTACCGACAAACAGTACGAGGGCATCATGTCGTTCGACGGACGCACCCGAGCGCGAACCAACGAAAATCCACAGCAATATACGATGTTCTAGATGGGCGACTGGCGAACATTATGTGAACGAAGGGCGGCGAACCTGATGAAGATCAAGAGGTTAGCCGCCCTCGCAGTTTAGCCGATAGGAAATCGTGCGCCAGCCGCAACT
>JBARWE010000170.1:0-9488 GCA_049646625.1 Xanthobacteraceae bacterium
GGCCGCCGCCCACGCCTCGATGGCGCCGGCCAGCGCCGCCGACGTCGGCCGCAACGCCGCCGACCTGGTGTTCCTGCGCGACAGCCTGGAGGCGGTGCCGCAGGCACTCACCGTGGCGCGCGAAGCAGGAAGGCTGATCCGCCAGAACCTCGGCATCGCCGTGATCTACAACCTGATCGCGGTTCCGATCGCGGTGCTCGGCTTCGTCACCCCGCTGGTCGCGGCGATCGCGATGTCGGGTTCCTCGGTGCTGGTGGTCGGCAACGCACTGCGTCTCAAGGGCCGGAACCGCACCGCCCCGGCAGACGTTGACAACGCACGGCACACCGCCGCAGCACGTCCGCTGGAGGCCGCCGAATGACCGATTATTTCTATCTGATCCCCGTCGCGATCGGGCTTGGCGCAATCGGGCTGGCGGCGTTCATGTGGTCGCTGAGGAGCGGCCAGTATGACGACCTTGACGGCGCCGCCGAGCGCATTTTGGTCGACGACGACCGTCCGATCCAGGATTCCCAACCGCAGCCGAAGCCCGACCTGACGCCGCATCGGGCGGCGCACCGCTAGCGATTCTCGCACGCCTGCGTTAAAACCCGCGCCATGACCAAGCCGGACGTCACCGACATCGCGCGCCAGCCACTCGTTCCGCCGAACGGCGCGACAAAAGTGCTGCTGCATTCCTGCTGCGCGCCCTGTTCCGGCGAGGTGATGGAGGCGATGCTCGCCTCCGGCATCGACTACACCATCTTCTTCTACAATCCGAACATCCATCCGATGCGCGAATACCTGTTGCGCAAGGAGGAAAACGTCCGTTTCGCCGAGAAGCACGGCGTCGCCTTCGTCGATGCCGACTACGACAAGGACAACTGGTTCGCCCGCGCCAAGGGCATGGAATGGGAGCCGGAGCGCGGCGCGCGCTGCACCATGTGCTTCGACATGCGCTTCGAGCGCACCGCGCTTTACGCCCACGAGCACGGCTTTCCGGTGATCACCTCCTCGCTCGGCATCTCGCGCTGGAAGAACATGGCGCAGATCAACGATTGCGGCATCCGTGCCGCGCGCCGCTACCCGGACGTCGTCTACTGGGATTACAACTGGCGCAAGGGCGGCGGCTCAGCGCGCATGATCGAGATCAGCAAGCGCGAGGAATTCTACCAGCAGGAATATTGCGGCTGCGTCTATTCGTTGCGCGACACCAACCTGCACCGTCGCAGCCAGGGCCGCGCCCCCATCGTCATCGGCACGCAGTATTACGGCCGCCCGGCGCCGGACGAAACGTCCGGGACGTAGCGCCGCGCCCGACGAATCTGCGCTATCCGGCCGGCGTCTTCAATTCGCGCAGCGACGCTATGAGATCGGAAAAGCGCTCGCCCTGCACGGCGACGTGGTTGCGCAGCGCCGCCGCCGCCCGCTCGGCATCGCCTGCGGCCAGCGCCGCGACGATCTGCTCGTGCTCGGCAAGCGACGTCGCCATGCGATTGCCGACGCGCAACTGCAGCCGGCGATAGGGTTGCAGCCGCCGCGACAGCGAGACTGCGTGCTCGGCGAGAAAGCGGTTGCCGGTGGCCTCGTAGATCGTGGCGTGAAAGCGCACGTTCTCGTAGTAGTAATCGTCGTGGCTGTCGCGCCGCGCCGCCTCGGTGCAGCGCTCGTGGCAGTGCCGCAGCGCATCGTGGTCGGCCCGCGTCATGCGCCGGGCGGCGAGGCGGCCGCACATCGCCTCCAGCTCCGCCATCACCTCGAACATTTCGACGAGCCGCGTCGGGCCGATCTCTGCCACCACGGCGCCGCGATGCGGGCGCAGCTCGACCAGCCCCGACGCCGCAAGGTGGCGCAGCGCCTCGCGAATCGGCGTGCGCGACACGCCGTAACGCTCCGCCAGCCGCATCTCGTCGAGCCGGTCGCGCGGACGCAAGCGGCCTTCGATAATGTCGTTCTCGATCTCGTCCTTGAGGCGGTATGCTGTATTTTCCGACATCACGGCTGCCCACCGCGCCAGCGCGGCAGATTGTATACATCTGAATTGACAATGCATGCAAACGACAGCTTAAATAGCGGCTGCTCGCGACAATAGACAAAACATTGCGACAGGGGAGAGAACGCCCATGAAGAAACTGATGACTGCATTCGTCGGCGTCGCCATGGCGACCGCGTTTTCGGCCAGCGCCGGTGCCGACGTCCTGCTCAAGGCCTCGCACCAATTCCCCGGAGGCAAGGGCGACCCCCGCGACGAGATGGTGCAGATCATCGCGCGTGAGGTCAAGGCGGCCAATGTCGGCGTCGATATCCAGGTCTATCCCGGCGCCTCGCTGTTCAAGCCCGGCGAGCAGTGGAACGCGATGACGCGCGGCCAGCTCGATATTTCCTCATTCCCGCTCGATTACGCCAGCGGCAAAGTGCGCGCCTTCGGTGCCACGCTGATGCCCGGACTGGTGCGCAACCACGAGCGCGCCCAGCGCCTCAACGATTCGCCGTTCATGAAAGACATCAAGGCGCTGATCGAGAAGAACGGTGTGATGGTGCTGGCCGACGCCTGGCTCGCCGGCGCGGTCGCCTCGAAAGAGAAGTGCATCCGCAAGCCCGACGACATCAAGGGCCTGAAAATCCGCTCCGCCGGGCCGACCTTCGCCGCGATGTGGCAGGAGGCCGGCGCCTCGATCGTCTCGATCCCGAGCAACGAAGTCTACAACGCGCTGCAGACCGGCGTTGCCGAGGCGACCGACACCAGTGCCGGCAGCTTCGTCTCGTTCCGCCTTTACGAGCAGGTCAAATGCATCACCGCGCCCGGCGACAACGCGCTGTGGTTCATGTACGAGCCGGTGCTGATCTCGAAGAAGTCGTTCGACAAGCTCTCCAAGCCGCAGCAGGATGCGCTACTCGCCGCCAGCAAGAAGGCTCAGGATTACTTCGTCGCGGAAAGCAAGAAGCTCGACGACAAGCTGGTCAAGGTCTTCAAGGACCACAATGTCGAGGTCGTGACGCTGACGCCGGAAGAGTATGACGCCTGGCTCGCCGTGGCGCAGAAAAGCTCCTATGCCGGCTTCGCCAAGGACGTGCCCGACGGCAAGAAGCTGATCGACGCGGCGCTCGCCGTCAAGTAGCCCGACCGGGCGGCCGGCACGCAGCCGGCCGCCGCGCTTGTGCCCTAAGGCCGGGATCATATTCATGGACCTCTACGTCCGCGCGATCACGCTGATCTCGAAGCTGTGCGGGATTATTGCGGCGCTGCTGATCGCCGCCGCGGTGGTGGTGGTCTGCCACATGGTATTCGTGCGCAGCGTGCTCAACGACAACACCATCTGGCAGACCGACTTCACCACCTACAGCCTGATCGCCGCAACCTTCATCGGCAGCCCGTACCTGCTGCTCAACCGCGGCCACGTCAACGTCGACGTCATTCCTGTCTATCTCGGCCAGCGTGCCCGGTTCTGGCTGGCGCTGGCGGCGACGCTGATGTCGTTTGTGTTCTGCCTGACCATGACCCTCCTCGCCACGGAATTCTGGCACGAAGCCTGGGCCAACGCCTGGGTGTCCGACACCATGTGGCGGGTGCGGCTATGGATCCCCTACGGCGCCATGCCGCTCGGACTTGGCATCCTCACGCTGCAATATGTGGCGAGCCTCTATAACCTCGTGACCGGCCGCGAACCGCCGTTCGGCCTTGCACCGAAGGAGGCGGCATGAGTCCGGCAGTCCAGGGCAGCGTCGTCCTCATCGCCACACTCGTCGTTCTGCTGTCGGGCGCCCCGGTGGCGTTCGCCCTCGGCGCGCTGGCGATCGCATTCCTCATCGTCTTCCAGGGCTTCGATTCCATCTACGGCGCGGCCGAGACTTTTTATGCCGGGCTGCACGACTTCACGCTGGTCTCGATTCCGATGTTCGTGATGATGGGCGCAGCGATCGGCTCATCGCCGGCCGGCAAAGACCTCTACGAGGCGCTCGACCGCTGGCTCTACCGGGTGCCCGGTGGCCTGGTCATCTCCAATATCGGCGCCTGCTCGATCTTCGCCGCGCTCACCGGCTCCTCGCCGGCCTGCTGCGCCGCCATCGGCAAAATGGGCATTCCCGAGATGCGTCGTCGCGGCTATCCCGACGACGTCGCCACCGGCGCGATCTGCGCCGGCGGCACGCTTGGCATCCTGATCCCGCCGTCGATCACGCTGATCCTTTACGGCATCGCCACCGAATCTTCGATCGGCCGGCTGTTCCTCGCCGGCGTGATGCCCGGCCTACTGCTGACCGGACTGTTCATCCTGTGGACGATGTTCATCCTGTGGAAGCGTGGCTTCCGCTCGCACGCGGCCGACTTCCGCTACTCGTGGCGGGAGAAGTTCCAGTCGATCCCCAAGATCGCGCCGTTCCTGCTGGTCATCATCGGCGTGATGTACGCGCTCTACGGCGGCATCGCCACCCCCTCGGAAGCCGCTGGCGTCGGCGCCGCGCTGTGCGTCCTGCTGGCCGTGATGATCTACCGCATGTGGTCGCCCGACAAGTGGTGGCTGATCCTGCACGACACCACGCGCGAGTCGGTGATGATCCTGATGATCATCGGCACCGCGGTGCTGTTCGGCTACATGCTGACCTCGCTCTACCTGACCCAGACGCTGGCGCAGGCGATCGCCGACATGGACGTCAACCGCTGGGTCCTGATGCTGCTCATCAACCTGTTCCTGGTGGTGTGCGGCTTCTTCATTCCGCCGGCGGCCATCATCCTGATCACCGCACCGATCCTGCTGCCGATCATCACCGCGGCCGGTTTCGACCCGATCTGGTTCGGCATCATCCTGACCATCAACATGGAGATCGGCCTGATCACCCCGCCGGTCGGCCTCAACCTCTATATCGTCAACTCGATCGTCCCCGACGTGCCGCTGATGAAGGTGCTCTACGGCACCTTGCCCTATCTGGCATGCATGGCGCTGGCGATCGTCATTCTGTGCATCTTCCCTGAGATCGCGACCTGGCTGCCGGATACACTGATGGGACCGGTCCGCTCCACTGGCTGAGGCGGCAGACGCCTCGCACTACCGTTCGAGCAGCGTGAACTGCAGCAGCAGCGTGCGCTGCAGGAACGAAAAGTTGTCGTCGGAGACGAGCGTGATCACCGTCTCGCCGTCCTCGGTGCGATGCGTGTCGATCCCCTCGAAATTATCGATTTCGTCGCCGAGGTCGGCCTCGAACAGGGTCGGCCCGTCCACCACCGCACCAGGCGCGAGGTCGGCGAGCGTGAGGCGACGGATGCGCACGCCGATCCCGCCGCGTAACGAGAATTTCCGCTCGAGCAGCAAAAGCCCGCCGTCCGGCAGCAGCGTGGCATCGCTGATGTCGTAATAGGCGGTGCGGCGGATCGCGAACTGACCCGGCGTCGGGCCGCCGATCAGAAAGCCCTGGATGTGGCCGTCGGCGTCAAGCCCACGCTCGGAGATCGCCACCAGCGCGCCGCCGAGCGGCTGGCCCTCCGGCACCGCCACCAGCGCCTCGATACCCTTGTTGCGCGGCAGCGCCCGCAGCGCCGGCGGCACCGGGATGCTGCGGCCGGGGGCGGCGAGAGCACCGTCATCAAAATCGAATTTCAGGATACGATGCACCCGCTCCAGCCCGACATAGACGGTGGCGCCAACCCGCGCCAGCGATTCGCTGTCGTACCAGCCGCGGGCGGTGATCGGCCGGCCGTCATCGCCCAGCATCGGCGCGGCCACAGCATTGCTGACACCGGCTAGCTGCCCGTTGCGGTAAACGAGCTTGCCGGCGAACCAGTGGCCCTTGTCGCTGAGGCTGAGAAAGCGCGTCCCGTCCGCATCGAGACGCAAGGCCGACAGGCCGCCAAAATGCTTGAACGGCGAGGTCAGCAACAGCCCGCCACGGAAACGCAAAGCCCCGAACGTCACCTCGGTGGGATCGCCGCGCCGAAACGCGGCAAGCGGCCGGGCCGCGACGGTGATGGAGACCGGCACCGGCCCTTCGGACGGCCAGTCGCGCGCGCCATGATCGGCAACCGCCGAGGCCGAGGCCAGCGTGAAGGCGATCGCCAGCAACACCGCCGCGTCAGTAAGACGGCGCAGGCGGCGCGACAGCACCACCTGCGTCCGATTCACCACGGTCGAATTAGACCCGCCGGCTATCTTTTCGTCTGAGCATGATCTTGTCCGAAAACCGGTTTCCACTTTTCGGGATCATGCTCTAGGCGTGCAGCCGGCGGCGGCGCGGCGACGGTCGCGCCACCGGCGCCTCGGTCTCGCTGAACAGTTCGGCGAGCTTTTCGGTGATGGCGCCGCCCAGTTCCTCGGCATCGACGATGGTGACGGCGCGCCGATAGTAGCGCGTCACGTCGTGCCCGATGCCGATGGCAATGAGCTGCACCGGCGAGCGGTTCTCGATCTCGTCGATAACATAGCGCAGGTGGCGCTCAAGGTAGTTGCCGGCATTAACCGACAGCGTCGAATCATCGACCGGCGCGCCATCGGAAATCATCATCAGGATGCGGCGCTGCTCGGGCCGCGCCAGCAGGCGCTTGTGCGCCCAATCCAGCGCCTCGCCGTCGATGTTCTCCTTCAACAGCCCCTCGCGCATCATCAACCCAAGATTCTTGCGGGCGCGCCGCCACGGCGCATCAGCCGCCTTGTAGATGATGTGGCGCAGATCGTTGAGGCGGCCGGGATTGGCCGGCTTGCCGGCGGCGAGCCACGTCTCGCGCGACTGCCCGCCCTTCCACGCCCGCGTGGTGAAGCCGAGAATCTCGACCTTGACGCCGCAGCGCTCCAGCGTGCGGGCGAGGATGTCGGCGCAGGTTGCCGCCACCGTGATCGGACGGCCGCGCATCGAGCCGGAGTTGTCGAGCAGCAGCGTCACCACGGTATCGCGGAACGTCGCTTCCTTCTCGTGCATGAACGACAGGGGATGGAACGGATCGGTGACGACGCGCGACAGCCGCGCCGGGTCCAGAATGCCCTCTTCAAGATCGAAGTCCCAGGCGCGGTTCTGCTGCGCCATCAGGCGCCGCTGCAACCGGTTGGCAAGCCGCGCCACGACGTGCTGCAGATGCGCAAGCTGCTTGTCGAGATAGCTGCGCAACCGTTCCAGTTCGTCGTGGTCGCACAGGTCCTCGGCCGCCACCACCTCGTCGAAACGCGGCGCATAGGCCCGGTAGTTCGGGCCGCGCGGCTCGTTAGCGCCGCGATCACGCGGCCGGGCCGCCTCGCCCGGCGTCTCGTCGTCGCCGACCTCGCCATCCTCGAAGCTGTCGCTGGCGGAGGTCTGCGCGCTCTCCATCGCGCTGTCGCTCGGCTCCTCGGCCGCCTGATCCGCCTGCTCGGCGCTCATCTCCTGCGAGCCGTCGCTCTCCGGGTTGCCTTCGGCGGAGGACTGTTCGCTTTCGCCCTGACGGTCGTCATCGTCGTCCTGCTCCTCCTCGGCGTCGGCATTGCGGTCGTCGCCGAGATCGAGCGCCTGCAGCAGGTCGTGGACGGCATCGCCGAAGCGCGCCTGGTTCTCAAGGAGGCGATCGAGCTGATCGAGCCGGGGGCCGATCTTGTCCTCAAGCACCGGCCGCCACAGGTCGACCATGCGCTGCGCGGCCTGCGGCGGCGCCTGCCCGGTCAGCCGCTCGCGCACCAGCATCGCCAGCGCGTCGGCCAGCGGCGCGTCGGCGCGGTCGGTGATTTCGTCGAACTTGCCGCGATGGAAATGATCGTCGAGCATCGCGGTGAGGTTCTTGGCAACGCCCGCCATGCGCCGCGCGCCGATCGCCTCGATGCGGGCCTGCTCGACCGCCTCGAACACGCCGCGCGCTTGCGGATTGCCCGGCATCAGGCGCCGGTGCGTTTTCGGATCGTGACAGGCAAGCCTGAGCGCGATCGAATCGGCATGGCCGCGCACGATCGCCGCCTCGCGCCGGGTCAGCTTGCGCGCCGGCTCCGGCAGCCGCGCCTTGCCGGGCGACAGGCCGGGCCGCTCGGCGGCAAACGAGACTTCGAGGTCGGGCGCCCGGCCGATCGCGCGCAGGCACGAGGCGACCGCCCGCTTGAACGGCTCGGTCGGCGCCTCCTTCGGCCCCGGCCTGAACTTGATATTGGTAGGTGCCGTGCTCATGAGGTTCGTCCTCATCCCTCATCGCGCGCCGCAGAACCTGCCCCTCCCGTCGAACGGGGCGGGAGACAAGCTCAGCTCAGCGCGACGTTGGCCGCCGATTCGGTCAGTTCGGCGTTGAGGCAGCGCTGATAGAACTCCGCCACCAAGGGCCGTTCCAGTTCGTCACACTTATTGAGGAAGGTCACACGGAACGCAAAGGCGAGGTCGCCGAAGATATCGGCGTTTTCCGCCCAGGTAATCACCGTGCGCGGACTCATCACCGTCGACAGATCGCCGTTGGCGAAGGCGTTGCGGGTGAGATCGGCGAGCCGCACCATCTTGTTGACGAGGTCGCGGCCCTCGGCGGTGCGGTAATGCGGCGCCTTGGCCAGCACAATCTCCACTTCCTCGTCGTGCGGCAGGTAGTTCAGCGTGGTGACGATCGACCAGCGGTCCATCTGGCCCTGGTTGATCTGCTGGGTGCCGTGGTACAGGCCGGAGGTATCGCCAAGCCCGATGGTATTGGCGGTGGCGAACAGCCGAAACGCCGGGTGCGGTTTGATGACCTTGTTCTGGTCGAGCAGCGTCAGGCGGCCCGACACCTCCAGCACGCGCTGGATCACGAACATCACGTCAGGCCGGCCGGCATCGTATTCGTCGAACACCAGCGCGATGTTGTTCTGCAGCGCCCATGGCAGGATGCCGTCGCGGAACTCGGTGATCTGCTTGCCGTCCTTGACGACGATAGCGTCCTTGCCGACCAGATCGATGCGGCTGATATGGCTGTCGAGATTGACGCGCACGCAGGGCCAGTTGAGCCGCGCCGCCACCTGCTCGATATGGGTCGATTTGCCGGTGCCGTGATAGCCCGTCACCATGACGCGGCGATTGCGGGCGAAGCCGGCGAGAATCGCAAGCGTGGTGGTGCGGTCGAAACGGTAATCCGGGTCGACATCGGGGACATGCGGATCGACTTCGGAATAGGCTGGCACTTCAAGGTCGCTGTCGATGCCGAACACCTGCCGCACCGACACTTTCATGTCGGGCAATCCGGCCGGTTCCTGCGTTGTCGTCATGGCGGCTGTCATCACTCCTCCGGGGTTTCGGGGCATGCCCGAAACCAGATCTTGCAGGGTCTGCTACGGGTGGAGACTATGTCTGGAACCTGGCAGATGGCGGTCCGGGCGATACGGCCGCACCCATGCGAGTTCCGTGGAAGCGGGCTAAACTTAATGCGTAGCACCGCCTTTGGAAAGGGCCGGTGGGCGGCCAATTTTTCGCGGCCGGTCCGCGCGCCGCGCACGACCCCGCCATGACGACAGCGAGGGAGCGGCGGCAATGACGGCGGACCTGTGGGCGCTCGCGGCAGCGGGGCTTTTGATCGGCGCGGCAGCCGCCTGGCTGCGGCAGCGCCGGCTTGGCGC
>JBARWE010000171.1:0-4946 GCA_049646625.1 Xanthobacteraceae bacterium
CGCGATGATCATCCGGGCAAGGCGCGGCGGCAACGCGAGCCGGCGCAACCGGCGGCCCTCGCCGGTGATGCGGCCATCGCCGTCGAGCGCGCCCAGTTCGGTGAGCAGCGCGCGCGCCTCATTGAGCGCCGGCTGCGGCGGCGGATCGAGGAAGGCAAGTTGCGCCGGATCGCCGACACCCCATTGCGCCAGATCGAGCACCAGTCCCGACAGGTCGGCGGCGAGAACTTCAGGCGGCGCGAAGGCCGGCAGCGCCGCCGTCTGCGGTTCGTCCCACAGCCGGTAGCACACGCCCGGCGCGGTACGGCCGGCGCGGCCGCAGCGCTGGTCGACGCTTGAGCGCGCGGCACGCACCGTTTCAAGCCGCGTCAGGCCGATGTCCGGTTCATAGCGTGGCACGCGCGCAAGGCCGCTATCGACCACGATGCGCACGCCCTCGATGGTCAGCGAGGTCTCGGCGATCGATGTCGCCAGCACCACCTTGCGCCGGCCGGCCGCCGGCGGTGCGATGGCGCGGTCCTGCGTGCTCGCATCGAGCGCACCGAACAGCGCCACGATATCGACCGCGGGATCGCTGACACGCTCGCACAACGCCGCCTCGGTGCGGCGGATTTCAGCCGCGCCCGGCAGGAATGCCAGCACCGAGCCGGACTCGGCATCGAGCGCGCGTGCGATCGCCGCCGCCATCTGCCGCTCAAGCGGCACGTCGGGCTTGCGGCCGAGATAGCGCGTCTCGACCGGAAAGGCGCGGCCTTCGCTGGCGATCACCGGGCAGTCGTCGAGCATCCGCGCCACCCGCGCGCCATCGAGCGTCGCCGACATCACGAGGATGCGCAGGTCCTCGCGCAAACCACCTTGCGCATCGCGCGCCAGCGCGAGACCCAGATCGGCATCGAGGGAGCGCTCGTGAAACTCGTCGAACAGCACCGCGGCGACGCCGGTCAGTTCGGGATCGTCGAGCACGAGGCGCGTGAAAATGCCCTCGGTCACCACCTCGATGCGGGTCTTGTGCGACACCTGACTGCCGAAGCGCACGCGCACGCCGATCGTTTCGCCGACACGCTCGCCGAGCGTCGCCGCCATCCGCGCGGCGGCGGCGCGGGCAGCGATGCGGCGCGGCTCCAGCACGATGATCCTGCCGCCGGCGACCCACGGCTCATCGAGCAATGCGAGCGGCACGCGGGTTGTCTTGCCGGCGCCGGGCGGCGCGACTAACACCGCCGCGGTCCGCGCGACCAGCGCGGCACGAAGTTCGTCGAGCACCGCATCGATCGGCAGCGGCGAGGCGAAGGCGCGCGTCAACGCTGGCGCGCCCCGCGCCCGATGCTCTCGTAAGAAAAGCCGAGCGCCGCCATTTCCTCCGGCCGGTAGACGTTGCGCAGATCGACCAGCACCGGGCGCCGCATCGCTGCCTTAAGCCGCGCAAGGTCGAGCGCGCGAAACTCCTCCCACTCTGTGACCAGCACCAGCGCGTCGGCGCCCTCGGCGCAGGCATAGGCATCCGGGCAATAGCGGATGTCCGGCAGCACGGCCCTGGCCTGCGCCATGGCGGCGGGGTCATAGGCACGCAGCCGCGCGCCCTGTTCGATCAGCGCGGCGATCAGCGGGATCGAGGGCGCCTCGCGCATGTCGTCGGTGTTGGGCTTGAAGGCCAGCCCGAGCACGCCGATCTCGCGTCCCCGCAGATCGCCGCCGAGCGCGGCCGCCACCTTGCCGGCCATGGCCCGCTTGCGCGCATCGTTGACCGCCAGCACCGCCTCGACGATCCGCAGCGGCACCTCGTGGTCGCGCGCGGTCTGCAACAGCGCGCGGGTGTCCTTGGGAAAGCACGAGCCGCCGAAGCCGGGGCCGGCATGCAGGAATTTCGGCCCGATGCGGTTGTCGAGGCCGATGCCGCGCGCCACCTCCTGCACGTCGGCGCCGGCGCGCTCGGCGAGATCCGCGATCTCGTTGATGAAGGTGATCTTGGTGGCGAGGAAGGCGTTGGCGGCGTATTTGATCAGTTCCGCGGTGCGCCGCCCGGTGTACATCAAGGGTGCGCGGTTGAGGTAGAGCGGCCGATAGATCTCGTCGATCACCTTGCGCGCGCGCTGGTCCTCGATGCCGGCGACGATGCGGTCGGGATGCTTGAAGTCGCGGATCGCCGCGCCCTCGCGCAGGAACTCGGGGTTGGAGGCCACCGCGACATCGGCCGCGGGGTTGGTCTCGCGGATCAGCCGTTCAACCTCGTCGCCGGTGCCGACCGGAACCGTGGATTTGGTGATGACCACGGTGAAACCGCGCAAAGCGGCTGCGATCTCGCGGGCGGCGGCGTGGACGTAACTTAAGTCGGCGTGGCCGTCGCCGCGCCGCGACGGGGTCCCGACCGCGATGAACACCGCCTCCGCCTCCGCGACCGCGTTGGCGATATCGGTCGCGAAGTCGAGCCGCCCGGCTGCCGTATTGGTGGCCACCAGCGCCTCCAGCCCCGGCTCGTAGATCGGGATCTCACCACGCTGGAGCGCCGCGATCTTGTCGCCATCGCTATCGACGCAGGTGACGCGGTGGCCGAAGTCGGCAAGGCAGGCGCCCGACACCAATCCGACATAACCCGTTCCGATCATCGCGATGCGCATGCCGCCCGCCCCACATGGTTAATCCGCGCCCCGCGGTTTACCACCGCCTCATATCCGGTTTCCCTCCTCGTTAAAACACGGCTAAGACAGGACGGGGCCGGACAGGAACGACCAATGACCATGCCAGCAGCAACGGCCGCCGAGGCCACCCCGCCCCCGCGCGTCGATTGGGTCGATTACGCCAAGGGCATCTGCATCGTCATGGTGGTGATGATGCACTCGGTGCTGGGCGTCGAAGCGGCCGCCGGCCGCACCGGCTTCATGAATGCGGTGGTCGAGTTCGCGCGGCCCTTCCGCATGCCGGACTTCTTCCTGATCTCGGGGCTGTTCCTGGCGCTGGTTATCGACCGCGACTGGCGCACCTATCTCGACCGCAAGGTGGTGCATTTCGCCTATTTCTACGCGCTGTGGGTGACGATCCAGTTCGCCTTCAAGGCCCCGATGTTCGCCGCCGAATACGGCTGGCTGCATGTTGCCGGGCTTTATCTTCAGTCGTACATCGAGCCGTTCGGTACGCTGTGGTTCATCTACATGCTGCCGGTGTTCTTCGTCGTCATCAAGCTGACGAAACGCGCGCCGCCGCTCGTCGTCTGGCTGATCGCGGCTGTGCTTGAGGCGGCGGCCATCCACACCGGCTGGACGGTGATCGACGAGTTCTGCGCCCGCTTCGTCTACATCTACACCGGCTATGTCGCCGCCGGCACCGTGTTCGGGCTGGCGCGTGGCGCACAGGCGCAGCCCGGCCTCGCCATCGCCGCGCTGGTCGCATGGGCGCTTCTCAACGGCGTCGTGGTGTTCAACGGCTATTCACACCTGCCGGGCGTGTCGCTGGCGCTCGGGCTTGCCGGGGCCGGCGCCGTCATCGTCGTCGGCGCGCTGCTTGCCAAGATGAACTGGCTCGACTGGCTGCGCTATTGCGGCGAGCACTCGATCGTCATCTATCTCGCCTTCTTCCTGCCGATGGCGGTCTCGCGCATCATACTGCTCAAGAGCGGCCTGATCGGCGATATCGGCACTGTCTCGGCACTGGTGACGGCGATCGGGGTGATCGGCGCGCTCGCGATCTGGTGGGCGACGCGCAACAGCCGCCTGCGCTTCCTGTTCGAACGGCCGGATGCGTTCTGGATCGCCCCGCGCAAACCTCGCCCGGCGTTGCAGGCGGCGGAATAGCGGTCCACAACGGCCTGAAACGGGCGCTATCAATCGCGGCAAAAATCCCTACATTGCCGCCATGCCGAAACAGCCCGTTCCCGCCGCCTCCCCCGCCCGCGCCCCCGCCACCGGCGGGCACCTGTTCCTGGTGGATGGCTCGTCCTACATCTTCCGCGCCTATCACGCGCTGCCGCCGCTCAACCGCAAATCGGACGGCTTGCAGATCAACGCCGTGCTCGGCTTCTGCAACATGCTGTGGAAACTGTTGCGCGACATGCCGGCCGACGACCGGCCGACGCACCTCGCGGTGGTGTTCGACAAATCCGAGGTGACGTTCCGCAACGAACTGTACCCGCAATACAAGGCACACCGGCCGCCGGCGCCCGACGACCTCATCCCGCAATTCGCGCTGATCCGCGAGGCGGTCCACGCCTTCGAACTGCCCTGCCTGGAACAGGCCGGCTTCGAGGCCGACGATCTGATCGCCACCTATGCGCGGCAGGCGAGTGCGCGCGGCGCGCGCACCACTATCGTCGCTTCCGACAAGGACCTGATGCAACTGGTCAGCGAACGGGTCGAACTCTACGACACCATGAAGGATCGTCGCCTCGGCGTGCCGGAGGTGATCGAGAAGTTCGGCGTGCCGCCCGACAAGGTGGTCGAGGTGCAGGCACTGGCCGGCGATTCCGTGGACAACGTGCCCGGCGTGCCCGGTATCGGCGTCAAGACGGCGGCGCAACTCATCACCGACTACGGCGACCTCGATACGCTGCTCAACCGCGCCGCCGAAATCAAGCAGCCCAAGCGCCGCGAGGCGCTGATCGCCCATGCCGAACAGGCGCGGCTGTCGCGCAAGCTGGTCCTGCTCGATGACAACGTCGCGCTCGACGTGCCGCTCGACGAACTGGCCGTGCACGAGCCGGACGCGCGGCGGCTGATCGCGTTTCTCAAGGCGATGGAGTTTACCACGCTGACGCGGCGTGTCGCCGAGTACTCACAGATCGATCCGTCCGATGTCGCCCCCGACGAACGGCTGAAGAGTGCCGCCGCGCCGGCGGCCCCCGCGGCCGATTCGCCGCAGACACTGCCGCTCGGCGGCGGCGCCCCTGCCCCCTTGATGCCGGCAGCCGCGGCCACCGCAGCGCCCCCGGCACCGCGGCTCACCCCGCAGGCGCTGGC
>JBARWE010000172.1:0-13294 GCA_049646625.1 Xanthobacteraceae bacterium
GCGCGAAGCTGCGCAGCGCGGCGCTGCGCGGCGACCCGGCCGCGGCTTACGACGTGGCGCAGCGCTACGCCGAGGGCAAAGGGGTCGCCACCGACCTCGCCGCCGCCTTCAGATGGTACGGCTACGCCGCCGACGGCGGCATCGTGCCAGCCATGTTCCGGCTCGGAACGCTTTACGAAAAGGGCCTCGGGGTAACGAAAGACCTCGCCGCCGCCCGCGCCCAGTATCAGCGCGCCGCCGACCGCGGCAACGGCAAGGCGATGCACAATCTGGCGGTGCTCTATGCCGACGGCGGCGGCAACGGCGCCGACTACCGCACCGCCGCAGAGTGGTTCCGCAAGGCGGCCGTGCGCGGCGTCGCCGACAGCCAGTACAATCTGGCGATCCTCCATGCCCGCGGCATCGGCGTCGAGCAGAACCTTGCCGAGTCCTACAAGTGGTTCAGCCTTGCCGCGGCGCAGGGCGACGTCGACGCCGGCAACAAGCGCGACGAGATCGCCAAGCGCCTCGACGCGCAATCGCTCGCCGCCGCCAAGCTCGCGGCGCAGACCTTTACTCCCGAGCGCCAGCCTGACGAGGCGATCAACGTGCCTGCACCTGCCGGCGGCTGGGATGCCGTGAGCAGCACCAGGGCGGCGGCGAAAACCGCCGCGGTCCGCCGCAGCGCGCGCTAGATCCTCTCCCAGGCAGAGAGGAAGACGCCGACCAAGCCCCAGCCGATTGCCTCAACGTGATCGCAACGGCGTGCCGGCCGGTTTTCTTAACCCTCCCCACAACAATATCGGGTATGCAGCGGGACGGCGCGCACCTCGTAAGGCGCGGGCGGCTTCCGCCTCGCGCCATCGGCGCGCCGATAGCCCGAACGACCAGCCGAGGCGCGCGTGCAGATCTACCTTCCGATCGCCGATATCCCGGTCAGCATGTTCCTGCTGCTGGCCATGGGGATGGCGGTCGGGTTCGTGTCCGGCATGTTCGGCATCGGCGGCGGCTTCCTGCTGACGCCGCTGCTGATCTTCACCGGCATCACGCCGGCGGTCGCGGTCGCCTCCGTCACCAGCCACATCGCCGCCTCCTCGTTCTCCGGCGCGCTGTCCTACTGGCGCAAGCGCGCCGTCGATCCGGCGCTGGCCGCCGTGCTGCTGAGCGGCGCCATAACCGGCACCGGCCTCGGGGTCTGGCTGTTTACCTGGCTGCGCCAGCTCGGCCAGCTCGACCTGATCATCGCGCTGTCCTATGTGGCGCTGCTCGGCAGCGTCGGCAGCCTGATGCTGTGGGAGGGCCTGCGCAGCGCGCTGCGCAACCGGCAGGGCGCGGCGGTGCCGCAACGCCACGGCAGCAGCCATAGCTGGGTCCATGGCCTGCCGATCAAGATGCGCTTCAAGCGCTCGCGCATCTACCTCTCAGTGATCCCGGTGATCGGCGTCGGCATGCTGATCGGCTTCGTCGGCGCCATCATGGGCGTCGGCGGCGGCTTCCTGCTGGTGCCGATCCTGATCTACTGGCTCAGAGTGCCGACCTCGACGGTGATCGGCACCTCGATGATGCTGACGCTGATCACCATGGTCGTCGCCACCCTGCTGCACGCCGCCACCAATCACCTGGTCGATGCCGTGCTGGCGCTGGTGCTGATGGTCGGCGGCGTCATCGGCGCGCAGTTCGGCGCCCGCGCCGGACAGAGCCTGCGCGGCGAGAATCTGCGCCTGCTGCTCGGGCTGTTGATCCTCGCGGTCGGCATCCGCTTCGCGGTCGAACTGGTGCTGACGCCGGCCGACATCTACTCGGTCCGCATCGTGGAGAGCGGACGATGACGGTGCGGCGCGCGATCGCCCTTGCGCTGGCATGGGCCGCGCTGGTCGCGGCGGCGACGCCGGCGGCGGCCGAACGCCTCATCGTCTCGGTCTCCAACCACCGCGTCACGGTGACGCCAAGCTATGCCGGCGACGAACTGGTGCTGTTCGGCTCGGTCGAGCGCGACGCCGACACGCCGCCCAACCGGGGCGACTACGACCTGGTCGTCACGGTGAGCGGGCCGCGCGCCGACATGGTGACGCGGCGCAAGGAGCGCCGGGCCGGGATCTGGGTCAACACCGACTCGCGCGAATTTCTCGACGTGCCCTCGTATCTGGCGATCTTCTCCAACCGGCCGCTCAACGAGATCGCAAACGCGGACGTGCAGCGGCGACTGCAACTCGGCATCAACAACATCGTGCTGACGCAGCGCGTCGGCATCGACTATGGCGACGTGGTCGCCACCGACCCGTTCCGCGTCGCCTTCGTGCGGCGGCGCAGCGAACTTGGGCTGTACCGGCAGTCGGCGACAGCGGTGACGTTCCTGACGCCAACGCTGTTTCGCGTCACCATCCCGCTGCCGGCCACGGTGCCGATCGGCACCTTCGACATCGACATCAAGCTCTTGGTGCACGGCGCGCTGGTGGCGAAAAGCGAAACGGCGTTCGAGATCGTCAAGGTCGGCTTCGAGCAGTTCGTCGCCAATGCCGCGCGCCATCACGGCCTGTTGTACGGCCTCGCCACCGTGATGATGGCGCTGGGGACCGGCTGGATCGCCTCGCTGGCGTTCCGCCGCGACTGACCCGGACGAGCCGCCGCCAGACCGGCCTGTTGTCACGCTATATTGTCATGTATATTGCGACGCCCGGCGAGCGCCGATCCCACATGCAATGGAATGACCACGATGAAAATCAGCGCACGCAACCAGCTCAAGGGCACGATCGTCGATGTCACCAAGGGTGCGACCACCTCGCATGTCCGTATCGACATCGGCGGTGCGGTCGTGACCGCCTCGATCACCAACGAAGCGGTGGACGAACTGGGGCTGAAGAAGGGCGGCGCGGCGATCGCCGT
This sequence comes from Xanthobacteraceae bacterium, assembly GCA_049646625.1. Classification (GTDB taxonomy): domain Bacteria; phylum Pseudomonadota; class Alphaproteobacteria; order Rhizobiales; family Xanthobacteraceae; genus PRO6. Next base: position 2,863 of record JBARWE010000172.1, read on the forward strand.
GATCAAGGCCTCCGACGTCCTGGTCGCAATCGACGACTGACGGCAGGGGACGGCATGGGCAGCCGCATCCCGCTCCGGGCGACGTTGAACTGCCTTGTGCTCGGCGTGGCGCTCCTGTTCACGCTGGCGGTGCCGGCGGTCGCGCGGACGGTGACGGACTCGGCGGGGCGTTCCGTCGAGGTACCCGATATCATCACACGGGTGTTCGCCGCCGGTTCCCCCGCCTCGACGCTGCTCTATGTGTTGGCGCCGGAGAAGATGATCGGCTGGGTGCGCGCTCCCCGCGCGCCCGAAAAGCCCTACCTGTTGCCGGCGACCCGCGATCTGCCCGAACTGGGCCGGCTGTCGGGGCGCGGCGACACTCTCAATCTGGAGCGGCTGATCGCGGCCAAGCCCGACCTCGTCATCGACTTCGGCACCATCAACGATACCTATCGCTCGCTCGCCGAGCGCGTGCAGCAGCAGACCGGCATTCCCTACCTTCTGATCGACGGCCGTTTCGCCAATACGCCGGCGGCATTCCGCCTGCTCGCCGACATTCTCGGCGTGAAAGAGCGTGGCGAAGCGCTGGCCCGGGCGGCGGAAGCGATTTTCGCCGATGTCGATCGCGTGCGCGCCGCGGTGCCGGAGGACAAGCGCCCCAAAGTCTATCTGGCGCGCGGCCCCGAGGGGCTGGAAAGCGGCTCGCGCGGCTCGATCAACACCGAGATCATCGAGCGCGTCGGCGGCATCAACGTCGTCACCGGCCTGCGCGAGAAGGGCGGCATCGTCAATGTCTCGCCCGAGCAGCTTCTGGCCTGGCACCCCGATATCGTGGTGACGATGGATCAGCGCTTCGCCGCCACCGTCGCCGGCAAGCCGGTGTGGGCGGCGCTGCCGGCGGTGGCGGCCGGCCGCGTCTATCTGGCGCCGACGCTGCCGTTCGGCTTCATCGACGGGCCGCCCTCCGTCAACCGGCTGGTCGGGCTGACCTGGCTCACCCACGCCTTCTATCCCGACCAGGTCAAGACCAGCCTGCGCGACGATGTGCGCGCCTTTTACCGCCTGTTCTATCAGGTCGATCTCGACGATGATGCGCTGACGCAACTCATCGATCCGCGCAAGCCGTGAAGCGCCCCCCTTTGCGCACCGCCACCGTGTTCGGTGCCCTGACCCTTGCCGTCGCCGTGCTGATGCTGATCGCGGCGACGATCGGCCCCTACCGCGTTCCTCCGCTCACGGTGCTGAAAGCGCTCGGCGAACGGCTCGCCGGCGCCGGCGGCCACGGCGCGGTCGAAACCGTACTGTTCAACATCCGCCTGCCGCGAATCGTCGCCGCGGCGCTGGTCGGCGCCGCGCTGGCCGCTGCCGGCGCGGCCTATCAGAGCCTGTTCCGCAATCCGCTGGTGTCGCCGGACATCCTCGGCGTTTCGACCGGCGCGGGGCTGGGCGCCGTGACCGGCATCCTGCTCGGCATGCCGGTGATGATGATCCAGTTGTTCGGCTTCGCCGGCGGGCTTGCCATCGTGTCGATGGTGATGGCGCTGTCGCGGGCCTTGCGCAGCAGCGGCGACATCCTCGTGCTGGTGCTGGCCGGCATCGTCGTCGGCGCGCTGGCCGGCGCCGGCATTTCGCTGGTGAAGGTGCTGGCCGACCCTTACGACCAGTTGCCGGCGATCACCTTCTGGCTGCTCGGCAGCCTCGCCGGCGTCAAGGCCGGCGATGTCATGGCGACGCTGCCGGCGGTCGCGGTCGGCGTGGCGCCGCTGATCCTGTTGCGCTGGCGCATCGGCGTGTTGTCGCTCGGCGACGACGAGGCGCGCGCGCTCGGCATCGAGGTGGCGCGGCTGCGGGTGATCGTGATCGCCGGCGCGACGCTGGCCACGGCAAGCGTCGTGGCGATCTCCGGCGTGATCGGCTGGGTCGGCCTGATGGTGCCGCACATGGCGCGACTCATGGTCGGGCCGCGCTTCGACCGCCAGTTGCCGGCGGCGATCCTGATCGGCGCCGCCTTCATGATCGTGGTCGACACGCTGGCGCGCTCCGCCGCCGCGATCGAGATTCCACTCGGCGTCCTGACCGCGATCATCGGCGGGCCGATGTTCGTCTGGCTCCTGGCGCACAGCCGCAGGATCGCCGCGCCATGACCGTGCTCGCCGCGCACCATCTCACGATCGGCTACGGCGACAAGATGGTCGCCTCCGACCTGTCGCTCGGCTGCGCCGCCGGCACCGTGACCTGCCTGCTCGGCCCCAACGGCGTCGGCAAGACCACGCTGTTCAAGACCCTGCTCGGGCTATTGCCCGCGCTCGACGGCAACGTCGCGGTCGGCGGCGACGACCTCGCGACCCTGACGCGCCGCGAGATCGCCCGGCGCATAGCCTATGTGCCGCAGGCGCACCTCACCGAATTCGCTTACACCGTGATCGACCTGGTTGTGATGGGCCGCACGGCCTATCTCGGCGCCTTCGGCAAGCCGCGGCCGATTGACTACGACAAGGCGCTGGCCGCGCTCGACATGCTCGGCATCGCCGACCTTGCGGAGCGCGAGATTACCCGCATCTCCGGCGGCCAGCGTCAGCTCGCCTTCATCGCCCGCGCGCTGGCGCAGGAATCCCGCATCATCTTCATGGACGAGCCGACCGCGAGCCTCGACCTCGGCAACCGCGTGCGCGTGCTGCGGACCGTGCGAACGCTCGCGCAGGAGGGACTGGCGATCGTACTCTCGACGCATGAGCCGGAATATGCTTTCGAGATCGCCGACCGTGTCGCCGTGCTTGGCCATGGCAGCCGCTTCGTCACCGGAGAGGTACAGGCGGTGCTGACGGCCGACGTACTTTCCGGCCTCTACGGCGTACCGCTTTGCGTCGAGCGCACGCCGTCCGGGCGGCATGTGGTCGGGTCGACGTAGGGCCGCGTCGTCCCCAACGCCGCACGCAGGCGCTGGCGCCAAGGCGCGGCCGCTGCGACTCGCTCCGCATCGCTGCCGTCAGACGTTTTCGACGCTCGGGTGGATGCGTCGGGTCCGGTGCAGCGTGTTGCGGTCGATATGATGCATCTCGCCGCCGGTCGCCATCAGCTTCATCGAAAGGTCGGAGGTGTAGCTGAACGTGCCGTCGTCGTTGAAGGTAAACGAGCACTCAAAGGCGGTCGTCGTCGCCCGCTCCAGCAGGTAGTTGTTCTGCGACAGGCCATAGCCCTTCGAACCCGGCTCGGCGCGCAGCGTGAACGACCTGTCGCGCGGCTTCGCCGCGCCGCCGGCCAGAATGGCGAGGCCGCGCGGCACCGCGAAGCAGCGGATCACCTGTCCGTTGGCCTGATCCCAGAGCAGATAGCCGACTTCGTCATGGAACGGGTCCATGGCTTCCTCGCCATGGCGCCAGGCCGTCATGCCGTAGTTCAGCCCTTCCATCGTCTGATGACCGTTCTCGACGATCGGGATCGGCCGAAACCACGCCTTCTCGAAGTAGCTGGTCTGGATCGTTGCGTCGTCCTTGTTGCGGTAGGAGAGATCGACGCCGACGTCGCCCTCCCAGTCCCCGACCAGCGCCGTTAGCGGTCCCAACTTCCGCGGCCCCAATATCTCCGCCATCATTGTCTCCTTAGCCCACGGCGCGCGGCAGCCCACGGCGCGCGGCAATGCCACGGCCGGTCGATGACCGCCCGCCCCGAGGAACGAACCCTTGGAAACGACCCCTTGGAAACGATCCCTGGGAATCCGCCCGCGCCCGCGGCGACCACCCATTGCGCCGCCACATGCGCCCCCAAAACCGGCGGGACCATAGGCCGCAGGGAACAGGGCGACCATTCGACTTTCGCGCGAGCCGCGCGCGTCCGCAAAGTCCCTGGAGAGCATCCTTCACAAAGACGGTGCGGGACGCTTTCGATCGTTCTCGGCCGGCAGCCAGCCCAATCGGCCGGCAGCCAGCCCAAGGGGCAGGTCAATCCGTTCGCCCTGAAAGCACTGGCGGCGATGGGTTACCCGACGGATGGCTGCCGCTCGAAGGTATGGGATGAATTCGCCGTGCCCGCATGTGCCATGATGCTGTGGCGTGGCTTTTGCGTCAGACCGCTACCGGCACCGCTTTGAGCGCTCGGAAGGGCACAACAAAATCAGAATTTTATGGCTGGCCGAAGACGAAGAATCGGAGAACTACACCTACGCTATAGCCCTCCAAAATTGAGGCACCAGCGAATGTCCAAGTTGGTGATTGCGGACTGTCTACTTGTAGTCAGGAACCTCTGAATATAGCCACCTTGTCGCTCGGCGGTATTCTCGGTGCTGTGTTTCCCAGCTTGACCTTCAACATAACTTCAAGGTTAGGCCTCGGTTCTACGCCATGCCGGAACGGTCCTTATGTCCAAAAGCATCATTCATGTGGTCACTAATGTCGCCCACTACGACGACCCTAACGAGCCAACCGGGCTCTGGTTGTCGGAGCTAACCCACGCCTGGGACCACTTCGAGATGCAGGGCTACGAGCAGGTTATCGTCAGCCCCAAGGGCGGGCTGTCGCCACTCGAACCCCGCGCCCTCAAATGGCCACTGCTCGACGCTTCGGCAAAGGCGTGGCTGGACGATCCTCGGCGCATGACCCTGCTTGCCCAGACCAAGCGGCCCGACGAGATCGACCCGACGCTGTTCGACGCCATCTATTTCACGGGTGGCCATGCCGTTATGTGGGATTTTCCAGACAATCCGGGTTTGCAGGCGCTGACCCGCGTCATCTGGGAACAGGGCGGTATCGTCTCTTCGGTGTGCCATGGCTATTACGGCCTGCTCAACGTCACGCTGTCAGACGGCACAAGGCTGGTGACCGGCAAGGACGTCACCGGCTTTGCCTGGTCCGAAGAAGTAGTGGCCGGTGTCGCCAAGAAGGTGCCCTACAATGCCGAAGCGGAAATGAAGGGGCGTGGCGCGCACTATAAAAAGGCGCTGCTGCCCTTTCTGCCCTAGCTCCGCGTCGGGTGTTTCCTTCAACTCCCGGGTCTCGCGCTCGATGTCGGCCTGCTCCGCATCGGCCTGCGAACTGACGGAAACGTATTCGCCAGCCGCCATGGACATCGCGCCGGCTACGAGCCCGGCAAGCCCGGCAATGAAGACCTCTGGCTTTCCGGACCCCGCTGCGGCCACGCCCACAACCAAGCTCGCGGTCGAGACGAGCCCGTCGTTGGCACCGAGTACGGCCGCGCGCAGCCAACCGATGCGATGGACCATGTGGATTTCGGAATGCGAGAGACGGCTCATGGGGTAGATCCCTGCGCGATATGGGCCGGCGCGGACGAGACAGCCTGTGGTGTCGATGTGGTGGGCTCGTGGGGGGTGATGCGCAGCGCGCGCAGTGCGTTCAGGATCACGGCGACGTCGATTGCCTCCTGCAGGAGCGCTCCCTGCACCGGGTTAAGATAGCCATAGGCTGCCGCGATCATGCCGATCACCGAAAGACCGATCCCCGCGACGACGCTTTCTACGGCGATCCGCCGCGAGGCCCGGGCGATCTCGATCCCCGGGCCCAGCCGGTCGATCCGGTCGACGAGCAGCACCACGTCGGCGGCTTCGGCCGAGGCAGCGGCACCTCGTGCGCCCATCGCCATGCCAACGTCGGCTGCGGCCAGTGCGGGTGCATCGTTCACCCCGTCGCCCACCATCATGACTGGCCCATGCTTGCGCTCGGAGAGCACGAGCAGGACCTTCTGATCCGGCGTCAGCCCGGCCCGCAGACCGTCAAGGCCCAGCCCCTCGGTCACGCGCTCGGCCACATCCGCACGGTCGCCGGTGGCCAGCAGGATGCGCCCGATCCCCTGGCGGCGGAGCCCCGCCAGCATGGCGCCCGTGCCTTCGCGCAGGGGGTCCGACATCACCAGGTGTCCGGCCATTTGGCCATCGACCGCCACGGCAACGAGGACCGATCCGGCGCCCTTTGCGGGATGATCGCCCGTCATCCGCCCGACCCGGGACGCCACGAAACCGTCCCCGCCGACGATGACCGGGCGGCCCTCGACATGACCTACGACCCCTTCGCCCGGGATCTCGGCAACATCTGACGGCACAGGCAGCGCGAAGCCCCGCGCCTTCGCTGCGGCGACGATGGCCTGCGCCACGGGGTGCTTTGAAGCCTGGTCGAGCGCTGCGGCCAGGCGCAGGATGTCGTCCCGGGCCATGCCGCTGTGGCTGTCGATCGACACGATCTGCGGACGACCGTCCGTCAAGGTGCCCGTCTTGTCGAGGATCAGGGTGTGGATGCGCGCCATCGTCTCAAGCGGCCCCGCGCCCTTGATCAGGACGCCGAAATGCGCCGCGCGCGACAGGCCGGCGACCAGCGCGACCGGCACGGCAAGGATCAAAGGACACGGCGTGGCAACGACAAGGACGGCGACGGCCCGGATCGGATCACCGGTGAACCACCAGGCAGCGAAGGCGATGCCCACCGTGACCGCGAGAAAGCCCAGCGACCAGCGGTCGGCCAGCCGCGACATCGGGGCCTTCGACGCCTGCGCCTCCTCAACCAGCCGGACAATTCCGGCATAGGTGCTGTCCTTCGCCTCGCGCGTCGCCATCAAATCGAAGGCCTCGCCCGCGTTGGTCGAGCCACTCATGGTCTCGGCCCCGCGCGCCAGACGCACCGGAAGCGACTCGCCCGTGAGCGCCGAGGTGTCGACGAAAGCCGTATCAGAGGTCACCGTGCCGTCTACTGGAACGACGTCGCCTTGCCGGATCAGGAGCCGGTCACCGGGCGCGATCTCATCGAGCGGCACCTCCTCCAGCCCACCGTTTCGATGCCGGGTCGCGGTCCGGGGCACACGGGAGAGGAGGTCGTGCATTTCGCGCCGGGCGCGGCCCTCGGCGAAGGCTTCGAGGAAGGTGCCGCCCGAATACATCACCGCGACGACCGCCGCTGCGGCGGTCTCGCCGAAGACGAGTGCTGCCGACATGGAGAGCGCGGCAACGATATCCAGTCCGACTTCGCCGCGCCCAATGCTGCGAAGGATCTCGACCACGAGCGCAGCAAGTGCCGGAACGACGCCGGCGATCCAGACCAGGTTCGCAACGTCGGGTTGGCCAGTGAAGTAGAATGCGAGTCCCGCAATCAGGCCGGTCGCAGCCATGAGCAGGATAGCGGTCTTGAAGCGATCGGTCAGTGTCGTTTCCATGCGCCTCATCTCCCCTCGGCTAAGGCGATTCCCGCTAGCTCTTCGGGAAACAGTCGTCCGACCCCGACGTCCCTTGCGTTGTCTTTATTATCGCGCAGGAGGGAATGGAGCGTCGAGCCCATGGTTTCTTGCGATTGCCGCGCCTCTGTCGGCCCGGCTATCATGAGGGTTGGCCCAAATGCGGGCCACCACGGTGCTGGAGACCGGCGACTTGATCAGCGGCGCGCCGCGTGTTGGGTTTGATAGCCTTGCCCTGGCCGGCAAGGGGGCGGCATCCAACGAAAAATCGGCAGAAAGTCTGACCCGAACCAGACAGCGACCGTTCCGGTTGCGCGTATGGTGGGCCATGCGCATCGAGTTCAGCACAGCTTTCCGTCATCCGAACGGTTCGCGCCGGCGCGATCTCGCGCGGACAGATGCGCGACAGGCAGGCGCCAACCGTACCTGATTGCCCCAAAGCGGAAACCGAAACACATGGCCCCTCCTGCAATTGCCGAGATACCATAGGGTGCACCTAGCATATGGCCGATCACCACGATGGACGCTCCGGGCAGTGCAGCGACCGCATAAAGGTCCGAACGTAATACCTGCGGGATCTCCGTAAGAAGAACGTCTCGCATCATGCCTCCGCCAATGCCGGTCAACATGCCTAGAAGAGCCGACATCACCGGGCTCAATCCGAACTCGATCGCCTTTTGCGCCCCGGCGACAGCGAAGAAGGCCAATCCTACAGCATCGAACAGAAGAACAGGCGTGTGCAGCCTGTCGACGCCTGCATAGAGGAAGAAAGTGACGAGCCCCGCCAGGACAGAGACCAGCAGGTAGCGGCCATCGGTCAAGGCGGCGGGCGGCACCGCGCCGATCAGCACGTCGCGGGTAATGCCGCCGAAATTGCCGGCGACGAAGGACAGGACGAGGATGCCGAAGATGTCGAGCCGGCGATTGACGGCGGCAACCGCCCCGCTGATGGCGAAAACGAAGGTGCCACCGAGATCGAATATTCGCACGACGGTTTCGATGGCGATCACAGCGGTCCCTTTCGCACTAGCCAGCGCGTCGGAGCGAAAGCACAATTAGCGCCCAACAGCTCAGACTGCCTTTTATTCGCCGAGCCATGCCAGGGCGCCCACGACCATCGCTTCGACGCCGGTCTCCAGTGTCGGATGCAGGATCGGCGCGAATTTCGGGCTGTGATTAACCGGGAGGTCGTTCAGCTTCCCCTCGACCTTGGCTTTGTTGTAAGTTTTGGGGTCGCTCCCTCCGACGAACCAGAACACTGACGGCACCTGCCACGCGGTACCGAAGCAGCCGAAATCCTCGCTGGCCGGAGCGTTTGTTCTGCGGCGGCAGAGCGGTATCGCGCCGAGTACCGAAGCAGCCGAAATCCTCGCTGGCCGGAGCGGGACCCGTATGCTTCACTCTTTCAGGCAAGAAGTAGTCGCGAAACGCCTCGGCGATCCGGTTGCTTGCAGTCTCGTCGTTGACGTTCAGCGGGTAGCGGTCGAGTGGCGTGATCTCGGGTTTGCGTGGAGCGCCGGATGCCTCTGCCTCGGCGTTGACGATCCGCTCGATCGCGGCAAGCACATGCTTGCGAACGCTGGCGTCGAAGGTGCGGACGTTGAGCTTGATGACCGCCTCGTCTGGAATGACGTTTTCCTTCGTGCCCGCCTGTAGCACGCCGACTGTCACCACGGCCGCCTCGGTCGCAGCAACCTCGCGGGACACGATGGTTTGCAGCCGCAGGACGACAGAGGCCGCCATGACCACCGGATCGATGCTGGCCTGAGGCATCGATCCGTGTGCGCCGCGCCCAAATAGTCGGATTTGCAAGCTGTTCGCCGCGGAGGTGATCGGTCCGGCACTTCCGGCGACCGTGCCGGCCGGCCCAACCATAACGTGCTGGCCAAGCACAACGTCAGGTACGGGGAAGCGTTTCAGCAGCCCATCGTCGATCATCGCCTGCGCACCTTGCGCAGTTTCCTCGCCCGGCTGGAAAGCCGTCATCAGCGTGCCCTTCCAGGCATCGCGCTTCTGAGACAGCAAAGTCGCCGCACCCACCAGCCAAGCGACATGCATGTCGTGTCCGCACATATGGCCGACCGGCACGGTTTTGCCGGCGGCGTCAGTCGCCGTAACCTTGCTGGCGTAGTCAAGGCCGGTGGTCTCGGCGATCGGCAGTGCGTCCATGTCCGCGCGCAGCATGACTGTCGGCCCGTCGCCGTTTCGGAGCACGCCGACCACGCCCGTCTTACCGACGCCGGCCGTCACCTCAAAGCCAGCCTTTTTGAGCCTGTCGGCAGCGATGCCGGCCGTTCGCGTCTCCTGCATCGACAGTTCAGGATGAGCGTGGATGTCTTTGTACAGCGCTTCGAGGTCGGGTAGCAGCGGGCCGATATTCGCCATGACAACCGACGCGTTCTTGGCAGTGGTACCCTCCGCCACGATGATCTCCTATCGATACAGTTACCCGATCGGCTTCCGCACCTTCGATGCCCTCACGGGTGGTGGTCAGCATCGTAACCTGCAGCGACGTCGGCAAGGCCGTTTTCCAAGGTCAAGCAATCGTGAACGCTCGCCGGAGTCGCAAGCCGACCCGAGCGGCAGGCTATGGGAACAGTGTTCAGGAACTCAAATGACCGCGTGCACCTGGAGGGGATTCGCTCCGCTAAGGTCAGCAACACCGCGATTGCAATTGAAAAGACAAAACAATCATAGAGCGGAGCGGCCTGGCTTTGAGCTAAATCAATACTCAGGCGGTGGAAGCCAGCTATCAAAATAAAAAATATATGAATGGGAGACGTTCATGTCCAAGCAATCTATCTTTGGCGTCATGCTCGCTATTGCTGTTGCGTCAACGACTTGGATCACTTCGTCGGCAACGATGGCCCAGTCGGAAAAAAAGGATTCAGGATATGATGCTAGGATGATGTACGGTCAGGGCTATGGTCCTGGCATGATGAGCCCCGGACATGGGCCTGGGATGATGTACGGACCGGGGTACGGCCGCCGAGGCTTTGGGTATAGTCCCAGCATGATGGGCGGCTGTCCGATGTGGGACGCTCCTGACGGCCAGATGTCGTCCTTCGCAGACGGGCGCATCGCCTTTTTGAAAGCCGAACTGAACATTACCGATGCCCAGAAGACGCCATGGGATGCCTACGCTGAAGCGCTTAAAAGTAACCTGCAAAGCATGCAGGGCATGTGGCAGTCCATGCGGGTAGTATTTGAGGGGGACACGCCGGTCGAACGGCTCGATGCCCACATCACAACGATGGAGAGCCGGGTTTCCGCACTTAAAGCG
>JBARWE010000173.1:0-4914 GCA_049646625.1 Xanthobacteraceae bacterium
GGCGCAACAGCCAGCCTCGATCGGCCGGACCCCGTTCGCCGCCCAGCCGCGCCGCGCCGCCGCATCCAGCAGCGAGCCGGCCGATCATTCCCACCTCCCGGCCTTCCTGCTGCGCCCGGTGCCGGCACGCGGCTGACACTCGCTGCAATTGGATGCCAAGGAAGCGGCCGCGCTCACCGGCCGCTTTTTTTGTTTCCTTGCACCGCAGCGAAACTGCCGTTTACCGTGTGTTCACGCCTGTCCCCTACGGTAAACTTGTATTTTGAGCGATAGTATCAAGATTTTAGTCAGGCATATTGCCTGATGTCGGGGATGGAATGTGCTTGGCATACTGGACGAGTATGAACGGTCGATGGCCTTTTGCGAGGTGGCGCTCGGCCAGATCAAATCGCAGCGGCATACTGCGATCCCGCGTAACTATGAGATCTGGTACGTCTATGCGACCGGCTTCAACGCCGCCCTCAATCGCATCGTCACCGAGACTTTGCAGCGTTCCGGCCGGTTGACCGAAGCCGACCTGCAACAGATCTACGAAACCTACCTGTCCCATTCGCGCACTACCGACCGCATCGACGAGGTCGGCACCCGCGTCGTCGACGAGATCAACGGCGCGATGACGCTGATCGGCGACGCCCTTGGCATGACATCCAGCTTCAGCCATCGGCTGGCCGGCGCACGCCGCCGCCTCGCCGGCGCCACCGACCGCACCGCGGTCGCGGCGGTCGTCGAGCAACTGGTGGCCGCCACGCTCGACATGCAGACCACCAACGAAGCGCTGGAGGCACGCCTCGCCGCCTCTAGGGCCGAAATCAGCAACCTGCAAAAAAGCCTGCAAGCCATCCACGCCGCGACCCTGACCGATCCGCTGACCGGGCTTGGCAATCGAAAATTCTTCGATCGCGCCATCGCCGGAGCCGTCACCCAGGCATCGGCCAATCACGAGCCGCTGTCGCTTCTGATGTGCGACATCGACCACTTCAAAGCCTTCAACGACAACTACGGCCACCTGACCGGGGACCAGGTGCTGCGGCTGGTGGCACTGGCGCTGAAGCAGACCATCAAGGGCCAGGACGTCGCCGCGCGCTACGGCGGCGAGGAGTTCGCCGTAGTGCTGCCCGCGACCGCGCTGCGCCCGGCGCTGACGGTGGCCGACCACATCCGCCGCGCGGTGATGTCGAAGGAATTGAAGAAGAAGTCGACCGGAGAAATTCTCGGCCGCGTTACCATCTCGGTCGGCGTGTCGATGCTGCACCCCGGCGACGATGTGAATTCACTGATCGAGCGCGCCGACGACTGCCTCTATACCGCCAAGCGCAACGGCCGCAATCGCGTGGTGTGCGAGACCGATCCCGAATACACCGCGAGCTATCGCCCAGACGTCGCCTGAGATTTACCGCCACTACGACGACGGCCGGCTTTCGCGGCCTTTGCCCTCGCCAGCGCGGCTGCAATCGCCATGCGCGCCCTATTCCGCCAGATCATCGGGGTCGTCATAAAGCCGCTCCGGCCGCGACCAGTATGAGTTGACCGTGACGGTTCGCCCCCTCGCCTCGTCCTGAAACGGTTTCGAGCCTTCCGCCGCAAACCACGGCCGCGTCGCGTCATCGACCTTGAGCAGTACGATGCCGCGCAGCGCCAGCGCGAAGGTGACGCCCTCGGCACCAATGCCGTAGCCGGAAAACATGCGCCGGATCGATACCGGCCCCAACGCGGAAAATAACTCGGCCAGGCCCGCGCGATCCATCGCGACGGCGGCGCCTCAGTCCTCGGCGGGCTTCGGCGCGGGCACAAGCTGCACGGATTCGCCGCAGCCGCAGGCGCCGGTCTGGTTCGGATTGTTGAACACGAACTCCGCCGACATCTTCGTGGTCTTGTAGTCCATCTCGGTGCCGAGCAGGAACATGACGGCCTTGGGATCGACCAGAATGCGCACGCCCTTGTCCTCGACCACTTCGTCGGTCGGGCGGATATCGTGGGCATATTCGACCGTATAGGACATGCCGGCACAGCCACCGTTCTTGATGCCGACGCGCAGGCCGACGATTTCGGAATCGGCGCGGCCGGCAAGTTCACGCACGCGCGCAGCGGCCGCCTCGGTCAGCCGCATCACCTGCGGGCGCGCCCGCTTGGGCTTCGGGGTAACGATGGTGCCAGTCGGGGTCATCTCTGTCATGTGGTCCGTCCCGTGCGGCCGTTCAATGCCGCAATTGTCGCGCCGAAAAACTCAACTCACCACATATTGAGCACCAGCCGCGCCTCGTCGGACATGCGGTCCGGCGTCCACGGCGGATCGAACACGACGCTGACGCCGACGACGCCGACGCCGGGCACGCTGGCGACCGCGTTCTCCACCATGGTCGGCAGTTCCGCCGCTGCCGGGCAGTTCGGCGTGGTCAACGTCATGATGATATCGATGGCACGGTCGTCCTTGATGTCGACCTTGTAGATCAGGCCAAGCTCGTAAATATCGGCCGGGATCTCGGGATCGTACACCGTCTTGAGCGCGGCGACGATCTCGGTGCCGAGCCGTTCGGTTTCTTCCGGCGGCAGCGTCGACGCGGTCGCGGCGATCGTCGCCTCGTGGGTCTCGGTTTCGCTCATGCGAACAAATCCTGCGCCTTGATAAGGGCCTCTGCCAGCGTATCGACCTCGGCCTCGGTATTATACATCGCAAACGACGCCCGGCACGTCGCGGTTTCGTTGAACCGCTCCAAAAGCGGCATCACGCAATGGGTTCCGGCACGCACGGCGACGCCGGCCCGGTCGATCACGGTGGCGACATCGTGCGGATGCGCCCCCTTCATCGTGAAGGAAATCAGCGGGCCGCGCTCGCGCGGGTTGCCGACGATGCGCAGCGAGTTGATCGCGCGCAGCCGCTCCACCGCGTAGTCCACCAGCCGGTGCTCGTGCGCGGCGATACGTTCCTTGCCGATCGACTCGACATAGTCGATCGCCGCCCCAAGCCCGATCGCCTGCACGATCGAAGGCGTGCCCGCTTCGAACCGGTGCGGCGGATCGCCATAGGTCACACTGTCCTCGAACACGTCGCGGATCATCTCGCCGCCGCCCATATAGGGCCGCATCACCGCGAGCAGATCGTAGCGGCCGTACAGCACGCCGATGCCGGTCGGGCCGTACAGTTTGTGGCCGGTGAAGACGTAGAAATCGGCGCCGATGTCCTGCACGTCGACGGCAAGATGCACCGCCGCCTGGCTGCCGTCGACCAGCACCGGAATGCCGCGCGCGTGGGCGAGCGCGACCACCTCCTTCACCGGCACCAGCGTGCCGAGCGCGTTCGACATCTGGGTGATGGCGACCAGTTTGGTGCGCGGCGACAGCAGCTTCTCGAATTCGTCGATGAGAAAATTGCCGTCGTCGTCGACCGGCGCCCACTTGATGACCGCGCCGTGCCGCTCGCGCAGAAAATGCCACGGCACGATATTGGAATGGTGTTCGAGGATCGACAGCACGATCTCGTCGCCCGCGCCGACATTCGGCTCGCCCCATGACGAGGCGACGAGGTTGATCGCCTCGGTGGCGTTGCGGGTAAAGATGATTTCCTCGTGCCGGGCGGCGTTGAGAAACCGCCGCACCTTCTCGCGCGCGCCTTCGTAGCCTTCGGTCGCGGCGTTGGCGAGATAGTGCAGGCCGCGATGCACGTTGGCGTATTCGCTCTCGTAGGCTTGCGTCATGCGCTGCAATACGGCGGAGGGCTTTTGCGCCGAGGCAGCGTTGTCGAGATAGACCAGCGGCTTGCCGTAGACTTCAAGCGCCAGCGCCGGAAAGTCGGCCCGCACGCGCGCGACATCGTAAGCGCCGTTGGCGACCGCCGGATGCGTCGTCATGACCGCGCCTTGAGCCAGCGCTCCGCGAGGTTTTCCGCCGCTTCGCGCAAGCCATCGTCGACGATCGTCTCGATCGCTTCACCGACGAACGCCTGGATCAGCACCGCCTGCGCCTCCCTCTCCGGCAGGCCGCGCGCGCGCAGGTAGAACAGCAGGCTGTCGTCGAGCGCGCCAGTGGTGGCGCCGTGCCCGCAGGTCACATCGTCGGCAAAAATCTCCAGTTCCGGCTTGTTGTCCGCTTCCGCCTCGTCGGACAATAGCAGCGCCCGCGTCATCATCTTGGCGTCGGTCTTCTGCGCGTCCGGGTGGACGTTGATGCGGCCCTGGAACACCGAGTGCGCGCGGTCGTCGATGACGGCGCGGAATTCCTCGCGACTGTCGCAGTGCGGCACCATGTGATCGAGTACCAGCGTGGCGTCGCCGTGCTGCCGGTCCTTCAGCAGGTTGATGCCGTTGATCGAAGCGTGGGCGTCCTCGCCGCCGAAGCGGACGAATGCCTGATAGCGGCTGACCCGCGCGCCGGTCGTGATGCTGAAGGTGTTGAAGCGCGTCGCCGTACCGAGGGTCACGATCGCGGTCGAGATGTTGGCGGCATCCGACGCATCCTCGACCAGCCGGACATGCTCCAGCGCGGCGCGATCGCCGAGCGACAGCACCACCGCATCGTGGACGTGATAGCCGCCGACGCCATCGGCGGCGACGAAGCTCTCGACCAGCGTGGCGCGCGCGGCGTTGCCGAGCCGCAGGAACGAGCGGGTGACGGCGGAGGTGTTGGCCTGCGTTGCGATGTGGACGATATGCAGCGGCCGGGCAAGCTCGGCGCCATCGGCGACATCGAGCATCACACCATCGGTCGCGAGCGCCGCGTTGAACGCCACCATGGCGTCGTTGGTCGCATTGGTGCGCAACAGGTCGGCACGCGCGGCATTGCCGGCGTCATTCAGTACGGCGCCGAGCTGGCGCAGCGTCACGCCGGCCTCCAGCGCGCCAGCCTCGGAAAGCTGCGGCACGAACACGCCATCGACCAGCACGAACCGCGGCGCGCCGCTGACGTCGAGCACCTCCAGCG
>JBARWE010000174.1:0-5018 GCA_049646625.1 Xanthobacteraceae bacterium
AGGCATGGGAGGTGCTGGCGCTGGCGCTGGCGGTGCTCGGCGCCTCGGGCGCGGCCGGGGCGTTCAATCATTATTACGAGCGTGATCTCGATCGCCACATGCGGCGGACCGAGCAGCGGCCGTTCGCCAGCGGCCGGCTTGCACCAGGCGCGGGATGGCTGTTCGGTTTCGCCGCGCTGGGAGCGGCCTCGCTGGCGCTGGCCTATGTCGCGGGCGGCGCGGTCAGCGCTGTCTATGTGCTGCTCGGCGGCCTGACCTACGGCGTCGTCTACACGGTGTGGCTAAAGCGCCGTACGCCGTTGAACATCGTCGTCGGCGGATTGTCCGGCAGCTTCGCCGTGCTCGCCGGCGCCGCCGCGGTCGATCCGATGCCGCAGGCCGTGCCGGTGTTGCTGGCGCTGGTAATGTTCCTGTGGACGCCGCCGCATTTCTGGGCGCTCGCCGCGGCGCGCCGCGATGACTACGCCAATGCCGGCTTTCCGATGCTGCCGGTGGTTGCTTCCGAGCGGGTGTGGACCACGGCGATCCTGGCGCACACGGTGACGCTGACGGTGCTGTCGCTGGTGCCGCTGGCGTTCGGCATGGGGCTGATCTACGGCATTGGCGCCGCGGCGGGCGGCGCGATCTTCGTGTGGCGAAGCTGGCAGCTTTACCGCGCGCCGAGCCGTGCCACCGCGATGGCTACCTTCGGCGCCTCGCTGATCCATCTGACGCTGTTGACGTTAGCGGTGGTGCTCGACGCGGCGATGGTGACGCCGGCGGCGGCCTCGGCCAGCGGCCCGCTCGATCCGAAGATCGTCATGGCGCGCAGCGAAGCGGCGATCGGCACTGAGCTTGGCGACCATACTCTCGTCGATCCGCAGGGGCGGCCGATCGCGCTGGCCGACTATCGCGGCCGGCCGCTGGTCGTCAGCCTCGTCTACACCAGTTGCAGCACCACCTGCCCCGTCACCACGCAGCATCTCATCGATGCGGTCAAGGAGGCGCAGCGCAGCCTCGGCACCGAGCGCTTTGCGGTGCTCACCGTCGGCTTCGACGCGCGCCGCGATACGCCGCAGCACATGGCGGCGTTCGCCCGCCGGCAGGGTATTCCGGCCGGCGTCTGGCAGCTCGCGAGCGGCGACGAGGCGACACTGTCGGCGCTGATGCAGGATCTCGGCTTCAGCTATCAGGCGGTCGCCGGCGGCTTCGACCACATCGCCCAGACCACCATCATCGATGCTGAGGGCCGGGTCTATCGCCAGGTCTATGGCGACGATTTTCCGCTGCCGGTGTTCATCGAACCGCTGAAGGAGGCGGTATTCGGCACGTTCACCCGCGCGCTGTCCGTGACGGGACTGATGGACCGTCTGAGCTTCCTGTGCACCGTCTATGATCCCGGCCAGGGCCGCTACCGTACGAGCTATGCGATCGCGCTCGGCATCGGCATCGGCGGGCTGTCGCTGGCAATCGCCGGCACTTTGTTCGTGCGCGGCTGGGCGCGCAATCGCCGGCTCGAGGCGCAGGCGCGCGGCCTGCCGCGACCGTTCGGACAGCAGACGTGATCGCACTTGTGCGCCGCGGATTGAGGCGTGTCTTCGACACCGCCGAGCGCGGCCTCGACCGCCTGGTCGGGCCGGCGCTCAATCCGCTGGCGCAGCTCGGCGCGCTCGGCTTCTTTCTATTCTGGATCGTTGCGGTCAGCGGTATCTACCTGTTTGCGGTGTTCGACACCGGCGTCGAGAAAGCCTACGCCTCGGTCGAGTGGTACACCACCAGCCACGCCTGGCACGCCGGCGTGATGCGCAGCTTCCACCGCTACGCCTCCGACCTGATGATCGTGGTGATGGCGCTGCATCTGTTGCGGGAGTTCGCGCGCGACCGTTATCGCGGCGCCCGCTGGTTCTCGTGGCTGACCGGCGTGCCGGTGATCTGGTTCCTCTATATGTCCGGCATCACCGGCTACTGGCTGGTGTGGGACCAGTTGGCGCAATACGTCGCCACCACCTCGACCGAACTGCTCGACTGGCTGCCGATCTTCGGCGAGCCGATCGCGCGCAACTTTCTCGCGCCGTCGAGCCTGTCGAACCGCTTCTTCACGCTGTTGGTATTCTTGCATATTGCGGTGCCGCTGGTGCTGCTGTTCATGCTGTGGATTCACATCCAGCGCATCACCCGGCCTCGGGTGAACCCGCCGCGCATACTGGCGGCGCTGACGATGCTGGCGCTGTTGGCCGTGTCGGTGGTCAAGCCGGCGCTGAGCCAGGGGCCGGCGGACCTTGCGAAAGTGCCAAGCCCGGTCGGACTCGACTGGTTCTATCTGCCGCTCTATCCGCTGGCCGATGCCGCGCCCGGCACGCTGTGGGGGTTGCTTGCGGCGGCGACCGTGATGCTGGCGGCGATGCCGTGGCTGCCGCCGCTGCGGCGGATGCAGCCCGCCACCGTCGATCTCGCCCATTGCAACGGCTGCGGCCGCTGCGTCGAGGACTGCCCTTACGATGCCTTGCAACTGGTGCCGCGTAGCGACGATCTGCCCTATGCGGTGGAGGTCGCGGTCGACGCCGACAAATGCGTGAGCTGCGGCATCTGCACCGGCTCGTGCCCGTCGTCGACGCCGTTCCGCTCGACCGGTCCGCTTGTCACCGGTATCGATCTGCCCGACCTGACGTTTGCCTCGCAGCGTGAGCGCGTTCACGAACTGGCCGAGGCACCGGGTCCGTCGCCGCGCCTCCTGGTGATCGGCTGTCGGCATGGCGCCGCTGGCGCGCGCGCCGCCGACACGCTGTCGCTGCCCTGTGTTGCCATGGCGCCGCCGTCGCTGATCGACTATGCGCTGAGCCGCGGCTTTGCCGACGGTGTCGTGATCGCCGGCTGCGCCGAGAGCGCCTGCTACAACCGCCTTGGCGTCGAGTGGATGCAGCAGCGTATCGCCGGCGAGCGCGATCCTTACTTGCGGCCGCGCGTACCGCGCGAGCGGCTCGCCACCGTCTGGGCGTCGACGACCGAGGGGGCGCGGCTCGATCGCGAGATTGCCGCGTTCCGCGACAGGCTTGCCGCCCTGCCGCCGCCGCAACAAGCACCGCGCGAGCCGGCGCCGGCAGCCGCGGATGCCGTCTCATGAGCGCGCGGCCGTCGATACCGCGGCTTGCCGGGCTGTTTGCCGTGTTGACGGCGGTGGCCGCCTTCGCCGCCGCCTTTTCCAATGCTCCGCCCTACCGGCAGATCCCCCCGGACACCGGCGTGATCAAGCTCAGCTTCAGCCATAGCGCCGACCGTTCGCGCGACTGCCGCCGGCTCAGCCCGGAGGAGCTTGCCAAGCTGCCGCCGAACATGCGCCGGCCGCTCGACTGCCCGCGCGGGCGGCGCGGCATCTTTGCCGAACTGGCGATCGACGGCACGACGGTGTTCAGCGCCGAGGTTCCGCCGTCCGGCTTCGCCAAGGACGGTCCCTCGCAGCTCTATCGCCGCTTCCAGGTGCCGGCCGGAAGCCACACCATTTCGGCGCGGCTGCGCGACACGCCGCGCACAAGCGGTTTCGACCACGAGCGGATCGAGACGGTGACGGTGGCGCCGGGACAGAGTCTGGCACTTGATTTCCGGCCCGAGCACGGCGGTTTCGTGTGGCGCTGAGGCATGACGAAGGAGGCGGCTCGCGTTCCCGTTCTTTGACCTAGAGCAATACCGGCCCAGCGGCGTCGTGATTGGTTGGCATCGCAGCATCGTCTGCCGGGAGCCAGCTATGACCCCCACCGACTGGTCGATCGTCAATCGCGTGCCGATTTTTCGCTCCATGGGCGAAGCGCTCACCCGTTCGGTGCTCGGCCATCGGATCGTGCGCAGCTACGATCGCGGCGAACTGCTGTTTCAGCAGGGCGACCCGGCGAACTGCTGCTTCCTCATGCTCGAAGGCTGGGTCAAGCTGTACCGCGAGACCGCCGATGGCCACGAAGTCGTGGTGTCGCTGTTCACGACCGGCGAAAGTTTTGCCGAGGCGATGATGTTCCGCGGCGGCCGCTATCCGGCGACGGCGGAGACGGTGACGCCGGCGCGGCTGTTGCATATCGACGGCCAGCTTCTGCGCGACGCCATCCTGCGCAATCCGCAGATTTCGTTCGAGATGCTGGCGGCCTCCTCGCTGCATCTGCGGCGACTGGTGGAGCAGGTCGAACAACTCAAGGCCCAGTCGGCGCCGAAGCGCATCGCGCATTTCCTGCTGTCGCTGACGGCCGTGCGGGCCGGCGCGGCGCGGATCGAGTTACCGTATGAAAAGCTTTTGATCGCCAACCGTCTCGGCATGAAGCCGGAGAGCTTTTCGCGGGCCTTGCGGCGACTGCGCAGCGTCAGCGTCTCGGTCGAGCGCGAGTTCGTGTGCATCGGTGACGTGGCCCAGCTTGCCGCTTTCCTGGACAGCGATGCCGCCGGCGATCCGGTATGTCGGATGATGCAGACCCCGGCGCAGTGCGAAAGCTTCGGCCCCGGCTGCACCGAGGTGCCCTATGCCGGCATGGTTCGCCCGCCGCGCCGGCCGTATATCTGATCGTCATTAGATTCGAGGTGCGCGCGCATGCGCGGCCGGTTCGATGCCGGAGGATGCCGCCGGGGTGTTTGCGCCGCCTCAACGTTGCCGGGCAATCCGTCGTGCCATCGTGTTCCACGTTCACTGACCTGCCGCCCCGGATTGTCGATGCATCAGCGCCGTCTGCCGCCGTTTCATAACCTCAGTTCGTTCCTGTCGTTTCTTGAGGACAGGGGCGAACTGCGAACCGTCGCCGCGCCCGTTTCCATGCATCTGGAAATGACCGAATTGCATCGCAGGGTGATCGCGGCCGGCGGCCCGGTGTTGCGTGTGGCCCGGCCGCTGGTCGCGGGCGGGGCGTTGTCGGAACGGCCGGTCGTCGCCAATCTGTTCGGTACCGTCGAACGGGTGGCATGGGGGCTGGGCACCGATGTCGACGGGCTTGAACCGCTCGGCGCGCTGCTGGCCTGGATGCGCTCGCCGCAGCCGCCGCGCAGTCTCCGCGAGGCCCGCCGCTTGCTCC
>JBARWE010000175.1:0-6663 GCA_049646625.1 Xanthobacteraceae bacterium
TTCTCGTTGCAATCGCGCACCGTCAGCTTCAGCCCGCCGATAGCGCGCTCGGCAATCTCGGTCGCCGTGATCAGTTCGGCGATCGTTGCCTTGAGCGAATGCTCGTCGGCCTTGAGCCGCTTGAGCCGCTTGTTGAGCACGGTGCAGTAGCCGATGGTCGCGATCAGCAGCGCCGCCACGACGCCCTCGACCACCAGCCCGACAATCGGGTTCATTGTGCCTCCATCATCTTGGTTTGCTCTTCCGCCCGCTCGAACATCGCATAGGTCGTGGTCGGCTTGCGTAAAGGCCGGGTGACGCGGATGGCGACGTGGTCGCCGACCCGCCCCATCCGTCCCTCCGTCAAGGTCACGCGGCCGCAGCGCACCGTGACCGACGCATCGGTGCGCAGGCCGAGCGGCAGGGTATCGCCGACCTTGAGGTCCATCAGTTGCCGCAGTGGAATGTTCTGCTCGTAAAGCAGCGCCTCGACGGCGATCCCGGCGCGGGCGATCTCGGTCGCCAGATGGCTTTCCCAGATCGGATCGCGGCCGAACTTCTCGCCCATGAACATCTGCAACAACACGTTGCGGATCGGTTCGATGGTGGCGTAGGGCAATAGCAGCTCGACGTTACCGCCACGGTCTTCCATATCGACCCGCAGCCGCACCAGGATCGCGGCATGGGCCGGGCGCGAGATCGCGGCAAAGCGCGGATTGGTCTCAAGGCGATCAATCGTCAGCGTCACCGGTGACAGCGGCCGGAACGCCTGCTCGGTATCGGCCAGCACCACCTCGATCAGACGCTTGACCAGATTGGTCTCGATGGTGGTGTAGGGGCGGCCCTCGATACGCAGCGCCGCGGCGCCGCGCCGGCCGCCGAGCAGCACGTCGATCATCGAATAGATCAGGCTGGAATCGACCGTGGCGAGTCCGAAATTCTCCCACTCCTCGGCCTTGAACACCGACAGCACCGCCGGGAGCGGAATCGAGTTCATATAGTCGCCGAAGCGCACCGAGGTGATACGGTCGAGCGAAACCTCGACGTTGTCGGAGGTGAAGTTGCGCAAGGAGGTGGTCAACAGCCGGACGAGGCGGTCGAACACAATCTCCAGCATCGGCAACCGCTCGTACGACACCATCGCCGAATCGATGATGGCGCGGATGCCGGAATGGTCTTCGAGATTGACCTCGCCGACGCTGAAGCCGAGCAGGTTGTCGATTTCCTCCTGCGACAATACCCGCTCGCCGTTGGCGACCGGCGAATTGCCGACACCCTCGACCATCGCCGCCCATTGCTGGGCCATGGTCTCGGTCAGTTCGTTCTCGGAGTTGTCCGCAGCCGCGCTCTCGGCGCCGTCCGCGCCGAGCGAGGCTTCCCATTCGGCGGCGATGGCGTCCTGATCGACAGGTTCATCAGGCGGCATGATCCGACCCCCGTTGCCTCACTGAATCACCACTTCCTTGAACAGCACGGCGGAGACCTGGCCCGGCGCCGTCACGGCGTTGACCCGGCGCGTCAGTTCCTCCTTGAGCCGGAACAAGCCCATCGAGCCGTGCAGATCGGAGGGACGCAGTTCGCGTAAGTAAGTCTGAAACAGATCGACGATGCGCGGCAGCATCGGCTTGACCTTCTCGCCTTGCGGCGCGTCCTTCACTTCCAGCACGGCCTTGACCTTGAGGTACTGCACCCGCTCGCCAACCGCGCCGGCAAGATTGACCAGCACCTCCGGCACCTCGACGAACACCGGCGGCGGCAGCGGCTTGGCCGCAGCCTGCTGGTGGCCATCGCCATGCTTAAACAGAAACAGATAGGCGCCGCCGGCCGCACCGAGCACCAACAGCGCCGCGGCGGCGATCAGCATCCAGCGCCGGCGTTTCTTCGGCCGGCGCGGCGGCGCTGCTTCCGTCGCGCCCTCGTCGGTCCGATCGTTGTCTGCCATCGTGTGCTCCGCCTCGGCATGAGGACGGGCAGGATGCGGCCGAACAGGCTTTGCGACGCGATACGATGCCCCCGGCGCAACCCGCGCCTCCAGTCCGCCGACGCTAGGGCGGCAATAGTTAACGGAACCTTTCCACGGTCGTTCGACTGGGAAAAAATTGCCGGGCAAGCATGGTCAATAATTCCTTTATGCCGGGTCGGGCCGCCCTGAAAAATCAGCCAACCCATTGAAAAACAAGACTATCGTAATCTGGCACGGTCCTCGCTTGAAAGATCGGCGAGCCTCACCCGGTTTGGGAGAACCAGAAGAGGTTCGCGAAGCGCCGCCCGGCTTGGGAGAGCCGGCAAGCGCCTCATCAGGGGAGAACCACCGATGGAGAACACCCTCCTCATCGGGTTGTCGCGGCAGATGATGTTGCAGCGCGAGCTGGACGTCGTCGCCAACAACGTCGCCAACGTCAACACGACCGGCTTCAAGGCCGACAAGTCGCTGTTCGAGGAATATCTGATGCCGGTCGCCCGCGACGATCATTTCGTCGGCCGCGACCGCCGCGTCAGCTTCGTCAACGACCGCGCCACCTACCGCGATTTCACGCAAGGGCCGCTGCAACCGACCGGCAATCCGCTCGACGTCGCGCTCGACGGCGGCGCGTTTCTTGCCGTGCAGACGCCGGCCGGCGAGCGCTACACCCGCGACGGCGGCTTGCAGATCAACGAGCGCGGCCAGCTCGTCACCGCCGCCGGCCATCCGGTGCTCGGCAGCAACGGGCCGATCGTGTTCCAGCAGACCGACCACGACATCACCATCAGCCCGGACGGCACCATCACCGTGCTGGAAGGCAACAACACGCTCACCGACGCGATCCGCGGAAAACTGCGCCTCGTCGGCTTCACCGACGCGCAGGCGCTCACGAAGGAAGGCGCCAACCTGTTCGCCGCCGGCCCCGGCGTCACCGCGCAGACCGACAGCAAGGCGCAGGTGCGCCAGGGCTTCATCGAGAAATCGAACGTCAATGCGGTGGCCGAGATGAGCCGGATGATCGCCATCACCCGTGCCTACGGGCAGGTCGCCACCATGCTGCAACAGCAGAGCGACATGCGCCGCTCGGCGATCGAGAAACTCGCCGACGTGCCGGCTTAAGGAGACCAACCGATGCGCGCCCTTTATACATCCGCGACCGGAATGGCGGCTCAGGAGCTGAACGTTCAGGTCATTTCCAACAACATCGCCAACCTGCGCACCACCGGCTACAAGAAGCAGCGTGCGGCGTTTCAGGACCTGATCTATCAGCATGTGCGCCGGGTCGGCGCGCAGGCCTCCGACCAGGGCACCATCCTGCCGGTCGGCATCGATATCGGCGGCGGTGTCAAGACCGTCGGCACGCCGCGGCTGATGACGCAAGGCACGCTGTCGCCGACCGGCAACGATCTCGACATCGCGATCCGCGGCGAAGGCTACTTCAAGATCCAGATGCCGGACGGCACCTATACCTATACCCGCGACGGCTCGTTCCAGATGGACGCGCAGGGGCGCATCGTCAACGCGCAGGGCAACCTGTTGCAGCCGACCATCACCATTCCGCAGAACGCTTCCGGCATCACCATCAACGCGCAAGGGCAGGTGTCGGTCAACGTGCCCGGCTCGACCACGCCGACGGTGCTGGGCCAGATCGGGCTGACGCGCTTCGTCAACAAGGCGGGGCTGCAGCCGATCGGCGACAACCTGTTCACCGAGACGCCGGCATCCGGCCCGCCGCAAGACGGCGTCGCCAATCTCGACGGCTTCGGCGACATGCAGCAGGGCAACCTCGAACAGGCCAACGTCGAGGTGGTGTCGGAAATCTCCGACCTGATCGCCGCGCAGCGCGCTTACGAGATGAACGCCAAGGTGGTCAGCGCCGCCGACCAGATGATGCAGTCCACCGCCAACCTGTTCCGCTAGCGCATGGGCCTGACAGACCACCACTGGTTGTTCGACCAGACCATGCGTTCATCGAAAGGGGCCACTATGATCCGCCCGCTCCTCGCCGCATTCGCCCTCGCCGCCGGCACGCTTGCGGCCAGTCCCCTTACCGCCCATGCGCAGTTCGCCGCGCCGGCGCTGCGCGCCCATGTCACCGTCTCGGGCGAGGTGGTCCATATCGGCGACATGGTGGAGAACGCAGGTAGCGCCGCCGGCATCGCGATCTATCGCGCGCCCGACCTCGGCACCACCGGCCGGCTACCGGTCGCCGAGGTGGTCGCGACGCTGCGCGCCCATCAGGTGTTCGGCCTCGACACCCGCGACCTCAGCGAAGTGGAAGTGACCCGCACGGCCCGCCTCGTCACCCGCGCCGAGATCGAAACGGCGATCGCACAGGCGCTGGCGGGACGCCACGGGGTTGGCGAAGCGCGCGACCTGGCCGTCACCTTCGACCGCACGCCCGACACCCTCACGCTCGATGCAACCTATAACGGCTCCCTGAAAGTCGCCGCGCTGCGGTTCGACCCGACACGGCGCCGCTTCGACGCCAACCTTGAGATCGCAGGCAGCCCGGGCACCGTGCCGGCGCGGCTGCGCTTCAGCGGCGCCGCCGTCGAAATGATCGAGACCGCGACTGTGACCCGCGACGTCGAGCGCGGCGACATTCTCAGAGCGTCGGACGTCGCGCTCGAACGCCGCCCGCGCGCCGAGGTCGGCAAGGATGCGCTCGACCGTGCGCCGGTGATCGGCATGCAGATGAAACGCGGCCTGCGTTCCGGCGCAGTACTGCGTCTGGCCGATCTCGCCAAGCCCGATCTGGTGCAGCGTGGCCAGAGCGTGACGCTGGTGTACCACGGCGCCGGGATCACCCTCACCATCCGCGGCAAGGCGCTGGACAGCGGCACCGAGGGCGACACCGTCACCGTGCTCAATCTGCAATCCAAGCGCGAGGTACAGGGCACCGTCGTCGGCACTGGCCAGGTCTCCGCCACGCCCGCCCCGCCGCGTCTCGGTCCGGCGGCCGCGCGCACCGCCCTTCTCACCGCCGAGTAACATCATGTCCGCATCCGCACGCCTCCGCCGCCCCGCCCTTGTCGCCACGCTCATCGCCCTCGGCTTCAGCGCCGGCGGTTGCTCCTCGATCGACCGTCTCACCAATATCGGCGAGCGGCCGGCACTGACCGCCATCGAAAACCCGACGGCGCAGCCGGGCTACAAGCCGGTGCAGATGCCGATGCCGGCACCGATCGCCGCCTCCTACAGCCCGAACTCGCTATGGCGCAACGGCTCGCGTGCCTTCTTCAAGGATCAGCGCGCCCATCAGGTCGGCGACATTCTGACCGTCACGGTGAACTTCACCGACCGCGCCAACATCGCCAACCAGACCCAGCGCAGCCGCACCAACAAGGAAGATTCCTCGCTCAACGACTTCATCGGCAGCAAGCTGTTGACCGGCAGCGCGGCGCTGGCGGTACCGGGCAGCATCCTCGACGTCGATTCCACCGCCGCCAGTGAAGGCAAGGGATCGGTGCAGCGCCAGGAAGCGTTGCAGACCAGCGTCGCCGCAGTGGTGACGCAGGTGCTGCCCAACGGCAATCTGGTGGTCGAAGGCAAGCAGGAGGTGCGCGTCAATTTCGAGGTGCGCGAACTGATCGTTGCCGGCATCGTGCGGCCGGAGGACATTCAGAGCGACAACACCATCGATTCCAGCAAAATCGCGCAGGCCCGCATCGCCTATGGCGGACGCGGCCAGATCACAGACGTGCAGCAGCCGCGCTACGGCCAGCAGGTGCTCGACATCCTGCTGCCATTCTGAGCGAGACGATCCCGATCATGACGGCGGCGCCCCGCGCCGCCCGACCCAGCTCCCACATCCGAGGTTGCGAACTTAAGGCACACACGGATGTTCACGACGCGGCCTCCGGTAGCTCCCCTGCCGGAGGCCGCATCCGTTCTCACACAAACCGCACCTACTCGTCGCGATAGACCTTCTCGCGGCGCTCGTGGCGCTCCTGCGCCTCGACCGACAGCGTGGCGATCGGGCGTGCTTCGAGGCGCTTCAGCGAAATCGGCTCGCCGGTTTCTTCGCAGTAGCCGTAAGTGTTGTCCTCGATACGCTGCAAGGCGGCGTCGATCTTGGCAATCAGTTTGCGCTGACGATCGCGGGCGCGAAGTTCGATCGCGCGGTCGGTTTCGGACGAGGCGCGGTCTGCCAGGTCGGGGTGATTGACATTCTCTTCCTGAAGCTGCTGCAGCGTCAGCTTCGCCTCTCTTAGAATGTCCTCTTTCCAGGTCAGGAGCTTGACGCGAAAATACTCGCGCTGCCGCTCGTTCATAAACGGCTCTTTCTCCGAAGGCCGATAGTTCTTCAGTTTTTCCAAGGCCGTCCCATATGCTCCGCGTGAGGCGGGCCGGCGGTTCCGGCCGCGCGCGCAGCTTATATAGCCTGGGGTTGTGACAGACAATATCGGGACACCGGCCATGCCCGGTTATCCGGGTGGAACCGGGCAGGCCGCGCGAAGATGTGATCCTAGGAAAGCGAGGCCTTCGCCAGCTCGACCTCGACGCGCAGCTCGATCTCGGCCAGCACGGCATCGAGGCCGGGATCGCCGGAAGCAGCCTTCAAATCCGTCGCGGCGCTTTTCAGCCGCGACACCGTGGCGGTGTCGAGCGCCCCGGACAATAGCGAGAGTTTCAGGTCGTCGAGCGCATCGAGCGCGTTGCGGCCGTGGCGCACCGAGCGACGGCGACGTTCGGCCGCATCCTCGCCGCCGACGCCC
>JBARWE010000176.1:0-15656 GCA_049646625.1 Xanthobacteraceae bacterium
GCGCGCAAGAGCGCCGCCGCGCAGCGCATCGACGTGCTGGCGCGCCGCGTGGTCTCGCTGCTGGCGCATGCGCCGCTGGTGCTGGGCGAGGCCGACAGCCGTTTCTATCGCCGCTACGTCCGCCACCTCGCCCGCGACGTCCATCGCCTGCGCGCCGCCGCCTCCGGCGGTCCCGATGGCGTGCCGCGCCTGCAGGCGGCGATCGCGCTGTGCTACGGCGCGCTGTGCCTGGCCAATCAGGCGCGCGCCATCCGCCCGGCGACGCGGCGGCTGGCCGACGAATTGCAGCGCCAGATTCTCCCCGATGGCGGCCACATCTCCCGCAACCCCGGCGCGCTGGTCGAACTGCTCGCCGATCTGTTGCCGCTGCGCCAGGCATTCACCGCCCGCAACATCGCCCCGCCGCAGGCGCTCTTGAACGCCATCGACCGGATGATGCCGATGCTGCGCTTCTTTCGCCACGGCGACGGCGCCTTCGCGCTGTTCAACGGCATGAGCGGCACGCCGACCGATCTCGTCGCCACGCTGCTCGCCTATGACGACAGCCAGGGCCAGCCGCTCGCCAGCATGCCGCATTCCGGCTTTCAGCGGCTGGAGGCCGGTGGCATGGCGGTGATCGTCGACAGCGGGCCGCCGCCGCCGCCGCCCGTCAGTCATGAGGCCCATGCCGGCTGCCTGTCGTTCGAACTGTCGTCGGGCCTGAGCCGCATCGTGGTCAATTGCGGCATGCCGGAGAGCGGTCGCGAAAGCTGGCGCAGCTTTGCCCGTACCACGCCGGCGCATTCGGCGCTGGCCTGGCATGAGGCATCCTCGTGCGAGTTCGTCGAGCGTTCGGCCGTCAAGCGGCTGCTCAAGGGCGCGCCGATCCTGAACGGGCCGGCGCAGGTCGAGGTCGAACGCGAGGCGCTCGACGGCAGCGTGCTGCTGGCGCTGTCGCATGACGGTTATGCCGGGCGGTTCGGCGTCATCCATCGCCGCGTGCTGATGGCCGCGGCCGACGGCCACCGCCTCGACGGCGAGGACAGCCTGGTGCGCACCGGCCGTGCGCGCAGCCGCAACGTGGCCGACGACTACGCGATCCGCTTTCATCTGCACCCGTCGGTCAAGGCGAGCCGCCTCAACGACGCCCGTAGCGTGATGCTGATGCTGCCGAACCGCGAGGTGTGGATTTTCGAGGCGGCCGACGACCGGGTCGATCTTGAGGACAGCGTGTTCCTCGCCGCCAGCGACGGGCCGCGTCGCACCGCCCAGATCGTTATCCGCCAGCGGTTGCGCGACGCCGACAGCGTGCGCTGGAGCTTCGTGCGTTCCTCCGCCTCGCCGTCAGCCACGGCGGCGCGCCGGCAGGCCCACCGCGAGCCGGAACTGCCGCTTTGAAAACGTCGATTTTATCACCGGAAACCGCGCCACCGCCGGCTGGGCTGGTTCCGTGCCGCGCCAATTCGTGCTAGGCGCAGGGCCATCCTCCCTCAGGACTTTTTGCCATGGCTCAATCGACCCGGCGCGTCACCCGCGCCCTCATTTCCGTTTCCGACAAGACCGGCCTGATCGACTTCGCTCGCGCGCTGGCGGGCCACGGCATCGAGCTTGTCTCCACCGGCGGCACCGCCAGGGCGATCGCCGCGGCCGGGCTGAAGGTGCGCGACGTCGCCGAACTGACCGGCTTTCCGGAAATGATGGACGGCCGGGTCAAGACGCTGCACCCGAACGTGCATGGCGGGCTGCTGGCGATCCGCGACAATGCCGAACATGCGAGCGCGATGCGCGATCACGGCATCGCGCCGATCGACCTGCTGGTCGTCAACCTGTACCCGTTCGAGGCAACCGTCGCGAAGGGCGCGAGCGAAGAGGACTGCATCGAAAATATCGACATCGGCGGTCCGGCGATGATCCGCGCCGCCGCCAAGAACCACGGCGACGTCGCGGTGGTGGTGGAGGCGACCGACTACCAGGCCGTGCTCGACGAGCTTGCCGCCAATGATGGCGCAACCTCGCTTGATCTGCGCCGGCGCCTCGCCGCCAAGGCCTATGCGCGCACCGCCGCTTACGATGCCGCGATCTCCAACTGGTTCGCCGAGCGGCTCAAGATGCCGACGCCGGACTATCGCGCGATCGGCGGGCGTCTCGTCGAGGCGCTGCGCTACGGCGAGAACCCGCACCAGTCGGCGGCGTTCTATCGCACCGGCGCGATTCGCGCCGGCGTCGCCACCGCGCGGCAGGTGCAGGGCAAGCAGCTCTCCTACAACAACATCAACGACACCGACGCGGCCTATGAATGCGTCGCCGAGTTCGATCCGAAGCGCACCGCGGCCTGCGTCATCGTCAAGCATGCCAATCCGTGCGGCGTCGCCGAGGGCGCCGATCTGGTGGACGCCTATCGCAAGGCGCTGGCCTGCGATTCGACCTCCGCCTTTGGCGGCATCGTCGCGCTCAACCGTACCCTCGATGCCGAGGCCGCGCGCGCCATCACCGGCATCTTCACCGAGGTGATCATCGCGCCCGAGGCGACCGAGGAGGCGATCGCCATCGTCGCGGCCAAGAAGAACCTGCGGCTGTTGCTGGCAGGCGCGCTACCCGATCCGCGCGCGCAGGGCCTGACGGCCAAGACCGTCGCCGGCGGGCTATTGGTGCAGAGCCGCGACAACGCGGTGGTCGATGACATGACCTTGAGGGTGGCGACCAGGCGCGCGCCGACCGAGGCCGAGTTGCGCGACCTGCGCTTCGCCTTCCGCGTCGCCAAGCACGTCAAGTCGAACACCATCGTCTATGCGAAAGACCTGGCCACCGTCGGCATCGGCGCCGGGCAGATGAGCCGGGTCGATTCGGCGCGCATCGCCGCGCGCAAGGCGCAGGATGCGGCGCTTGAGGCCAAGCTCGCGGCCCCCCTGACGAAAGGCTCGGTGGTGGCCTCCGACGCCTTCTTCCCGTTTGCCGATGGGCTTCTGGTGGCGATCGAGGCCGGCGCCACGGCGGTGATCCAGCCCGGCGGCTCGATGCGCGACAGCGAGGTGATCGAGGCTGCCGACGCCCACGGCATCGCCATGGTGCTGACCGGCACCCGGCATTTCCGGCATTAAGTTGTATCTCGATCGTCATTGCCGGGCATAGCCCGTCGAAGACGGGCGTGAACGCCCTTTTGACCCGGCAATCCATCCTTTCCTTAGAAGATGGATGCCCGGATCAAATCCGGGCATGACGATGATTGTGACGAACGAGCAAGCACTATTTCTTTCGCTCGCCCGCCACCTGCACGTCCCAGATCTCGGCGGCGTAGTCGCCGATGGTACGGTCGGCGGAGAACCATGCCATCCGCGCGGTGTTGAGGAGGCTCGTGCGCGCCCATTCGGCCGGTGCCTGCCAGTCGCGATCAATGCGGCGCTGGATTGCGTGGTAGGCGTCGAAATCGGCCGAGACCAGGTAGTGGTCGAGATAACGCAGCGCATGCGCCACCGATTTGAAGCGGTCCGGGTCGTCGGGCGAGAAATCGCCGCGTTCCAGCGAGCGGATCGCGCGTGCGAGTTGCGGTGACGCATCGATCTCGGCCGTGGCGTCGAGGCCGCGGGCGCGCCGCGCCGCCACGTCGTCGGCGGTCATGCCGAAAATATAGATGTTGTCGGCCCCGACATGTTCGCGGATTTCGATGTTGGCGCCGTCGAGCGTGCCGACGGTCAGCGCGCCGTTGAGCGCCAGCTTCATGTTGCCGGTGCCGGAGGCTTCCATGCCGGCGGTCGAAATCTGCTCCGACAGGTCGGCCGCCGGGATGATGCGCTCGGCCAGGCTGACGCTGTAGTCGGGCAGGAACACCACCTTGAGCAAGCCGCGGATCGCGGGGTCGTTGTTGACGATATCGCCCACGTCATTGATCAGCTTGATGATCAGTTTTGCGAAGTGATAGCTCGCCGCCGCCTTGCCGGCGAAGATCTTCACGCGCGGCGTCCACGGCGCGTCCGGCGCCTCGCGTATCGCATGGTAGAGCGCGATGGTCTCGACGATGTTGAGAAGCTGGCGCTTGTATTCGTGGATGCGCTTGATCTGCACATCGAACAGCGCGTCGGGATCGACCGCGATACCGAGCCGTGCGGCGATGATGCGGCCGAGCGCGATCTTGTTCAGCCGCTTCACGGCGCCGAGCCGGCGCAGGAACTCGCCGTCGTCGGCGTGCCGTTCGAGCAGGCGCAGCCGCTCGGGGTCGTCGAGCACGGCGTCGCCACATGCCTCGCGTGCAAGCCGGGTCAGGCCGGGGTTGGCCTGCATCAGCCAGCGGCGGAAGGTGATGCCGTTGGTCTTGTTGCTGATGCGGCCGGGATAGAGCGCGTTGAGGTCGCGGAACACCGTCTCCTTCATCAGGTCGGTATGCATCGCCGACACGCCGTTGACCGCGTGCGAGCCGACGAAGGCCAGCGGTCCCATGCGCACGCGGCGCTCGATGCCCTCGCCGATCAGCGAGACCGAGGCGAGAAAGTCGTCGTCACCGGGGCGTAGCCTCGCGGCGTGTTCGAGATGCTGCAGATTGATGCGGTAGACGATATCGAGGTGGCGCGGCAGCAGCGCCTCGAACAGGTCGACCGGCCAGGTCTCCAGCGCCTCGGGCAGCAGCGTGTGGTTGGTGTAGGACAGTGTCGCGGTAACGATACGCCACGCCGCGTCCCAGCCGACATGGTGCTCGTCCACCAAGAGCCGCATCAGTTCGGCGACGGCAAGGCTCGGATGGGTGTCGTTGAGTTGGATAGCCGCGTGGTCGGGCAGGCTGTCGAGCGCAAGCCCGGCGGCGAGGTGGCGGGCGATGATGTCCTGCAACGAAGCGGAGACGAAGAAATATTCCTGCCGCAGCCGCAGTTCGCGCCCGGCCCGGGTCTCGTCGCTCGGGTAGAGGAATTTCGAGATGGCCTCGGCGCGGGCCTGATCGGAGGCGGCGCCGAGATGGTCGCCGCTGTTGAACACATCGAGGCGTAACGGGTCGGGCGCGCGCGCCGACCACAGCCGTAAGCCGTTGACGTGAGCGCCGCGCCAGCCGACGATCGGCGTGTCGAAGGCGACCGCCTCGACGATTTCGGCCGGGGTCCACACGCGATGTTCGCGGCCGCCCTCGGTCACGGTCGCGACCTCGCCGCCGAAGCGGATGTCGAACACCGCATCGGGCCTCGGAAATTCCCACGGGTTGCCGAACGACAGCCACTCGTCGGGAAATTCCTGCTGCCAGCCCTGCGCGATGATCTGCCGGAACAGGCCGTAGTCGTAGCGGATGCCGTAGCCTTGCGCCGGAATCGCCAGGCTCGCCATGCTCTCCATGAAGCAGGCGGCGAGCCGCCCCAGCCCGCCATTGCCGAGTGCCGCGTCCGGTTCCAGTTCGCACAATTCGGCGAGATCGAGACCGAGATCGGCAGCTGCGCGGGCGAACGCATCGAACAGCCCCATATTGCTGGCGCTGTCGGTGAACAGCCGGCCGATGAGAAATTCGAGCGAAAGATAGTAGACCCGCTTGCGACCGCCCGCGCGGCTGTCGCGCCTTGAGGCGAGCCAGCGCTCGGTGACATGGTCGCGCAGCGCCAGCGCCGTGGCGAGCGACCAGTCGCGCCTGGTGGCGTCGGCTGGATCCTTGCCGAGATCGTGCGTGAGCCGCCGCAGGATCGCGGCCCTGATGTCGGGCAGGCCGGGGCCTTGGTCGATCGCGCGGAGATGTCGGAGGGGCAGATGATCAGTCATGGCAACGGTCCGGGAGGCGGCGCTGGCGCGGCACCGCCGGGTTTGCAAAAGATCGACGTCAGCTCTTCGGGAATGTGATGGAAAACACCGCGCCGGCGCCATCGGCTTTTCTGTCGGCGCGCCAGCGACCCTTGAGCACGGCGACCAGCGAGGTGATGACCTTCATGCCGAGGCCGCGGCTTGCGGCGGCATCGAATCCGGAGGGCAGGCCGGGGCCTTCGTCGGCGATGGTGAGCAGGAAGTTGTCGGCGCCGGCGCCGGTGAATGTCACGTCGATGCGGCCGGCGCCGTGCTTGACTGCGTTGGTGACGAGTTCGTTGACCAGAAGTCCGATCGGTACGATTTGCGAGGTTGGAATAACGCCGGCGCGGCCGTCGACCGCGATGTCGGCTTGCAGGATGCTGGACAGGTCACGGCACAGCCGTTGCAGATAGGTCAGGCCATCGACATTGTCCGCCGAGCCTCTGGCGTAAAAATGCCGGTGCACGCGCGCCACCGCCGCCACCCGCGTCGCTGCCACCTTCAGTTCTTCGGCGGTTTCGGGCTGAGTGGTGCGCCGGCTTTGCAGGCTGAGCAGGCTGGCAACGAATTGCAGGCTGTTCATGACGCGGTGATCGATCTCGCGCGTCATGATCTCGGTGTTGCGCGCCATCTGCCGCGTCGCCAGCCGCAACTCCAGTTGATCGGCGGCGATCAGGGCGAGGTCGCGCAGCGAGGCGACCGCCTGCGGATCGGCCTCGCGCGGCTGACGGTCGATGACGCACAGCGTGCCGAGGTTGAAGCCGTCGCGGCTCGCGAGCGGCACGCCGACATAGAAGCGCAGCCCGAACGCGCCCGCGACAAGCGGATTGGCGCGGGCGCGGGCGTCGTTTGCGGCGTCGCGCACGATCAACGGCTCCGACGACAGAATGGCGGAGGCGCACAGCCCCGGATCGCGTGTCACCTCGGCAAGGTCGAAGCCGTAGCGGGCCTTGAACCAGGTGCGGTCGCGGTCGACGATGCTGAGGCCGGCCATCGGCGCCCGGAACAGGCGTGCCGCGGTCGCGACGAGCCGGTCCAGCGACGGTTCGGGCGGGGTATCGAGAATGTCGTAGCGCCGCACGGCGTCGAGACGCGCATCCTCGTTGTCCGGCAGGATGCTCGGGGATATCGGCATATCGGGCGCGAGGCTGCTCCGTATTTCGATCATGCCTGTTCCTGGCGGCGTTCCGGCAGTCTAGCGGCATATTGGGCGCAACCAAGGCGGACCGCCAGAGCCGGCGTGCCGCGGGAACGGTTCCGCGCGTCGGGCATTGTCTCTCGCAGATTTGGAACTGGCCGAAAAGTTAAGTGTTTTTCGATTGATGGCGGGATCGTATTAAGTGAAAGCGCGTCGCGACGCGGCCGTCCGCAGCGTCAGGATCATGATGGCGGCCTGTATTCTGGGGCCGGCGCTACTGTTCGGCTATGCGGCGTGGAGCAGCTACCGCAGCGCCCATGCGCTGGCCGACGAGCGGATTCTGCGCACGCTGCAAATCGTCTCCGAGCAGGCGCTGCGCGTGTTCCAGTCGATCGACGTGACCTTCGCCAGCATCGAGCAGATGGCCGCCAGCGACCTGCCGCAGCAGGATCTCGACACGCGGCTGAAGCAGATGGTGCTGGTGCTGCCCGACGTCGAGGCGATCTGGCTGATCGATGCGCAGGGGCGGGTGACGGCATCGTCATCGAAATACCTGATGGCGGACGGCGTGGTGCTGCCGTCGATCGCGGCGGCGCCGCTGCAGTCCGATTCCCGGTTTTCACTCGGTGTCGGCGATGTCGTGGTCGGGGCCACGCGAGAGGCGGCGTTCTTTCCGGTATTCGCTCGGCGGACGGGGCGCGATGGCGGCTTCGCCGGCACCACGGTGGTGTCGGTGCTGCCGGTTGCGTTCGAGCGGTTTTACAGTCAGCTAGCCGAAGACGAGGGCGTCAGCTTCGCGCTGCTGCGCGAGGATGGCGCGGTGCTGGCGCGCTATCCGAGCAGTTCGCGCGGCATCAAGCTCGATGCCGACGGCGCGTTCCGGCGTGTGGTGCAGAACGGCACCACGGTGACGCCGCACACCACGGTGTCCGGCATTGACGGCGTCGAGCGCCGCTTTGCGGTTCAGCGGCTCACCAATTTTCCGCTCTATCTGGTCTCGACCTCGCGCGTCGCCGACATCGACGCGCAGTGGCTGACGCAGGTGGCGATCTATCTTGTGGTGCTGATCGCGGTCGTGGCGCCGCTGCTGCTGCTGTTGCGGCTGGTGCTGCGGCGCACCGAGGAGGTCTACAGCGAAGCCTCGCGCCGCGAAGTCGCCGAAGCCAACCTGCGTCAATCGCAGAAGATGGAGGCGATCGGCCAGCTCACCGGCGGCGTCGCCCACGACTTCAACAACCTCTTGACGATCGTGATCGGCAATCTCGATACGGCGTTGCGGCAGAAACCGGAGGGCCGTCTGCAGCGGGCGCTGGCCAACGCCATGGCCGGCGCCGAACGGGCCTCGCAACTGACCCGGCGGCTGTTGGCGTTCTCGCGCAAGCAGCCGCTCGAACCGCGCCCGATCGATGCCAACGGACTGATCGCCGGCATGCTGGAACTGATGGGACGCTCGCTCGGCGAGAACATCGTGATCGATACGGAGTACGCCAAGGAATTGTGGCCGGTCGAGGCAGATCCGGTCGAACTGGAATCGGCGTTGCTCAACCTTGCGATCAACGCTCGCGATGCCATGAACGGCAATGGCCGCCTGACCATCCGCACCGCCAACGCGACGCTTGGCGCCGGCACCGGTTTCGATCGGCCGGCGCCGGGCGATTACGTTCTGATCGCGGTGACGGATATCGGCGCGGGGATGTCGCCGGAAGTCATCGAGAAGGCATTTGATCCGTTCTTCACCACCAAGGCGCCGGATGCCGGCACCGGGCTGGGGCTGAGCCAGGTCTATGGCTTCGTCAAGCAGTCCGGCGGCTACACCCGCATCGTCAGCGAAGTCGGGCGCGGCACCACGATGATGCTCTATCTGCCGCGCGCCGCCTCGGCGCCGGCGACGGCACGCCCGGCGGCCTCTGCGGCGCGGCACTCCGGTGCCGGCCGCACCGTGCTGGTGGTCGAGGACGACGCCGCGGTGCGCAGCTATATCGTCGAGGTGCTGGGCGATCTCGGCTATACGGTGATTGATGTCGGCGACGGCGAGGCAGCGTTGCAGGTCATCGAGCGGCGCGACCAGCCGGTCGATCTGATGCTGACCGATGTGGTGATGCCGCGCATGAACGGCCGCGTGCTGGCCGAGGCGGTCGCGCGGCAGCGGCCCGGCATCAAGGTGCTGTTCATGACGGGCTACGCCCGCGACGCCATTATTCAGGACGGGCGGCTTGAATCCGGCATTACCCTGATCCAGAAACCGATCGTGCGCGACGACCTCGCGGCGCGCATCGAGGCGCTGCTGGCGTCGGGCTAGCGCATTTTCGAACGGAGTCGAAACCGCTTCTCGTTAAGAAACCGGCGCGTCGTGTGCGGCCAGCACCTGCGGGTTGACGACATGGGCGCGATTGGGCGCGCCGTCGAGTACGCCGAGCAGATTGCGCACCGTCTCGATGCCCATCCGCTCCAGCGCCTCGCGCGTCACGCCGGCCAGGTGCGGGGCGCAGGTCACGTTCGATAGCCGCAGCAGCGCATGGTCGGCCGGCGGCGGCTCGCTTGCGAACACGTCGAGGCCGGCGCCGGCAAGCCGCCCGCTGCTGAGCGCGGCATGCAGCGCCGTCTCGTTGACGATGCCGCCGCGCGCGGTGTTGATCAGATAGGCGGTGGGCTTCATGCGGGCGAGGCGGGCGGCGTCGATCAGGTCGGTGGTCTCCGCCGTCTTCGGGCAGTGCAGGGTGACGATGTCGGCGCACGGCAACGCGGCATCAAGGTCGGCGACCGGCGTGCAGCCTGCCGCCGCGATCTCGGCAGCGCTGCGGTAGGGGTCGAACGCCTGCACCGTCATCTCCATGGCGCGGCAGCGCGCCGCCACCCGCGTGCCGATGCGGCCGAGGCCGACGATCAGCACGGTCTTGCCGTACAGGTCGAACGGGGTGGTGTCGAGCCGGCGCGCCCAGCCGTTGCCCTTGACCAGTGCGTCCAACTCAGTGCCGCGCTTGGCCAGCGCCAGCATCATGAACAGCGTCGCCTCGGCCACCGATGGCGAGTTCGCGGTGCCGGTTACCAATAACGGAATCCCGTGCCGGGTCAGCGCGGCGACATCGACCGCATCGAACCCGACGCCGATGCGCGCCACGGCGGCGAGTTCGCCGGCGGCGGCGATCGCGTCCTCGCCGAACGGCGTGACGCCGAGTGCGATGCCGTGGACTGGCGCATGGCGCGTGAGCATCGCGTTGAGGTCGGCGCTTGAAATGACATGCGGAAAGCCGATCGCCTCGATGTCGGCGCGGCTCTCGATCAGCGCCAGCGCCGCCGGCGGCAGCGACTGCGACAGCATCAGGCGCTTGCGGTTCGCCGGCGACGGTCTCATGCGACGGCGCCTGCGGCGCGCCGGGCCGTGACGAGGCTTGCGCGATCGATTGTCTTGCGATCGATGACGATGCCGTTCTCCATGTGGCGTTGCTCCCCCGCTCGCCTGTCCTGGTCCGGCGTCATTTGATCCGCCCTGGCCGGCGGATGCAACGGCGTTTCGCCGGAGGGCCGGCGCGGCCGACGAGCTTGGCAGGGCAGGCGTGATTGGCTAGCCTTGCGCGATGACATTGGCCGCTGCCACGCACCGGGTTGCGATGCGGACCGCGCTGATTGCCGGCGCGGTCATGGTCGTGCTGCCGCTGATGGCGCCGCCGGCCGGCGCGGTCGAACTGCCGCGCGGCATCGCCCAGCTCTACAGCTCGGTGTCGATCCTGCCGCCGACCGCGCGCACCATGACCGTCTGCTACGGGTTTGTCTGCCGCCGCCGCGCCGCGCTCGATTTCGGCGCGGCTGACCGTGGCGCGCTGACCCGTATTCTCGCCGCCGGGCGGAGTTCTCCCGTCGCCGAGCGGCGCGCCGTGCAGAACGCGGTGGTGTGGTTCGATCGCCGCATGGGGCCACTGATCGGCACCGACAAGCGGGTGGCGCGCGCCGATTTCCGCTCCGGCAGCGATCGCGCCAACTATGATTGCTGGGACACCACGCGCAACGTTACGAGCCTGCTCCTGGTGCTGCGGCAATGGGGTTTGCTGCGCCACCACGATGTCGGCGAGCCGCGCTATCGCGGCAACGTGCTGAAGATGCAGACGCCGCACAACACCGCCGTGCTGGTCGAAAAAGCGACCGGGGCGAACTGGGTGGTGGATATGTGGACGCGCGCCTACGCGCAGGCGCCCGAGGTGATGCCCGCCGCGCAGTGGGCGCAGGGTAACTGACGCTGGTGGTTAGGCGCGGTACTGTCTGAGGTTGAACCTGACCTCGCGCAGCGCCGTGTAATTGCGCCGGGTCCACTGGTGCAGCTCGGAGGAATGATCCGAGCGGCGCAGGTAATCGGTGAACGAAAACGACAGTCGGTCGATATAGGTGCGCAGGAACGGCGGCAGCGCCGCGATGCGCAGCATGTGCGGTGGCGCGAAGCCGGGCGGCAGTTCGCCCTGCAGGACGTGCTCGTTGTCGACCGGCACGATGGCCGTGGTCGGGAACGCGGTGCGCAGGTCGCGCCAGCTCTGCACCGAGGCGCGATGGTGATCGGCGAGGAACAGGATGACCGGCTCGATGCCGCCGCGCTCGCCTTCCTTGACGAAGCCGATCTCCCGGCACATCCGGAAGAACTCGTCGAAGGCGTGAAAGCCGAGATCGATCACCTTGGGCAAGCCGTCATTGACGATCAGGCGGTCCATCAGCGCCATCTTGCCGAAGGTGTCGTCGATCGCCGCGGTCTCGGTGAGGTGCGGCAGGTAATCGACCAGCGAGGGGTCGCGCAGGCTGATGTCGAAGGCTGTGGCCGCGCCGCGCGACAGCAGCAGGAATTCGGCGGCAAGCCGGGCCAGCAGCGTCTTGCCGACGCCGGGGCGGGGCGAGCAGACGATATAGACCGGCGTGCGGGGCATGGCAGGCGCAGACGAGGGCGTGTCGGGTTGTCACGGGACGCTTTGGCCGCCGCCGGCGGCCGCAGGGCGGGCGTGCGGTTCGGCGGCAGTAAGGCCGGCGGACTACTTGCCGTCGTCGTCGCTGCGCGTAGCCTTGCCCTTGCCGCCGACGATATCGGTCAGCTTGATGCGGTCGTACTCGCTCCAGACGTTGGTCAGCCAGTGCCGCACATAGCCGCGCAACACGAAGGAGTAGTTGGCCGCTTCGTCCTTGGGCGTCTTGTTGCCGACGAATTTGACGAACGGCACGGAGGCCACCTCGACCTGCTCGTAGGCCATTTCATTGAGCTTCGGGATGGTGATCTCGGTGGCGCCCTTGATGCGGTGGAAATACGAATTGTAGGTTGCCTGGTCCCACTCGAAGAAGCTCGTGTTGTTGATGAAGTTCTTCACCAGGAAATATTTCGCGCCGTCCATGAAGGCGGCGGTCTCGGCGATCTCGTCGAGGGAAGCGATCGACGGCCCGAGAATATGGAATACGGCGAAGGTGATCTGGCCCTCACGCGCATTGTCGAGGAAGCCGATATCGCGCAGCGAGGCGAGCGCCGACGACAACAGCCCGGCGCGCACGTCGATCACCGTAACCGAGGGACCGGCGTTGTTCAGCGTGTCGAAGATCTTCATCTGATCGGCGGTCGCCGTCATATCGACGATCTCGGTGGTGTCCGGGTGGAAGCGCTTCAGGGTGCCGCGCGGCGCTTCGGTATCGAAGGCGCGGGTCGGGACATTGTTGGCGCTGAAGTAGTCGAGCACCGTGCGTGCCACCGTGGTCTTGCCGACCCCGCCCTTGTCCGCGCCCACCACGATGACTGCCGGTTTCGCCATGATATTTCCCCATGCATGAAAAGCATCGCCGCGGACGGACCCTCGTTCGCGCAACCGATGCTTGCTTCGATGTGATGCGGGCAGGAACGCCCCCCGACCCGCCGGGCCACATTGCGCGAGGAACATGGCAGAAAACGGGGAGATTTCAATTCGGCTTGCGGCCGTGGCGGATCAATCGGGCCGGGTCGTTAACGCATCCCCCACGGGCCGTTGGGGAATTGTTTCTGCCACTGCCGGAAGGCGTCGCGGTATTTCGGTGGCAACTGATCGAGCCGCGGGTCGTCGGGGTGAAGTCCCCACGGGCCGGGGGCACCGTCGCCCGCCGCGGGGGCTTGGGCCGGCTCTTGAAGCGAAACTTGGGCTGGATCCGTTTCGGCCGGCGGCAGCGGCAGCGGGCCGGGATCGTGGCCGCCGGCGAACTGGACCAGCGCGGTGATCCGCTTGTCGATCGCGGGATGGGTGGCGAACAGGTCGGCGAAGCCGTCGCGCGGGTTGTCGATGCATAGTTCCATCACCGACGAGGTGGCGGCCGCCAGTTCGCCGCGCCCCTCGATCTTGCGCAGCGCCGAGATCATCGCGTCCGGGTTCTTGGTGAGTTCGACCGAACCGGCGTCGGCGAGATATTCGCGCGAGCGCGACAGCGAAAAGCGGATCACCTGCGACAACAGCCAGGCCAGTGCGATCATCGCCGCCGCGATCAGGATGGCGAGGATCGCGCCGCCGCCGCCCTTGCGGCTGTCGCCGGACGAGGAGCCGCGGCCGCCGCGCCAGCCGCCGTTGAACACCATGCGGAAGAACAACTCCGCGAAAAAGCCGACGACGCCGGCGATCACCACGGCGATCACCATCATCCGCACGTCGCCGTTGCGGATATGGGTGAGTTCGTGGCCGAGCACCGCCTCGATCTCATGGTCGGTGAGCGCGTTGACAAGGCCGCGGGTGACGGTGATGGAATATTGCCTGTCGTTGAGACCGGAGGCGTAGGCGTTGAGCGCGTCGGTTTCCAGAATCTTCAGCTTCGGCATCGTGATGCCGCGCGAGATGCACAGGTTTTCGAGCAGGTTGTAGAGGCCCGGCTGCTCCTGCCGGGTCACGCCGCGGGCGCCGGTAACGAGGTCGATCAGCTTGCCGTTGAAGCGCCAGGCGATGGCCACCCACAGCGCGGTGCCGATGGTGGCGACCGGCGCCGCCCACAGAAGATCGCGCCAGGCCGTCGTAAGATGCGCGCCCACCGATCGTTCGGGATCGCCGATCGCCTCGGCGAGCAGGGCGCCGGCGAACACCATCACATAGACCAGCAGGAACAGCCCGGCCAGCAGCAGCGCCGAGCGCCTCCTGTTGGAGGCGATGTGGGTGTAAAGCCCGTAGGCGGCCATGGCGCCTCGCCGGTTAATCTCGCACGGTCAGAACTTGACCGTGGGCGCCTGCTCCAGCGTGGTGCGGGTCTCGCCGAGGTCGAAGAACTCCCGCCGGGTGAAGCCGAGCGCGCCGGCGAACAGCGCCGCCGGAAGCTGCTGGATGCCGGTATTGTATTCCTGCACGGCGTTGTTGAAGAAGCGCCGCGCCGCGGCGATCTTGTTCTCGATGTCGGACAGTTCGGCCTGCAATTGCTGGAAGTTGGCGTTGGCCTTGAGGTCGGGATAGGCCTCGGCCAGCGCGATCAGGCGGCCGAGCGCGCCGGTCAGCATGTTCTCGGCGGCGGCGACCTGGGCCGGGCCTTGCGCCGACAGCGCCGCGTTGCGCGCCTTCACCACTTCTTCAAGGGTGCCGCGCTCGTGGCCGGCATAGCCTTTCACCGTTTCCACGAGGTTGGGGATCAGGTCGTGGCGCAGCTTGAGTTGCACGTCGATGTCGGCGAACGCCTGATTAACCCGCTGGCTCAGCGCGACCAGCCGGTTGTAGGCGGCGAACACGATGAAGGCGAGGACGACGAGGACGCCGAGAACGATCCAGCCGGTGGACATAGTGAGACTCCAGGGGAAAGAAGAGTGACGGCGGGGCAGTCTATCGTGTTTTCAAGGGAAGTGGAGAGCGTGGCTGCCGGTATGGACAACCGCCACCGTTCCTTCGCCATGAGTCCGGCGACGGCGGAAATGGTTCAATGGCGGCGCTTATGCCACCTTGGAATCGCGGATCTTGACCGCCGCTTCGAGATCGACCGACACCAGTTGCGAGACGCCGCGTTCGGCCATCGTCACCCCGTAGAGCCGGTTCATGTGCGACATGGTGATCGGGTTGTGGGTGATGATGACGAAGCGCGTCTCGGTCGATTGCGTCATCTCGCGCATCAGGTTGCAGAAGCGCACCACGTTGTGATCGTCGAGCGGCGCGTCGACCTCGTCCAGCACGCAGATCGGCGACGGGTTGGTGAGGAACACCGCGAAGATCAGGGCCATCGCCGTCAACGCCTGCTCGCCGCCCGACAATAGCGACAGCGTCTGCGGCTTCTTGCCCGGCGGCTTGGCGATGATCTCAAGGCCGGCTTCCAGCGGGTCGTCGCTTTCGACCAGCTTCAGTTCGGCCTCGCCGCCGCCGAACAGTTGCGTGAACAGCCGCTGGAAATGGCCGTTGACGGTTTCGAACGAGGCAAGCAGCCGTTCGCGCGCCTCGCGGTTGAGGCTCTGAATGCCGGTGCGCAGCTTCTTGATCGCTTCCACCAGGTCGTCGCGCTCGGTGGTCAGCGTGCCGTGCTGGGCTTCGACCTCGCGCAGTTCTTCCTCGGCCCGCAGGTTGACGGCGCCAAGCCGCTCGCGGTCGCGTCTGAGCTTGTCGAGGTCGGCCTCGACGTTTGCAAGTTCCGGCAGGTCGTCGCCCGGCGCGATCTCGGCGATCGCGGCGGCGGCCTGCGGCTCGGTTTCGAGGATATCGCGAATCTCGCGTTCGACATCTTCGAGGCGGCCCTGTGCGCTGACCTTGCGCTCCTCGGCGCGGGCGGTGGCTTCGCGGGCGGCGGAGAGCGCCTCCAGCGCGGCGCGGGCCTCGCGGTCGGTCTCGGCCATGGCGTTTTCGGCCGCCGCCAGCGCGTC
>JBARWE010000177.1:0-7664 GCA_049646625.1 Xanthobacteraceae bacterium
TGGCACCGGAAATCGAGGTGCGCGAGGCGCGGCGCACCGGCACCTGTCGAATCTCGGCGGCGACCGCGCCGGCCGATTCCGGGCCGTCGATGATCCGCCACGGGATGATCAGCTTCTGGTCCTGCGACCCGGCCCATTCGAAATAGGTAATGGCAATGCGGCCGGCCGGCCCCTGCCGCAGCGCCTGCAAGAACTCGCGCGACACGATCGCCTCGGCATAACCTTCGCGCTGCGTCGCAAGCTCGTCGAGATCCATCGAATAGGACACGTCAACGGCGAGCACGAGTTGGACATCGACCGGCTGGCGACTGTCCGATTGCGCCAGACGATGAACCCCGGCCGGCGCGGCAATTCCCGCCACGTCGCCACTCAGCAGCGCCGCCACCACCGCCCCCGCCCCGATCGAGACCCACCAGCGCATCGCGGCCTCCTATCGTCAGACAGACGCGGACGATGGTGCCACGGGTCCGGTCAAAGCAAAAGCCGGATTCGGCGATGCCGGCTCCTCATCCGCCGACGGATACCCTGGTTCCATCGGCCGGGGCGATCAGGTGGACGCGGCCGGCAACCGCGCGCACCTTGCCGGGCGCGGCAAGCCACACCCCGGCCGCCGACAGGGCGCTCATCGCAACGCCGATCCAGAAGCCGAGGGTGTAGCTGCCGGACAGATCGAACAGCGCGCCCGTCACCCACGGCCCGATCGCTCCGCCAGCCAGACCGATGGTCATCAGCGTGCCGAAGATACTGCCGAAATGCCGCCCCTCGAAAATCTCAAGCACCACCGCGCCCATCACCGAGGTCATGCCGTAGCCCAGCACGCCCTGGGCCAGCACCATGACGAACACCAGCACGAGGCTGGGCCAGACCTGCAACGCGACCAGCGCCACAAAGCATATGGCAAAGCCGAAGCAGCTCAGCGCCCACACCCATTCACGGCCGATACGATCGGAGACGTGGCCGAGCACGATCTGGCCGGGAATGCCGACGAAGCTGACGAAGCCAAGTGCCCAGGCGGCAATGCTGGTGCTGAAGCCGATCTCGACCAGATACTTGGTCTGATGCACCTGCACCGCGTACCAGGCATAAAGGCCGGCAAAATAGCCGAGCGCCAGCCACCAGAAACGCAACGTGCGCAGCGCACGCGGCAGCGTCCAGTCGATTGCGGCCCACGCCGGATCGACGATGTTGGAAGGGCGGGTCACAGCCTGCACGGTCCCGTTGCCGCCGTCGCCGTCGG
Organism: Xanthobacteraceae bacterium; assembly: GCA_049646625.1. Lineage (GTDB taxonomy): Bacteria > Pseudomonadota > Alphaproteobacteria > Rhizobiales > Xanthobacteraceae > PRO6. Next base: position 1,238 of record JBARWE010000177.1, read on the forward strand.
GCATCAAGCCGATGTCCTCAGGCCGCTTGAACAGCAGCAGGTTGATCGGCGCGAGAATGACGAACAGGGCGATGCCGAGTATCCAGTAAGCCTGCCGCCAGCCGACGCTGTCGATCATCGCCTGAACCCAGGGTAGCAGCGTGATTGAGCCGACGCCGACACCGGCGAAGGCGATGCCGGAGGCGAGTCCGCGCCGGCGCACGAACCAGTTCGGCAGGAACAGCGACTGCCCGGTGTAGCTCAGGCAGATGCTGCCGGCGCCGACCAGCGCGCCGAGCGTGACGTAAAGGTGCCAGGGCTGCGTCGCCAGCGGCGCAAGCATGAGGCCGGCGACCATCATGACGATGCCCAGCTCCATCACGACGCGCGGCCCTGCGCGGTCCATCAGTTTGCCGATCAGCGGGGTGCTGAGCGCCGAGACGACGAAGCCGAACGAGAAGATGCCCGCGGTGATGCTGCGTTGCCAGCCGAACTCGTCGACGATGGGCGCGAACAGCAGCGAGAAGGAGGTGCGCGCGTTGACGCCGATCCCCATCGTCACGAACACCACCGCGACGACGATCCAGCCGTAGAAGAAGGGTAGCCGCATGACGGGTCACGCAAGGGTCCGGCGCCGGCGGACCGGGCGCGATGACGGTTCAGCCGCGATGGTGATCGAGAGCCGCCCGACAATCAACTCCCGGCCAGCAGCCGGTCAGCCGACCTGGCCGCGATGGCGCAGGAAATGGTCGGCCAGCACGCAGGCCACCATCGCCTCGCCGACCGGAACGGCGCGGATGCCGACGCACGGATCGTGGCGACCGCGGGTCATAATTTCGGTGTCGGTGCCGTCGCGCGCCACGGTACGGCGCGGCGTCAGGATCGACGAGGTCGGCTTGACCACGAAACGCGCCACCACCGGCTGCCCGGTCGAGATGCCGCCGAGCACGCCGCCGGCGTGGTTCGACAGAAACACCGGGCCGTTGTTGCCCATATTGGACGAAGAACTGCGCATCTCGTCGGCGTTGTCCTCACCCGTCAGCGCGGCGGCAGCGAAGCCGGCGCCTATCTCGACGCCCTTGACGGCGTTGATGCTCATCAGCGCGCCGGCAAGGTCGCCGTCGAGCTTGCCATAGATCGGCGCGCCGAGGCCCGCCGGCACGCCTTCCGCCACCACCTCGATCACCGCGCCGATCGACGAGCCGCTTTTACGGATGCCATCGAGATAGCTCTCGAAGAACGCCGCCTTGTCCTTGTCGGGGCAGAAGAACGGGTTGTTGCCGACCTCGTCCCAGTCCCAGTTGTCGCGGTTGATCCGGTGCGGCCCCATCTGCACCAGCGCGCCCCGCACGGTGATGCCAGGCACCACCTTGCGGGCGATGGCGCCGGCGGCGACCCGCGCCGCCGTCTCGCGCGCCGAGGAGCGGCCGCCGCCGCGATAATCGCGCAGGCCGTATTTCGCCTCATAGGTGAAGTCGGCATGGCCGGGGCGAAACTTGTCCTTGATGTCGGAATAGTCCCTGGAGCGCTGGTCGGTGTTCTCGATCAGAAGCGCGATCGGCGCGCCGGTCGTGACCTGCACCCCGGTCTCGGGATGCACCATCACGCCTGACAGGATTTTCACCTGATCCGGCTCGCGCCGCTGGGTGGTGAAACGCGACTGGCCGGGGCGGCGGCGGTCGAGATCGCGCTGGATGTCCTCCGCTTCAAGCGGAATGAGCGGCGGGCAGCCGTCCACCACGCAGCCGATCGCCACCCCGTGGCTTTCGCCGAACGTGGTAACGCGGAACAGGTGGCCGAAAGTGTTGTGGGACATGAGGACAACCAAGTGAGTTGCAAAAATGCAATCGGTCCGATTGCAAAGCTGCAAGCCCGGTCTGCAACTTTGCAGTTTTTTGCCTGCAAGCTTGCAGATGTCGTAGCGGGAAGTCGCGAAAATCGCAATTCTCTGGGGCTAAAATGCTACTCCGTCATGACCCGGCACAGCCGTTCGAAGAACGGCGTTCTGACCACGCCTATGTCCCGGCCATCCACGTCTTTGCAGCCCCACCCACCCCTCCCCCACAAGCGGGGGAGGGATAAAGGGAGAGGGTGTGGATGCCCGGCACAAGGCCGGGCATGACGATCGAGAAGCCCAAATTAAGAGTGTCAGCCGTGCCGGGTCATGCCGCCATCGGCGAAAACATAGACCGCCCCCTGTGCCACCGGCAGATCGCCTGCGCTCACCGCCGGCGCGACCCCGAGCGCCACCATCAGGGCGCGCGCCGTGCCGCTATGCGCCACCGCCACCGTGTCCTGCGTCAGCGAGTCGAGCCAGCCCTTGAGCCGCGCGGCGATCGCCGCATAGGTCTCGCCACCGGGCGCCGCCACCTGCCACTTGTCGGCGTTGCGGGCAGCGAACACCTCCGGGTGCGCGGCCGCCATCTCGGCAACCGTCAGTCCCTCCCATGCGCCGTAACCGATTTCGCGCAGCCGCTCGTCGGCGCGGTAGGAGGCCGGTGGCACGCCAAGCGTTGCCCGCATCAGTTCCATGGTCTCGCGCGCCCGCCCGAGCGGACTTGCGACATAGGCAAGCCGCGCCGGATCGCAGTTGCGTTCAGCCATCAATTCACGCAACAGCCCGCCGACACGCGCCGCCTGGGCGCGGCCGCGCGCGTTGAGCGGAATGTCGCGCCAGCCCTGGAAGCGGCCGGCGGCGTTCCATTCGGTCTCGCCGTGGCGAACGAAATAGATGGTGGGCGCGCGCATCGTCGACGTTCGTCAGTCCTTGGCGAGCGAGATGTCGGGCGCGTCCGGCCGCTTCATGCCGACGATGTGGTAGCCGGAATCGACGTGATGCACTTCGCCGGTGACGCCACGCGCCAGATCGGACAGGAAGTACAGCGCGCTGTCGCCGACTTCCTCGATGGTGACGGTGCGGCGCATCGGCGCGTTGTACTCGTTCCACTTCAGGATGTAGCGGAAATCGCCGATGCCGGAGGCGGCCAGCGTCTTGATCGGACCGGCTGAAATTGCGTTGACGCGGATGTTCTTCTCGCCGAGGTCGGCGGCGAGATAGCGCACGCTGGCCTCCAGCGCCGCCTTGGCGACGCCCATCACGTTGTAATGCGGCATCCACTTTTCGGCGCCGTAGTAAGTGAGCGTCAACAGCGCGCCGCCGTCGGTCATCAGCTTCTCCGCGCGCTGCGCCACCGCAGTCAGCGAGTAGCAGGAGATCAGCATGGTCTTCGAGAAATTCTCGGCCGTGGTCTCGACATAGCGGCCGTCAAGTTCGTCCTTGTCGGAGAAGGCGATGGCATGGACGACAAAATCGACCTTGCCCCACTGCTTTCTCGCCTCCTCGAACACCGCGTCGATGGTGGCCGGCTCGGTGACGTCGCAGTGGCCAAGCAGAACCGCGCCAAGCTCGGCGGCGAGCGGCTCGACGCGCTTCTTCAGCGCATCCCCCTGCCAGGTCAGCGCCAGTTCAGCGCCGGCGGCGCGGCAGGCCTTGGCAATACCCCACGCGATCGACCGATTATTGGCGACGCCAAGCACGATGCCGCGCTTGCCCCGCATCAGACCCGCCGTCTCAACCATGCTGTGTTCACCTTGACGTTCAGGCCGGCGGGCACCCGACGCGGCCACGGCGGTCCCGGCCGCCGTTTCGGTCCCTCTTGGCATGCCTGCGAAAGGCCATCAAGCCTGTCCTGCTATCGCCGGTTGCAGATTTCCGGCATTGCCCGAACGCCGTTCCAGATCGTGCCGGATCACCGCTAAAATTGGACGTTTCCTCTGAACGATTGCGCGAGGGATTTTTGCGATAAGGCGGCGTCAAGACGAGGATACGATGGTGCAGAAAACCGCCGAGACCCGCCGCAACGTTGTCGATCTCCGCTTCTATCGACGCAACTCCCCGCGCGATCGCCGCGCCGCCGCCGCGGCGCTGCCGCGGCTGTGCCGGCACTGCGGGGCGTGGCTGGCCGACGACGAATCCGAGGACGACTGCTCCAGCGTATTCCGCGCTTACGAGACGTCCGGCACGCGCAGCTAGCCTTGTCCGCAATTCCGGTGGCCTTCCCGTCCGCCCTCCGCCGTCGTGCCTGCCCCCTCCCTTTATCCCTCCCCCGCTTGCGGGGGAGGGGTGGGTGGGGGCTTCACAGCTAGACGTGCTGGCCGCCGTTGATGTGGATTTCGGCGCCGTTCACATAGGACGACGTCTCCGTGCACAGCACATAGATGATCTTGGCGACCTCGTCCGGCGTGCCGAGCCGGCGCAGCGGAATCTGCTGCTCGACGATCTTTTCGGTGCCCGGAGAGAGGATCGAGGTATCGATCTCGCCCGGCGCGATGGCGTTGACCCGCACACCGAGGCGGCCGAAGTCGGATGCCATCTCGCGGGTCAGCGCGGCCAGCGCCGCCTTCGAGGTAGCGTAGGCGGCGCCGGCGAACGGATGCACGCGCGAGCCGGCGATCGAGGTGACATTGACCACCGAGCCTTTGGCCGCCTTCAATTCCTCGATCAGGCCGCGCGCCATCATGATCGGCGCAAAGAAATTGACGCCGAACACATGGGTCCAGGTGTCCAGTTCGGTGTCGATCGAGCCGAGCCGGGCGCCGTCCGGCCCCTTGGGCGAGATCGCCGCGTTGTTGACCAGCGCATGCAGCGCGCTGCCCTCCAGCCGCTCGCGGATTTCCTGGATCGCGCGGGCGGTATCGGCATGGTCGGCGAGGTCGACCTGGATATGGTCCTCGGGGCCGGCGCCCCACGGGCACTGCTCGGGAAAAGGATGGCGCGAGCAGGTGATGACGCGCCAACCGGCGCTTGAGAAGCGGATGACGGTGGCGTGCCCGATGCCACGACTGGCGCCGGTGAGCAGCAGGGTGCGCCGCGGAGAGTTGGCCGGAGGAGGTGTCGTCATGCGTTGGTCGCCTTGCATCCCCTGTCGGAATTACGGGTAAAGTCGCGTCTTGTGCCAGCCATCCGCCGCCCGCGTAAAGACGATGCGGTCGTGCAGGCGGAACGGCCGGTCGTGCCAGAACTCGAACGATTGCGGCGCAACCCGGAAGCCGACCCAGCCGGGCGGCCGCGGCACCGGGCCAAGCGCATACTTTGCCGCCACCTTGGCGATCGCCTGTTCGAAGGCGAAGCGGCTTTCCAGCGGTTGCGACTGCTTGCTGGCCCAGGCGCCGATCTGCGCCTGCTTCGGGCGGGTGGCGAAATAGGCGTCGGCCTCGGCGTCGTCGACACGGCTGACCGTGCCGCGAACGCGGATCTGCCGGCGCAGCGACTTCCAGTGAAACAGCAGCGCCGCCTTCGGGTTGCCGGTAATCTCCCGCCCCTTCTGGCTGGCGAGGTGGGTATAGAACACGAAACCTTGGGCATCGTAGCCCTTGAGCAGCACCATGCGCACGTCGGGCAGGCCATCGGCGTCGACGCTCGCCACCGCCATGGCGTTGGGGTCGTTCGGCTCGCTCCGCTCGGCTTCCGCAAGCCACGCCGCGAACAGGGCAAACGGCTCCGTAGCGGCTGTAAAATCACCAGACGTTAACTCTCCATGGTGTTTGATGGAGCCTGTATTGGTCATTCGTGGAGTTTCCGGTTGCGGCGTGGAACGGTCCAGCAGGGTACGCGGCCCTTATATAAGACACAGAGGGCCAAAGACCTATCCGCCGCACGCCGGAATCTCTCTGGACTTCCGGGGCTGATGGTCGCTGCCCTGCTGGCGCTCGGTGCCGGCGGCTGCAGCCTGTCATCCCATCTCGATACGTTCAGCGCGGACCCCTCATCGCTGACCGAGGCGACCGGCTCGATCGGTGCCACCGGGCCGACCGAGGGCGACCTCGCCTTCGCCCGCATCGCCGCCGCCGACGTGCTGGCCCGCGGCGGCAAGGATGCAAGCCAGGTGTGGGAAAATCCGGCGACCGGCGCGCGCGGTTCGGTGACGCCGCTTGCCAATGCCTATTCCGCCGACGGCCGCACCTGCCGCGATTTCCTTGCCAGCTACGTCCGCGGCAGCCGGGAAGCCTGGATGCAGGGCGCCGCCTGCAAATCCGCCAGGGGCGCCTGGGAAATCCGCAACATGAGCGCCTGGCGGCGAAGCTGATCGTCGTTGCAAAAATGCCACGAAGACCCCAGATGACGTGACGATGCGGCCCGCCGGCCGCAGCCATCTGCCCAAGACCATGCAAGGAGAGACCACGGATGCGCGACCCCTACGAAGTTCTGGGGGTGCCGCGGAACGCCAGCGCCGCGGCGATCAAGAGCGCGTTTCGCAAGCTCGCCAAGAAGCACCACCCCGACGCCAACAAGGACGATCCCAAGGCGGCGGCGCGCTTTGCCGAGGTCAACGCCGCCAACGAGATTCTCGGCGACGCCGACAAGCGCAAGCAGTTTGACGCCGGCGAGATCGACGCCGAGGGCAAGCCCCGCTTCCAGGGCTTTCCGGGCGGCGGGCCGCAGGGCGGC
>JBARWE010000178.1:0-3089 GCA_049646625.1 Xanthobacteraceae bacterium
GCCAGCGCCCGGCCAGCAGCGCCGCCGCATTGCCGACGAGGCAGGGCGCGGCATCACGCGGCACGGCGGCGATCGCATCGTCAAGCGGCGCGATCCGCGGCGCTACCAGCATCGTGCCCTCGCCATCGACAAACTGGAAATACACCTGGCCGTGGCGCGCATCGATGGCGGCCAGCACCGGGCTGTCGCCATCGACAGCGACCTTGGGGGCGGTATAAGCGGCAAGCGTGGTCAGGCCTACCACCGGCTTTTGCGCGGCGAGACCGATGCCGCGCGCCGCCGCCAGCCCGACCCTGAGGCCGGTGAAGCTGCCCGGACCGGTGGTGACGGCGATGCGCGCCAGATCAGCAAAGGCGACGCCGGATGTCTTCATCACCCGCGACACCAGCGGCATCAGCGCCTCGGCGTGGCCGCGGCGCATCGCCAGCGATTCGTGGGCGATGATGCGCGCGGCGCGGGTGTCGAGCACGCCGGCGGAACAGGCGTCGAGCGCGGTATCGATAGCCAGGATCAGCATTGCATCAGTATCGCGCCCGCAACCGGAAAAAGGTCCGCGCCGTTACATCGCCTGCACTTCGACGACATCGGGCACGAAGTGCTTGAGCAGGTTCTGGATGCCGTGCTTCAGCGTCGCGGTCGAGGACGGGCAGCCCGAACACGATCCCTTCATGTCGAGATAGACGATGCCGTCCTTGAAGCCGCGGAAAGTGATGTCGCCGCCATCGCCGGCGACCGCCGGGCGCACACGGGTCTCGATCAGATCCTTGATAGTCTCGACCGTCTCGGTATCGGCCTCGTCGAAAAATTCCTGCGTCGCGTCGTGATCGACCTCGGCGGCGCCCCCGGCGAACAGCGGCGCGCCGGACAGGTAATGCTCCATGATGGCGCCGAGGATCGCCGGCTTGAGATGCTGCCAGTCGCCGTCCGCCTTGGTGACGGTGACGAAGTCATAGCCGTAGAACACCCCGCTGACGCCGGGAACGGCGAACAGCCGCTCGGCCAGCGGCGAACGCGCCGCCGCCTCGGCATCGGTGAACTCCGCGGTGCCGCTCTCCATCAGGGTGCGGCCCGGCAGGAATTTCAGCGTCGCGGGATTGGGGGTGGTCTCGGTCTGGATGAACATGGCGCGATCTCCGGCGCAATCGCCGGTTCAAGGCCGGCTCGCCTTACAAAAATGGAACTGTCACCGTAACAGATGGCGTGGACGAATGCACCGATCAAGACCGGCAAAGGTCGCAACCAAGCCTTTGGGACCACCGCTCACGACAGCGCGTCGAGATCCTCGTCGCCGAGATTGCCGGGCACGATCGTAACCGGGATCGGGAACGCGCCGGATGTCTTGGCCACCGCGGTGACGATCGGCCCCGGCCCCTCGGCACCGGTGGCTGCGGCCAGCACCAGCAGCGCGATATCGACGTCTTTTTCGATCACATCGAGAATCTGCTCGCGCGGATCGGCGCCCTCGCGGAACACACGCTCAGGCGTGATGGCGGCCAGCCCGTTGGCGCGGCCGGAGGCGCGGTCGAGCGCGATGTTGGCTTCCTCCAGCGCCTCGGCACGCATGATGTCGGCGACGCCGAGCCATTGCTGGTTGCGGTCGCCGGTATCGATCACGCGCAGCATCACCACGCCACCGCCGACGCGCACCGCCCAGCGGCTGGCATAGTACACCGCGCGATCGCATTCCGGCGTCTCGTCCACCAGCACGAGGCATTTCGGCTTGTGGCCGGTTTCGTAGCTGCGGCGTTTGGTGTTCATCCGGCGCCCGTCCCCTGCGCGTCAAAACCGCGGGATGCTGCCACGACGCGCGGCGCATCGACAAGCGTTTTGAGCGCGCGGGACGCGCTCACGACGAATGTGGCAAGCTGATGGAAACACTCACACCTTGTGGATGAAGCCGACGATGTCCTTCACCGCGCTCATGGTTTCGGAGGCAATGAGGTTGGCGCGGGCGGCGCCATCGACCAGAACGGAATCGATATAGCCGGGGTCCTGCGTCAGCCGCTTCATCTCGCCGGCGATCGGGGCCAGGCGCGTCACCGCAAGATCAACCAGATTCGATTTGAATTGCGAAAATTGCGCGCCGCCGAACTCGGCCAGCACCGCCGCCTTCGGCTTGCCGGCAAGGGCCGCGTAGATGCCGACCAGGTTGTCGGCTTCCGGGCGCTGCGCCAGTCCGGGTTCCTCGCTCGGCAGCGGCTCGGGATCGGTCTTCGCTTTACGCACCTTCTGCGCGATGGTGTCGGCGTCGTCGGTGAGATTGATGCGCGAATAGTCGGAGGCATCCGACTTCGACATCTTCTTGGTGCCGTCGCGCAGCGACATCACCCGCGTCGCCGGTCCCGTGATCACCGGCTCCGGTAACGGAAAGAACGCCTCGCCATAGCCGCGCGCCGCGATCGATTCGGCGAAGTCGTTGTTGAACTTCTGCGCGATGTCGCGCGTCAGTTCGAGGTGCTGCTTCTGGTCCTCGCCGACCGGCACATGGGTGGCGCGATAGACCAGAATGTCGGAGGCCATCAGCACCGGATAGTCGTAAAGGCCGACGGAGGCATTCTCGCGGTCCTTGCCGGCCTTCTCCTTGAACTGCGTCATGCGGTTGAGCCAGCCGATGCGCGCGACGCAATTGAACACCCAGGTCAGTTCGGCATGGCCTGCGACCTGGCTCTGGTTGAAGATGATGTTCTTCGTCGGATCAATGCCGGCGGCGATGAAGGCCGCCGTCACCTCGCGCGTCGAACGGGCCAGTTCCTGCGGGCCGCCCCACACCGATGGCGGCATGGTGATGGCGTGCAGATCGACCACGCAATAGATGCAGGCGTGCGTCTCCTGCAGCTTCACGAAGTTGACGATGGCGCCGAGATAGTTGCCGAGGTGCAGGTTGCCGGTCGGCTGCACGCCGGAAAATACCAGATCACTAGGCTTCGCCGCCATGACGGAATGTCCTTGAAGGGTCGTTCGACGCGCCGTCCTTGCCACGCGCGATGGCGTTGCGCAAGGCCGCGACGGCATTGCGGTCGACCACGCCGAGCGCCGCCAGCAGCGCGCCGTAAAGCACGATGCCGCCGGCGATCAGCGCTGCCATATGC
>JBARWE010000179.1:0-15597 GCA_049646625.1 Xanthobacteraceae bacterium
GTGTTCGCCGGCGACGTGGCGCTGGCCATTGGCGCGGCCGTCGACGGCCGCGCCAGGGCGGGGGCAACCTACGAACTGGGCGGCCCCGAGGTGATGACGATGCGCGAGATCCTCGCCTTCATCCTCAAGACCATCGGGCGCGACCGGGCGCTGGTCACGCTGCCGTTCGCGCTGGCGCGGTGGCAAGCCTATCTGCTGCAGTTCGCGCCGCAGCCGTTCACGTTGACGCCCGACCAGGTCACGCTGCTGCAATCCGACAACGTGGTGTCGGAGGCAGCCTTGGCGGCCGGGCTGACGCTGGAAGGGCTTGGCATCGTGCCGGAGGCAATGGCGGCGATCGCGCCCAGCTACCTGTGGCGCTTCCGCCGCACCGGGCAGTTCCAGCGGCTCAGCGTGTAAGCCACGCCGCGCGCCCGAACAACGGCGCGCCGCCATGGCGACGGTCAGAACCCCATCGCCAGCCCGATCAGCCCCAGCGTGCCGACAATCACCCGCCACCACGCGAACGGCGTAAAGCCGTGCCGGCTGACATAGTCGAGGAAGGTCTTGACCACGAGCAGCGCCGCAAGAAACGAGGTGACGAAGCCGACCGCCACCAGGGTGACGTTGTGGCCGGTCATCTCGCCGGCGTTCTTGTAAAGGTCGTAAGCAAAGGCCCCGGCCATGGTCGGGATGGCAAGGAAAAACGAAAACTCCGCCGCCGAGCGCTTGTTGGCGCCGAACAGCATCGCCGCGACGATGGTGGCGCCGGAGCGCGACACACCGGGAATCATCGCCATGCACTGGCAGATGCCGATGCCGAGATACATCGGCAGCGAAAACCCCGTGGCGTCATGATAGCGCGGCTTGAGATCGAGTTGATCGACCCATAGCAGCACCGCGCCGCCGACGATCAGCGTGAAGCACACCACCCACGGATTGAACAGCACGCCCTTGATGAACGAATGCGCGGCCGCCCCGATCACCGCCGCCGGCAGGAACGCCACCAGAACGCCGATGACGAAGCGCCGCGCCGCGGGATCGGAAAACATCCCGAGCGCGATGCGCATCAGCTGCGAGAAATACACCGACAGGATGGCGAGGATCGAGCCGAGCTGGATCAGCACCACGAAGGTCTTGCCGAACGCATCGTCGTCGAAGCCGAAGAAACGCTCCATCAGGAGCAGGTGGCCGGTCGAGGAGACCGGCAGAAACTCGGTCAATCCCTCGACGACGCCGAGCATCAAAGCCTTGAACAGGTCGAACAGCATGGCGGCGATCCGGGCGGACGGCGAAAGCGGGCAGCGAAGGTGCCGCTTTGTCGCGGATTCGCGAAAGCCCCGCAACGGCTATCTGGCCGCCGGGCCGGGCAAGCCGTCCGCGCCGCATCATGCTTTGAACAGAATTGACCGGGAAACCCGGACGTCCGCGTCCGCTCCTACCGGGCCGAGGGTGCGCGCACAGCCGGTTCCCACAGATGGAAGCGGTTTGTTAAGGCATCTGAAACTATCAAGGACGCCATGCTGACGCTGTTCCACCACCCGTTCTGTCCCCACTCCCGTTTCGTCCGCCTGGTGCTCGGTGAATACCGGCTCGACGTCACGCTGACCGAGGAGCGGACCTGGGAACGGCGCAAGGAATTTCTGGTGATGAACCCGGCCGCCGCCACCCCGGTGCTGGCGGTGGACGACGGCCCGGTGGCGCCCGGCGTCGGGGTGGTCAGCGAATATCTCGACGAACTGATCGGCGTCACGATGGGCGAGCGCCGCCTGATGCCGATCGAGCCGGAGGAGCGCATCGAGGTGCGCCGCCTGTCGGCCTGGTTTCACGACAAGTTCTTCGCCGAGGTCTCAGGCCCGCTGGTCACCGAGCGCATCTACAAGCGCTACATGAGCGAGGAAGCCGGCGGCGGTCCGCCCTCGACCGACGTGATCCGTGCCGCCAAGGCCAATGTGCGCTACCACCTTGCCTATATCGGCTGGCTGGCGCGCACCCGCAATTATCTCGCAGGCGACCGCCTGACCTACGCCGACCTTGCCGCCGCCGCCCACCTGTCGGCGATCGACTACCTCGGAGACGTGCCGTGGAGCGAGGACGAGGCGGCCAAAGCCTGGTATGCGCGCATCAAGTCGCGGCCCTCGTTCCGGCCGCTATTGGCCGAGTGGCTGGCCGGCGTGCCGGCCTCGCGCAGCTACACCGACCTCGATTTCTAGAGCTTTCCGCTTCCCCGACCCTGCCCTCCCCCGGCGAAAGGGCGTTCACGCCCGTCTTCGACGGGCTATGCGGGAGAGGGATAAAGGGAGACCGCCGCTCAGTACGTCTCGACGTGGTAGCGGCCGCCTTCGCGCATCGCGGTCTTGAGCGCGGCCCACTCCATGCCGGCATGGCGGCAGGCATCGGCAAAGGCTTCATCGACGCCGGTTTCCATGCCCTTCAGCCCGCAGATGTAAACGTAAGTCCGCGCATCATTGAGCAGAGTTGCGATCTGTGCCGCCTCGGTGCGGATGCGGTCCTGCACATAGGTGCGCGGCTCGCCCGGCACCCGCGAGTAGCACAGATATTTGCCGAGCAATTTATCCGGTACCTTCTGCAGCGGGCCGAAATACGGCAGTTCCTGCGGCCGCCGCGCGCCGAAGAACAACAGCATGCGCCCGGCCGCGTCGGGCATGGCGCGGCGGCGCCGCTCGGTGAAGGCGCGCATCGGCGCCGAGCCGGTGCCGGTGCAGATCATCACGATGTTGGCAGCGGGATCGTTCGGCAGCAGGAAGGTGGCGCCAAACGGCCCGGTGACTTCCACCTTCGCGCCGCGCGGCAGGTCGCACAGATAGTTCGAGCACACGCCCTGCGGCTCGCGCTTCACGGTGAGCGCCAGGTTGTTGCTGTTCGGCTTCTCGCCGTCGCGGGAGCTGGCGATGGAATAAAGCCGCACGCGATGCGGCTGGCCATGCTCGTCCACGCCCGGCGCGACGATGCCGATGCTCTGGCCTTCCAGCACCGGAAAGGGATGATCGCCGAAGTCGAGGATGAGGTGGCGCACGTCGTTGTCAGCGTCGGCTTCGGTGAGGCGGAAATTGCCGGTGATGGTGGCGAGCGCCGGCTTGCCGCGATTGTAAAGGTTGACGCTCGGCTTGCTTGCGGAGTGCGGCGCCACCGCCTTGCCGCCAAGCCCCTTGCGCGCCTCTTCAAGCAGCGCGCCGATATCGTCCTCCAGCGCCTCGACCGTGACCGGGCCGGCGGCCGCGTCAAGCTCCTGCTGCGCCGGCAGTTCGCTCCACGAGAATTGATCGTCCAGCGAATACGGCGCCTCAACCACGCGCCAGTTGTCAATGGCGCCAGTCGGACACGGCGAAATGCAGTCCATGCAGAACTGGCAGATATCGGCGTTGACGACATAGTTGTTGTCGTCGTGGGTAATGGCATCGACCGTGCAGGTTTCCTCGCAGGTGTTGCAGCGAATGCAAATCTCAGGGTCGATCAGGTGCTGCTTCTTGAGAGGAGTGGTCATGTGCTGACTCGATGGTCTTTCCCTCTCCCCTTGTGGGAGAGGGAAACAGGTTACGCCGCGATCTGCACATACTCGAAATCGCCCGGCTTGTTGTCGATGCCGACCTTCGGCGGCGCGATCCAGCCCGCGAATTTTCCCGGCTCCGTCACCGGCTGCATCAGGGAAGCGATGAAATCGCCGTCGGCCAGCGACGGCAGATAGTCGTCGCGCACCTTCTGCCATTCAGCCTCGCTCAAGAGCAGGCCCTTCGGCGTCGCCTGCACATTGGTGAATTCGCCGATCTGGCGATGGAACGCGGTGTGCGGCAGCTCCAGCCGGAAATTGACGCCGGCCTTCTCGATGATCTTGTTCCAGCGCTCGACGCCCTTGGCGCAGTCGTTGGTATAGTCGTCGCGCAGCCGCATGTTGAGCGCGGTCAGCGCCGGCTCGTCCACCAGCTTGATTTCGCCATCGACCAGCTTGAGCACCGGATAGGTATCGGAGGTCAGGCGATGGTCGTCGTCGATCTTGGTTTCCTGGAACCGGCCCTTCAGACCGGCATTGTAGAAGTTGGCGGCGTTGGTCGAGACTTCGGAGCCGAACAGGTCGAGCGAGAGCGAATAGTGCAGGTTCATCTTCTTCTGCATGGTCGGCAGGTCGATGACGCCGAGCGCACGCACTTTCTCGATGTCGGTCGGATCGTCGATGCCGGCCGCCTTCATCGCCTCGCAGGTCCGCTGCAGCACGCGCCCCACCCCGGTCTCGCCGACGAACATGTGGTGCGCTTCTTCCGTCAGCATGAAGCGGCAGGTGCGCGACAGCGGATCGAAGCCGGATTGCGCTAGGCTCTCTAACTGCATCTTGCCGTCGCGGTCGGTAAAGAAAGTGAACATGAAAAACGACAGCCAATCCGGCGTCGCCTCGTTGAAGGCGCCCAGCATGCGTGGGGCGTCCTCGTCGCCGGAGCGGCGGCGCAACAGGTCGTCAGCCTCCTCGCGGCCGTCGCGGCCGAAGTATTTTTGCAAGAGGTAGACCATCGCCCACAGATGGCGGCCTTCCTCGACATTGACCTGAAACAGGTTGCGCATGTCGTAGAGCGAGGGCGCGGTCTTGCCGAGGTGGCGCTGCTGTTCGACGGAGGCAGGCTCGGTGTCGCCCTGGATCACGACCAGGCGGCGCAGCATGGCGCGGTATTCGCCGGGCACCTCCTGCCACGCCTTGTCGCCCTTGTGCTGACCGAAATTAACCTGACGCTCGGCATCGGCCGGCGCCAGGAGAATACCCCAACGGTATTCCGGCATCTTCACATAGTCGAACTTGGCCCAGCCCTTCGGATCGACGCTGACCGCGGTGCGCAGGTAGACGAGCGATTCCTGAAAGCCGTCCGGCCCCATGTCGTTCCACCAGTCGAGATAGCCGGGATGCCAGCCCTCCAGCGCCTTGAGCACCTGCCGGTCGGCGGCAAGATCGACGTTGTTGGGAATTTTTGTGGTGTAATCGACGTTCATGATGTTCATGGGGAGGCTCCTCCTCTTTCTCCACCTCCCCCTGCAGGGGAGGTCGGCGAGTTCAACTCGCCGGGTGGGGGTCTTGGGAAGGTGTCAGTAACGACGCCTCCCCGGATCGCTGTTGCGATCCGACCCTCCCTTTCCGGGGAGGGTGAGAAACAATCAAACCCGCGTCATGTCGAACTCGGGTCGCTCGCCGCTGCCGTAGCGGCTGAGCGCGCCGTTCTCGCCGACCGCGTTGGGGCGCTGGAAAATCCAGTTCTGCCACGCGGTCAGGCGCGCGAAGATTTTCGATTCCATGGTCTCCGGCCCGACGAAGCGCAGGTTGGCTTCCATGCCGGTCAGGGCGTCCGGCGAGAAACTGGCGCGCTCCTCAAGGAACACGCGCACCTCGTCGTCCCAGTCGATGTCGTCGAGCGCGAAGGTGACGAGGCCGAGGTCTTCCGCCTCGCCGCCGTCGAGCGCCTGGCCGATTTTTTCGCGCACAGCGTCCACCTGAGACGGGTCGGCCTGAAAGCGCGATTCGAGCCGCGTCAGGCCATGGCTCATCGGATAGGGGCCGAAATTGGCCGCGGTCAGGGTGACAGTCGGCGGCGCCCGGTTGTCGCCCTCGCGCCTGCCGATCAGCATGTAGGAGCGGTCGGCGGCGAAGATCAGTTCAGCCAGCGTGCCGACGAAGCACGACCCCGGTTCGACCAGCGTCACCAGCGTGCGCGAGGTGACATCGATGCGCTTCAGCACCCGCTTCCAGTAATGGCGGATTTCGTTGGCGAACCAGTGGTCCTTGTTCGCCTCCAGCAGCGCGTCGCAGGCGGCGATATGCGCGGCGTCGCCCTCGTTGTCGTAATGGGTGCGGAACACCAGCATGGCGATGCCGGTCTCGTTGAGGCGCAGATGCAGGATGGCGTCGTCGAGTTCGCGCGCCACCGTGAGCGGCCAGAAGTCGGCGCCCTGCGCCAACGCATCCGCCATGTTCGCCGGAGGCGGCACGGTCGGCGCCTTCACCGAGATGGTGGCGATGCGCTTGTCGCGGTCGATGTCCACGCCAACATGGCTGTAGCGCACGCTCGTCTTGCCGAACTCGCGCTTGAGAGGCGTCAGCTTGACGCCCGCGCCACTATGGCCGTTGCGCTGCGATTTCGCGGCGAATTCCTTGATGCGGGTGGCAAGCCGCGCTTCCAGACGCGAGTTGGGCGCGATCTCGTCGACGAGGCGCCACTGCACCGCGCGCCGGCCCTTGATGCCTTCCTCGATGGTGCAGAAATAATCGGCGTGGTCGCGGCGCACTTTCCTCTTGTCCACCACGCGCGTCAGGCCGCCGGTGCCGGGCAGCACCGCGAGCAGCGGCACCTCCGGCAGCGCCACGGCGGCCGAGCCGTCGTCGGCGAGGATGATGTGGTCGGCGGCCAGCGCCAGCTCATAGCCGCCGCCGGCAGCAGTGCCGTTGACGACGCAGATGAAACGCTGGCCGGAGTTTTCGCTGGAATCCTCCAGGCCATTGCGGGTCTCGTTGGTGAACTTGCAGAAGTTGACCTTGTGGGCGTGGCTGGCGCCGGCCAGCATGCGAATGTTGGCGCCAGCGCAGAACACCCGGTTCTTGCCCGAGCGCAGTACCACCACCTTGACGCCGGGGTGCTCGAAGCGCAGCCGCTGCGCGGCGTCAGCCAGTTCGATGTCGACGCCGAGGTCGTAGGAGTTGAGCTTGAGCTGGTAGCCTTCGAACAGCCCGCCATCTTCGTCGACGTCGAGCGTTAGCGTCGCCACTTCACCGTCAATGGCCAACGACCAATGCCGGTAGCGCGACGGATCGGTCTGAAAATCGATACGCTCGGCGCCGTTCGCCAGCTTGCGTGGCTGCGCTGCCATGGATGACCTCACGTCAGTCTATCAAGGATATCATGCATAATAATGCATATTTCTCTTGATTGATCCAGCCGAAATACTGCCGATCATGCATTTTTTTGCATGTCATGCCGCGCGGTCCAGCGCGCCTTCGCCATGCAAGCGCAGGATGCGGTTGACGAAGGAGGCCAGCGCATCGAGCGTCGCCTCGGGCGCCTCGCGCTGCGGCGAATGGCCGACGCCCGGGATCATGGTGACGTCCACCGGGCAGTAGCATTCCTCGCGCGCGATCTCGATCTGCCGCGCCGTGCCGTACTGGTCGTCGGCGCCCTGCACGATGGCGATCGGCACACGCACATAGGCGAGCGCTTCGGAAATGTCCCAGCGGCGGAAGGCGGGGTCGAGCCAGGCATCGTTCCAGCCGTAGAAGGCGTTCTCGACATCGCGGTGCCAGCGCGCGAGCTTCGCCTTGAGGTCGCCCTGCTCATAGGCGGCCTTGGTCTTGGCGATCGAGGCGATCGACACGTCCTCGACGACAAAATGCGGCGCGATCAGCGCCAGCCCACGCACGCGGTGATCCTGCACGCCGCCGGCGTAGATGGTGGCGATCGAGGCGCCGTCGGAATGTCCGATCAGAATACCACGGCGAAAACCGATCGAGTCGAGCACCCGCGGCAGCACCTCCAGGGCCTCGCGGTGCATGTAGTCAGCTCCCCATGGCAGCGGCTTGGCGCTCGAGGCGCCGTAGCCGGCGCGCGAATAGGCGAACACGCCGGTGCCGGTGGCGGCCGCCAGGCGCTCGGGAAAATCGCCCCACTGCGACGCAGAGCCAAGCCCCTCATGCAGCAGCACCAGGGTCGGCGCATCCTTCGGCGAGGGGCCGCTCAGGCGAAACTCCAGCGTGCTCGTGCCGATGGCGAGCGTGCCGGCGGGGGCAAGGTTGATCATGGAAGGACCTCCGTTCGGGCAGGGACGCCGGCGGTTCCGGCGTCAGGCCGGCTCGCGCAGCTTGAAACGCTGGATCTTGCCGGTCGCGGTTTTCGGCAGGCTGTCGACGATCTCGATCCAGCGCGGATACTTCCACGGGCCGATCTTGTGCTTGACGTGCTCTTTCAGCTCCGCCATCAGCGCTTCCCCCGCCGTCGCTGTGCCGTTGAGCACGATATAGGCTTTCGGCTTGAGCAGGCCGTCGGCGTCGGCGGCCGGCACCACCGCCGCCTCCAGCACCGCCGGATGCGCGATCAAGGCGCTCTCGACCTCGAACGGCGACACCCAGATGCCCGACACCTTGAACATATCGTCGGCACGGCCGCAGAACACATAGCGGCCGTCGCTGTCGCGAAAATACTTGTCGCCGGTGCGGGTCCAGTCGCCGGCAAAGGTGCGGCGGCTCTTGCCGCGCTGATTCCAGTAGCCCTCGGCGGCGGAGGGCGCGTTGACCAGCATCTCGCCGACCTCACCGTCGGCCACGTCGGCGCCGCTGTCGTCAACGAGGCGGATGGTGTAGCCGGGCACGGCACGGCCGGAGGAGCCATAACGGATGTCGCCCGGCGCGTTGGAGACGAAGATATGCAGCAGTTCGGTCGAGCCGACGCCATCGAGGATATCGACGCCGAAGCGGCTCTTCCAGGTGGTGCCGATATGCTCGGGCAGCGCCTCGCCGGCGGAGGTGCAGACGCGCAGCCGCGGAAAGCGTGGCTCCTCGGTGAAGCTCGGATCGCCCAGCATCGAGGCGAACAGCGTCGGCACGCCGTAGAAGATGGTGGCGCCATGCTTGCGCATCAGCCCGAACATCGCCGCCGGCGTCGGCCGGTCGGGATGCAGCACGGTGGTGGCGCCGACCGACATCGGGAAGGTCAATGCATTGCCCAGTCCATAGGCGAAGAACAGCTTAGCCGCCGACAGGCAGACATCGTCCTCGCGGATGCCGAGAACCTGGCTGGCATAGGTCTCGGTGGTCGCCCTGACATTGGAATGGATATGGCGCACGCCTTTCGGCGCACCGGTCGAGCCGGACGAATAGAGCCAGAACGCCGGCTCGTCCGGGTGGGTATCGACGGTCTCGAAGGCATCGCTCTCGCGCGCCAGTTCGTCGGCGAAGCGCAGATGGCCGTGGGGATCGCCGCCCGAGACGATGACGTGGTTGAGATCAGGCAAGCGGCCGACCAGATCGGCGACCATCGGCAACAGCGGCTCCGACACCACCAGCACGCGGGCGCGGCTGTCGGCCAGCATGTAGGCATATTGCTCGGCGGTCAGCAGCGTATTGAGCGGCACCGGCACCACGCCGGCGCGCATGGCGCCAAGAAACGTCGCCGGGAAATCCACCGTGTCGAGCATGATCATGGCGAGGCGCTGCTCGCGCCTGACGTCGAGCCGGTGCAGCAGGTTGGCCATCTGCCGGGTGCGGCGCTGCAACTCGCCATAGGTCAGTTGCGCGGCCGGATCGACGAACACCACCTTGCCGCCGCGGCCGGCCTCCACATTGCGGTCGAGAAGATAGCTGACGGCATTGCCGGATTGAGCCGCTTCGCTCATGCTGCCCGCGCCCCTGCCACTGATTTGCAATCGTCGGCCATGATGACGCGCTCCTCCCGTTTTTTGAATTATAATTCATATAAAGCGCGCCACCCCGCTTGCTGTCAATTGTTATCAGCATTATTTTGCCGCTCAGTACGCAAAATGGTGCCGCCCCAGACCCGCAACGCCCGGACCTGATCACCAACCATGGCCGAGCCATCGACGTCCGAAATCAGCTTTCTGGAGCAACTCGGCCAGCGCGTGCGCACGATGCGCGCGATGCGCGGCATGTCGCGCAAGGTGCTGGCGCGCGTCTCGGGGATTTCCGAGCGCTATCTGGCGCAACTCGAAGGCGGCAAAGGCAACGTTTCGATCGTGCTGCTGCGGCGGGTGGCAGATGCCATGGGCGCGCATCTGGAAGACCTGATCCCATCCGCCGACCTCACCCCGGACTGGGCCGTGATCCGCGACCTGATGCGCAGCGCCTCGCCGAAACAGATCGCCGAGGCCAAGGCGGCGCTCACCGAGCAGGCCGGCAGCGATCCGGCGCACCGGCCGGCCTTTGCCGGCATCGCCCTGATCGGCCTGCGCGGCGCCGGCAAGTCCACCCTCGGCCGGCTGTTGGCGCAGCGCATCGGCTGGCGCTTCGTCGAACTCAACAAGGAAATCGAACGGCTGAACGGGTTGTCGGTCGCCGAGATCATCGCGCTCTACGGCCAGGAAGGCTTTCGCCGCATGGAGCAGGCGGCACTGGCGCAACTGCTCGAACACGACCAGCTGATGGTGCTGGCGACCGGCGGCGGCATCGTCTCCGAGCCGGTGACGTTCGATCGCGTGCTGTCGTCGTTCCACACGGTGTGGCTGAAGGCGCGGCCGGAGGAGCACATGGGGCGGGTGCGCAAGCAGGGCGACCTGCGGCCGATGGCCGACGACCGCTCGGCGATGGACGAACTGCGCACCATCCTGTTGAGCCGCGAGCCGCTTTACGCGCGCGCCGATACTCAGGTCGATACAGCGGGGCTTTCGGTGGATCAGGCACTGGCACGACTGATCGACGAGGTGGCGCCGGTGCTGGCGCAGCGGCCGCGCGCGGCGGCGTCTTAGTAAGTTACACGCCGAGATAACGCTCCAGCAATTTAGATCGCGCGGTCAGCGCCTGTGGCGTTCCCTCGAACACCACCTGCCCTTTCGACAACAGCACCATGCGGCTGGCCAGCCGGGCCAGGCTGCGAAAGTCCTTGTCGACGACGATCGCCGCGACGCCCTCATCGCGGATCAGATTCAGCGTGTGCCAAATCGTCTGCGCGATCAGCGGCGCGAGACCCTCGGTCGCCTCGTCGATCAGCAAGAGGTCGGGGTTGGTCATCAACGCGCGGCCGATCGTCAGCATCTGCTGCTCGCCACCGGACAACTGGTGACCGCCGTTGCGACGGCGCTCCTCAAGGCGCGGGAACAGCTTGAAGATGCGCTCCAGCGTCCATGTCGAGCGGCCATCGATCCCCGGCCGCGCCGCCATGATCAGGTTTTCGGTTACCGACAGCGTGCCGAAGATGCCGCGCCCTTCCGGCACCAGCGCCACGCCGGCCAGCGCCACCGCCTCCGGCGGCAGGCCACGCAGGTCGCGGCCGGCAAACGCGATCCGGCCGCGGCACTCGGGCACCAGCCCCATCAGCGTGCGCAGCAGAGTGGTCTTGCCCATGCCGTTACGGCCGATCAGCGCCACCTGTTCGCCGCGCGCGACGGCGAGGTCGATGCCGTGCAGAATCTGGCTCGTGCCATAGAAGGCTTCGAGTTTTTCGACGGTGAGAAGCGCGCTCATGCCGGCGCCCCGTCGTCACCGAGATAGGCGCTGCGCACGGCCGGGTGCACGCGCACCTCGTCGGGCGCGCCGCTGGCGATGACGCAGCCGTCCGCCATCACCGTCAGGCGGTCGGCCAGTTCGAACACCGCATCCATGTCGTGCTCGACGATCAGCACCGCGCGCCCCTCCTTGAGCGACCGGATGAGATCGACGACGCGGCGCGCCTCGCCGTGTCCCATCCCGGCCAGCGGCTCGTCGAGCAAAATGACGCGCGGCGCGGTCGCCAGCACCATGGCGATTTCAAGCTGGCGCTGTTCGCCGTGGCTCAACTGCCGCGCCACCACGCGGGCGCGCTGGTGCAGCCCGGCCAGCATCAGCGCATCCGCAGCGCGGTGGTTGACCTCGGCATCGGCGCGAACGCCGCCGGTCATGCGCAGCGGTCGCGGCGCGTGCGCCTGCGCGGCGAGGCGGACGTTTTCGTGCGCGGTGAAGTCGGCAAAGATGGTGGTCTTCTGGTAGGAGCGGCCGACGCCGGCGCGGGCGCGGCGATGCGGCGGCATCCGGGTGAGCGAGGCGCCATTGAGCGAAATGTCGCCGGCGTTGACCATGAGATCGCCGGACAACAGGTTGATCAACGTCGATTTGCCGGCGCCGTTCGGCCCGATCACCGCATGGATTTCGCCGATCCGCACGTCGAGCGACACGTCGGCGACGGCGCGCAGGCCGCCGAACTGCTTGCAAAGACCGCGCGCAGCAAGCGCGATATCCGAGGTCCGCTCAGGCATGACCGGCATCCGCCGCGCGCGACGCCTCCCGTGCCGCGGGCGCCTGGGACAGCGGCCCGCCGATATGCGGCAGAAGCTGGCGCAAGCCGCCCGGCAGCACGATCACCAGCACGATCACGATCAAGCCCTCGATCAGCTTCCAGTATTCGGTGAAGGCCTTCAGCACCTCTTCGAGGCCGAGCAGCACCATCGCCCCGACCAACGGCCCGGTGATCGAGCGCAAGCCGCCGATCAGCACCATCACCAGCACCGTGGCGGAGACGTGCCAGCCGAGCATCTGCGGCACCACGAAGCCGAACTGCGCGGCCGCGAAGTAGCCGGCAAGCCCGGCCAGCGCCCCGGAGATGACGAACGCAGTGAGGCGGATGCGGAATACCGGAAAACCAAGCGCGCGGGTGCGGCGCTCATTGTCGCGGGCAGCGGCAAGGGCGTGGCCGAACGGCGAGCGGACCAGCATCGTCAACAGCGCGATCACCGCCACCAGCGCGCCGAGCACCACGAAGTAGAACGCCAGCGGCTTGTCGAGGTCGATGAGAACCCGGCCGAAGATCGCAACCTCCGGCTTGGTATTGATGAAAATGCCGTCGGAGCCGCCGGCGAACTGGGTGTCGAAGAACAGGAAGAACAGCATCTCGCCGAAGGCCAGCGTCACCATGATGAAGTAGATGCCGCGGGTGCGCAGCGCCAGCGCGCCGATCACCAGCGCGACCGCGGCGGCGGCGGCGACCGCAAGCGGCAGCGTCCACCAGATCGCGGCGGGGTCGTAGCGCGGCGTCGCCAGCGCCAGCGCGTAGCCGGCAAGGCCGAAGAACGCGCCGTGGCACAGGCTGACCAGCCCGCCATGGCCGACGACGAGGTTGAGCGCCATCGCCAGCATGCCCATGATGTAGACCTTGGCGGCGAACTGCGCGTAATAGGCCGGCACCAGGAACGGCAGCACGATGGCGGCCGCGAGGCACGAAAGGCCGATGGCGGTCCAGCGGCGGATGTCGGCGTCGCCCATCGGCTAGATCTCTCGCCGGCCCAGAATGCCGTTCGGCCGCCAGATCAGCACGGCCGCCATCAGCACATAGATCAGGATGCTGGCAACGTTGGGAAAGAACACTTTGCCGAAGGTGTCGGTCAGGCCGATCAGCAGCGCGCCAAGCGCGGCGCCGGCGACCGAGCCGATGCCGCCGAGCACGACGACGACGAACGACAGGATCAGCATGCCGTCGCCCATGCCGGGAAACACGGTGGAGACCGGCGCCACCACCGCGCCGCCGAATGCGGCGAGCGCGATGCCGACGGCGAATACATAGCGGTTGACGGCCTCCGACCTGATGCCGAGCACGCGGGTCATCTCGCGGTTCTCGGCGCCGGCGCGCACGATCATGCCGATCCTGGTCGAGCGGATCACCCAGAAGATCGCCACCGCGACGATCAGGCAGAACACGCAGATGGCAAGGCGATAGACCGAATAGGACAGGTTGTCGGTGAGTTGAATGGTGCCGGCGAGCCATTCGGGCGGAGCGACCGAATGCACGTCCTTGCCGAACAGGATCTGCCGCCCCTCGTCAAGCACCAGGATGACGCCGAAGGTCAAAAGCACCTGCGCCAGATGATCGCGACCATAGAGCCGCTTGACCAGCACCGCCTCCATCAGCCAGCCGAGCACGAAGGCGATGGCGACGCTGCCGGCCACCGCCAGCGCGAAGCTGCCGCTATAGGTGGCGATCCAGTAGGCGAGGTAGGCGCCGATCATGTAGAACGCGCCGTGCGCCAGATTGATCACGCCGAGGATGCCGAACACCAGCGTCAGGCCGCTGGCGACCAGAAACAGGACCATGCCGTACTGGATGGCGTTCAGAAGCTGCACGCCGAAGGTGACGAGGTCCATTCGCTGGTCCTGAAAGAAAGATGGCCGGGCCGCCTCGATCGGTACTAGATCGAAGCGACCCGTTTGAACAGCCGCCGGCGCGCCGGCGGCCTGCTGGCGTCAGGTCAGCTTGCAGCCGCGCGCCGGATCGTCGACCGCCTCCTGCGCGATCGAGATCAGTTCGTTGCGGCCATTGCGCACCTCACGCAGGTAGATGTTCTGGATCGGGTTGTGCGCCTTGTTGAACGACAAGGGGCCGCGCGGACTGTCGATCTTGGCGGCGCCCATCGCCTGGATCATGGTGTCGCGCTTCTTGTCGTCGCCGCCGACCGCAGAGAGGCCGACATCGAGCAGCGCCGCCGCGTCAAAGCCCTGCACCGCGTAGATGTCGCCGTCCTTGCCGGTCTTGTCCTTGAACGCCTTGAGGAAGGCGACGTTGGCGGGATTGTCGAGGTTGTCGGCGTAATGCAGCGTGGTGCGGATGCCGTTGGCGGCCTCGCCCTGCGCCGGAATCGTGCCATCGGTAAGGAAGCCGGCACCATAGAGCGGGATCGACTTGTTGAGGCCGGAGGCGGCATAGTCCTTGACGAACTTCACCGCGCCGCCGCCGGCGAAGAAGCTGAACACCGCATCCGGCTTCAACGTCGCAACACGGGTCAACAGCGCCTGAAACTCCACCTCGGGGAACGGCACGGTCAGCTTCTCGGCGATCTTGCCGCCGCGCGCGGTAAAGTTTTCGGCGAAGGCATCGATCATCTCAGAGCCGGCGGTATAGCGCCAGGTGATGGTCGCAACGTTCTTGATGCCGGCCTCGGCCAGCACCTTGCCCATCGGGAAGGTGGTCTGCCAGTTCGAGAACGAGGAGCGGAAGATGTTGGGCGCACAGGCCGGGCCGGTGGCGTCGTTGGCGCCGGCGTTGGGGATGATCATCAGCGTCTTGGAGTCGCGCGCCACCTTGACCATGGCCATCGCCACGCCGGAATGCACGGTGCCGATCACCACGTCGGCCTTCTCGCGCCCGACCAGCCGGTTCATGTTGTCGGTCGCGGCTTCCGGCTTGGATTCATCGTCGACCTGCACGAAGGCGATCTCGCGGCCGCCGAGCCGGCCGCCCTTCTGCTGGACATAGAGCCTGAAGCCTTCGTCGATGAACTGCCCGAGTTTGGCGTAGGTGCCGGTATACGGCAGCATCAGGCCCACCTTCAGCGGCCCCTGCTGGGCGATCGCCGGGCTGCGCAACGGGGAGGCTACGGCCAGCGTGGCGGCGCCGGCGGCCCCGGACAGCACGGCGCGGCGGGTCAGGCGCGGCAGGTGGAAATGATCGGACATCGGCGAAGCTCCCTCTGGTGTCGCTGTTATGCGTATCGGTGTCTTGACGGTCGTGGGCGTTGTGTCGCGATTATCGTCGTTGGCGGTGCAATCCCGCGCCTGCCGCCGCCAATCCAAGACAGCGGCGCAAAGTCCCTCCCCGAACCTGGCGGTGCCAGCATAGGTCGCCGGCGCGCCGCATGGCAAGAATTCGATCGTCTCATCAGAGCGTTGCCGTTGCGGGCGACGGCGCGGCCGGCACCGCCGCGCCGATCCAACCGGTGGCGGCGTCATCGTTGAGGCGCTCGATCTCATGCCCCCGGTTGGCCAGTACCGCGAGCTGGTTGACATAGCCCTTGTCGGTGATCTCGCCGACATCGACCGACGGCGGCTCGGCCATCAGCAGCGCCCGCGTCGCAAAGGTCGATGAGCCGCCGCCCTCGGCCTGCATGCGGGCAAGCCCGCGCGCCACCGTCTCGCGCACGGCCGGGTGGCGCAGCACGTCAGCTACC
>JBARWE010000180.1:0-1814 GCA_049646625.1 Xanthobacteraceae bacterium
CACTATGCGCCCCGCGCCACGCTGCGGCTCAACGCCGACACCGTGGCAGCCGGCGAGGCGCTGCTTGCCTTCGGCCCGAGCCGCATTCCCGGCACGGCCGCGACCAACCTCAACCTCTCGGCAAGCGGCAATCTCACCGAGGCTGCCGCCAACCTGTTCAGCCATCTGCGCGCGCTCGACCGCGCCGGCGTCGCCGCCATCGCGGTGATGCCGATCCCGACCGACGGACTGGGCGAAGCGATCAACGACCGCCTCGCCCGCGCCGCCGCGCCGCGCCCACCGACCCGCGAGACCCCGGCATGACGATCCATCCGCCCGCCCGCCCGCCGCTGACCCCGGAGACGATCGCCCGCTTCGCCGCTATCGTCGGCGACAAGCATGCGCTGACGGAAGCTTCCGACATCGCGCCCTACCTCACCGAGGAGCGCCGGCTCTATCACGGCCGCTCGACGCTGGTGCTGCGGCCCGGCTCGACGGCCGAGGTCGCCGCGATCTGCAAGCTTGCCAGCGAAACCCGCACCGCGCTGGTGCCGCAGGGCGGCAACACCGGCCTGGTCGGCGGCCAGACGCCGCACCACGGCGAGGTGGTGCTGTCGCTGAAGCGGCTCGACAAATTGCGCCAGATCGACACGCAGTCGAACGTCATGGTGTGCGAGGCCGGCATGGCGCTTGCCACCGCACAGGCGCACGCCGCCGACGCCGGCCGGCTGTTTCCGCTCTCCCTCGGCTCCGAGGGCAGTTGCACCATCGGCGGCAACCTCTCGACCAATGCCGGCGGCACTGCCGCGCTGGCCTATGGGCTGGCCCGCGACATGGCGACCGGGCTGGAGGTGGTGCTGGCCGACGGCCGGGTGCTCGACACGCTGACCAAGCTGAAGAAAGACAACACCGGCTACAACCTGCACAACCTGTTCATCGGCGCCGAAGGCACGCTGGGCGTCATCACCGCCGCCTCGCTCAAACTGTTCCCGCCGCCGCGCTCGATCGAGACCGCCTTTGTCGGCCTGTCGTCCGCAGACGCCGCGCTGCAACTTCTGGCGCTGGCGCAACGCGAGGCGGCGTCGGCGCTGACGAGTTTCGAACTGATGGCCGAAATCGCCGTCGCCACTTGCGTCACCTACGGCCCCGATATCCGCGACCCGCTGACGAGCCGCCATCCGTGGTATGTGCTGATGGAAATATCCTCGCCGCGTGACGATGCCCGCGCCACCATCGAGGCGATCCTCACCACCGCGCTCGAAGACGGCGTCATCGATGATGCGGTGATCGCCGCCAGCCTCGATCAGCGCAATGCGTTCTGGACGCTGCGCGAGGTGATCTCGCCGGTGCAGCGCCATGAAGGCGGCTCGATCAAGCACGACATCTCGGTGCCGGTCGCCGCCGTGCCGCAGTTCATCACTGAGGCGAACGCCGCAGTAACCAAGCTCATTCCCGGCGCGCGGCCGTTTCCGTTCGGCCATCTCGGCGACGGCAACATTCACTACAACGTCAGTGAGCCGGCGGGCGGCGATCCCGGCTTCATGGCGCGGTGGGATGAGGTTTCGGCCGTGGTGTTCGAGGTGGTGACACGGCTGGGCGGCTCGATCTCGGCCGAGCACGGCATCGGCGTGATGAAGCGCGACGACCTGCCCAAGGTGAAAAACCCGGTCGCCTATGCGCTGATGCGAGAGATGAAGAAAACGCTCGACCCCCTGAACATCCTCAACCCCGGCAAGGTGGTTTAGCTAGAACAGCAAGCCTTTTAGCTAGAACAGCAAGCCTTGCGCCTCGTCGGCCTTCGCCGTCGCCCGCGCGGTGCGGCCGCGCGCCGCACC
>JBARWE010000181.1:0-17983 GCA_049646625.1 Xanthobacteraceae bacterium
GGCCGAGGCGGTGCGCGAGACGGCGGCGGGCGGCCGCGTCGGCATCCTGTTCGGGCGCGAGCGCTACGGGCTGCTCAACGAGGAGGTGGCGCTGGCCGATCGTATCGTGACCTTCCCGGTCGATCCGGCCTTTGCCTCGCTCAATCTGGCGCAGGCTGTGCTGCTGATGGGCTACGAGTGGTTCAAGCAGGCGAAGGACGGTGCGCTGCCATTTTCCGCGCTCGAGCGCTCGGAGCGCGCCTCGCAGCACCAGATGCAGGCGTTTTTCGACAATCTCGTGCGCGAACTGGATAAGGCCGAGTTCCTGCGCCCGCCGGAGAAGCGGCCGACCATGCTGGTCAACCTGCGCAACATCTTCACCCGCATGGAGCCGACCAAACAGGACCTGCACACGCTGCACGGCGTCGTCACCGCGATCGCCGAGGGGCGGAAAGGACCGGCCAGGGGCGGCGTGCTCGACGAGAGCCAGGCGACACGGCTGCGCGCGCTGCTCGCCGAGCACGGTCAAAATCGTTCGCCGCATGACAGCGGCACGGTGCGCGGGCTGGCCCGGCTGTTGCGCCGCAATCCGACCGATGCCGAGCGGGCGCTGTGGACGGCGCTGCGAAGCGACCGGCGCTTTGCCGGCGCCTTCAAGCGGCAGACCCCGATCGGCCGCCACATTCCCGATTTCGTCTCGTTCGAGCGCCGGATCGCGATCGAGCTGATCAATCCCGGCGAGACCGACACCATCGTTGCCGACCGCGCCGAGCGCCGGGCGTGGCTTGAGGCGCGCGGCTATGCGGTGGTCGATGTCGCGGCCGACGGGCTGGAGCGCGCTCTTGGCCCCGCGCTTGACGCCATTGCCGCCGCGCAGCCGAGCGGCAGCCGATGACGCGATCGTGACCCGCGTCGTGCAAGCGCCGGGTCGTCGCCCCGTTACTGCCCCGCCTTGATCTGGGCCACCGCCTCGGGCAGCAGTTCGTCCATCTTCTTGCGGACCTCGGCGTCGCTCATGCCGTGGCCGGCAAGATCGCCGGCCACCTTGCGCAGCACGTCGTCGTCGCCGGCTTCCTCGAAATCGGCAGCCACCACTTCCTTGGCATAGGCGTCGGCCTCAGTGCCGGATTTGCCGAGCTTTTCGGCTGCCCACAGGCCGAGCAGCTTGTTGCGCCGGGCGATCGCCTTGAACTTCTGCTCCTCGTCGAGCGCGAACTTCTTCTCAAAACCTTCCTGGCGCTTGTCGAACGTTGTCATGGTGTTTCGGGTTCCGATGGCAAGAGAGCGTTTCCGCCGCATTGCGGCGAGGGGCGTGCGCGCATAGATAATCGGCGGCACCGACCAAGACAACGGCCTCCGGGTCGCAGGGACCGGGTAAAACCCCGTAAAACACCCGGCCGGAGCCAGCCGGTCGATTGTATCGGCAGGCTTGATGCGTTAGGTTGCGGACGGGTCTGGTTCGCGTTCTGTTTCTTTGCCCTGGCCTGCGCAGCACGCTCCGCTGCGGGTCGGCTGTCACACGGAGCACACCCTTCCCATGGATTTCAACAAAACCCGGTACATCCCCATGAGCCGTCGTCGCCGCATTTATGAAGGCAAGGCCAAGGTCCTTTACGAGGGTCCCGAGCCAGGAACGCTGATCCAGCACTTCAAGGACGACGCCACCGCCTTCAACGCTAAAAAGCATCAGGTGATCGAAGGCAAGGGGGTGCTGAACAACCGGATCTCCGAATACATCTTCCAGCACCTCAACGACATCGGGGTGCCGACGCACTTCATCCGCCGCCTCAACATGCGCGAGCAGTTGATTCGCGAGGTCGAGATCGTGCCGCTGGAGGTGGTGGTGCGCAACGTCGCCGCCGGCTCCCTGTCGCAGCGCCTCGGCATCGAGGAAGGCACGCAGCTGCCGCGCTCGATCATCGAATTCTACTACAAGAACGACCAGCTCAACGACCCGATGGTGTCGGAGGAGCATATCACCGCGTTCGGCTGGGCGACGCCGCAGGAGATCGACGACATCATGGCGCTGGCGATCCGCGTCAACGATTTCCTGTCCGGGCTGTTTCTCGGCATCGGCATCCGGCTGGTCGATTTCAAGATGGAATGCGGCCGGCTGTTCGAGAACGAGATGGTGCGGATCATCGTCGCCGACGAGATTTCACCGGATTCGTGCCGGCTGTGGGACGTCAAGTCGAACGAGAAGCTCGACAAGGACCGCTTCCGCCGCGATCTCGGCGGCCTCGTCGAGGCTTACACCGAAGTTGCCAAGCGGCTCGGCATCATGAGCGAGAACGAGCGCCCGGCCGGGGCCGGCCCGGTGCTGGTGAAGGGCTGAGCCGCGATGAAAGCGCGCGTCACCGTCACGCTGAAATCCGGCATCCTCGATCCGCAGGGCAAGGCCATCGAGGGCGCGCTGAAGTCGCTCGGCGTCGATGGCGTCGCCAGCGTCAGGCAGGGCAAGGTGTTCGACATCGAGCTTGCCGGCGGCGACCGGGCCAGTGCCGAGGCGCTCCTGAAGGAAGCCGCCGACAAGCTGCTGGCCAACACTGTGATCGAGAATTACCGCGTCGAGGTGACGGGCTAGGCGCATCATGAACTCCGCGATCCTCGTCTTCCCCGGCATCAATCGCGAGCGCGACATGGCGCGCGCGCTCACACTGATCTCCGGCCGGCAGCCTGCCATGGTGTGGCACGCCGAGACCGAATTGCCCGCCGGCACCGACCTCGTGGTGCTGCCGGGCGGCTTCTCCTACGGCGACTACCTGCGCTGCGGTGCCATTGCCGCGCGCGCGCCGATCATGGATGCGGTGCGCCGCTTCGCCGAGGGCGGCGGCCTGGTGCTCGGGGTCTGCAACGGCTTTCAGATTCTGTGCGAGGCGGGGCTGTTGCCGGGCGTGCTGATGCGCAATGCCGGCTTGAGGTTCATCTGCCGCGACGTGCACCTGCGGGTCGAGCGCTCCGACACGCCGTTCACCCGCGGCTACAACGCGGGGCAGGTGATCCGCGTGCCGGTAGCGCATGGCGAGGGCAATTTCGTTGCCGACGACGACACCGTGCGCCGCCTCGAAGGCGAGGGCCGGGTGTTGTATCGCTACTGCTCGGCGAGCGGCGAGGTCGCCGACGACCACAACATCAACGGCGCCGCCGCTTCCATCGCCGGCATCGTCAATGCGCGCGGCAACGTGCTCGGCATGATGCCGCACCCCGAGAATCACGTCGAGGCGATCATGGGCTGCACCGATGGCCGTGGCCTGTTCGCCGGCCTGGTCGATCACCTGGGCAAGGCGGCGTGAGCGGGGCGGCCGTCAGGCCGTCCGCAGCGTGACGAGGAAGTTCTCAACCTCGGCCTGCAATTGCCGGCTTTCCGTGCGCAGCGCATCGGCCGACGAATGCACGTTGGCCGCCGCCGCTTCGGTATTCTCCGAACCTTTGCTGACATCGACGATGGTGGTCGCCACCTCGGTTGAGCCGGACGCCGCCATGTTGATGTTGTAGGCGATGTCGTGGCTTGCCTGCATCTGCTGGCTGACCGCCTCGGAGATCGCCCGGGAATGCTCGGAGATCGCGGCGATGGTCTTGCCGATATCCGAGATGGCGCCCACCGCCGAATCCGTAACCGTCTGGATTTCCTTGATCTGGGCGGTGATTTCCTCGGTCGCCTTGGAGGTCTGCGAGGCAAGCTGCTTGACCTCGTGCGCGACGACGGCAAAGCCCTTGCCGGATTCGCCGGCGCGGGCGGCTTCGATGGTGGCGTTGAGCGCCAGCAGGTTGGTCTGCTGCGCGATGGTGCCGATGATGCGGATGACATCGTCGATGCGGCTTGCGGCGTGACTGAGTTCGCCGATCTGGCTGTTGGCCGCCTCCGCCTGCGCCACCGCGCTGTTGGCTGTTTCGAGCGAGGCCTGAACCTGCCGCGAAATTTCGCCGACCGAGGTTTCGAGCGTGTCGGTGCCGGCGGCGACCGATTTCACGCTGGCGGAGGCCTGCTCGGATGCGCTTGCCACCGCTGCCGACAGCAATTGGGTTTCCTTGGCGGTCGATGTCAGGCCATCGGCCGCGTTGCGTAGGCCATCGGCCATCGTCGCGACGCGCCCGGCGATTTGTCCGATCGACTGTTCGAAGGTGTTCGAAAGTTGCTCCAGGGTGCGCGATTTCTCGCGCTTGCCGGCGTCGAAATACACGGAAATGACGAAGTCCATGTCGAGCAGCACCGCCGCGACCAGCGCGTCGATCATGGCGGCCTTTTTCGCGTACAGCGCCTTGCCGGACCAGCGCGAGGTGACGCCAAGCTCGATGTGGCGGATGATGCCGGCCAGCAGCTTTCTGTAGCCGCCGATGTACCACTGCGGCTCAAGCCCGAGGCGGTGATGGACTTCGCCGATTCGGCGGGCCGAATCGACGTATTTCTGGTCGAAGGTGCCGGTCAGCAGTTCATCCCAGTGGCGGATCTGGGCCGCCTTGGCGTGATCGCGGATGGAGGTGTCGGTGAAAAAGCGGCTGACCGCGGGGAATTTGGCGAGAAAGGCATAGAACTCGTCCAGAATCTCCGGCAGGGCGGCCATGATGGCGGGCCGCAGATCGGCAAGAATGGCGCGTTTTTCGTCGGAGATTTCGCTGAAGGTCAGACGATCGGCAAGCGAATCGGGGAGGTCCATCGCGTCACTTTTCTGCGGGCAGGAGTGCTCGGCGGCGGGCAACCGGCCCACGGTGGTTGCCTGCCGGGTAGAAGTCGCTATGTGGTTGAAGGCGCGCTCCGGGCGCCTCGGCGGGAACCTATCTCCGGCGTGGTTAACGCTTGCTGAACCGGCTTTCGCCCGCGCCGGCACCGGGGCTGCGGAAAAGGTATTTTGAGCCGGAGACAACAGACGGGAAAAGACCTTTCCCGGCAGCCGCAATCTTCGTAAACAAGCCCCTGCGTCCGACGGAAAGCCATGATCTCCAACGAGCCGAAAATCACGCCCGAGCTGGTCGCCGCCCATGGCCTCAAGCCCGACGAGTACCAACGCATTCTCGACCTGATCGGCCGCGAACCGAGCTTCACGGAGCTTGGCATCTTCTCGGCGATGTGGAACGAGCATTGCTCCTACAAGTCTTCGCGCATCCATCTGCGCGGCCTGCCGACCAAGGCGCCATGGGTGATCCAGGGGCCGGGCGAGAACGCCGGCGTCATCGACATCGGCGACGGGCAGGCGGTGGTGTTCAAGATGGAGAGCCACAACCACCCGAGCTTCATCGAGCCGTATCAGGGCGCGGCCACCGGCGTCGGCGGCATTTTGCGCGACGTGTTCACCATGGGCGCGCGCCCGATCGCCTGCCTCAACGCGCTGTCGTTCGGCGCGCCCGAGCATCCGAAGACCCGCCACCTCGTTGCCGGCGTCGTTGCCGGCGTCGGCGGCTACGGCAATTCGTTCGGCGTGCCGACGGTCGGCGGCCAGGTGCGTTTCCACAGTCGCTACGACGGCAACATCCTCGTCAACGCCATGGCGGTCGGCCTCGCCGACGCCGACAAGATTTTTTACGCCGCCGCTTCCGGCGTCGATATGCCGGTTGTCTATCTCGGCTCGAAGACCGGCCGCGACGGCATCCATGGCGCCACCATGGCCTCGGCGGAGTTCGATGATGACAGCGAGGAAAAGCGGCCGACCGTACAGGTCGGCGACCCGTTCGCCGAGAAGCTGTTGCTGGAAGCCTGCCTCGAAATCATGGCCAAGGGCTGCGTCGTCGCCATTCAGGACATGGGTGCGGCGGGGCTGACCTGTTCGGCGGTGGAGATGGGCGCCAAGGGCGACCTCGGCGTCGATCTCGATCTCGATGCGGTGCCGACCCGCGAACGCGGCATGAGCGCCTACGAGATGATGCTGTCGGAGAGCCAGGAGCGCATGCTCATGGTGCTCAAGCCCGAGAAGGAGCAGGAGGCCGAGGCGATCTTCCGCAAGTGGGGACTGGACTTCGCCATTGTCGGCCGCACCACGCCGACCATGCGCTTTGTCGTCCGTCACGGCGGCGACGTGATGGCCGATCTGCCGATCAAGGAACTGGGTGATGAGGCGCCGGTCTACGATCGCCCGCACGTCGCCTCCCCCGCGCTGCCGATCCTGCACGCGCGCGACATCAAAGCGCCGCTGCCGGTCGCGGACGCGCTGGAGACGCTGATCGGCTCGCCGGAACTGTGCTCAAGGCGCTGGGTGTGGGAGCAGTACGATCACGTCATCGGCGGCAACACCGTGCAGCGGCCGGGCGGCGATGCTGCCGTGGTGCGTGTCGAGGACGGGCCGAAGGCGCTGGCGCTGACGGTGGACGTGACGCCGCGCTACTGCGAGGCCGACCCGTTCGAAGGTGGCAAGCAGGCGGTGGCCGAAGCCTGGCGCAACATCACCGCGGTCGGGGGCAAGCCGCTTGCCGTCACCGACAACCTCAATTTCGGCAACCCCGAGCGGCCCGAGATCATGGGCCAGTTCGTAGGGTGCCTGCGCGGCATCTCGGATGCCTGCGTCGCGCTCGACTTCCCGATCGTGTCCGGCAACGTCTCGCTCTACAACGAGACCAACGGCCGCGGCATTTTGCCGACGCCCTCGATCGGCGGCGTCGGCCTGATCGACGATTTCACCACCTCGGCGACGCTGGCCTTCAAGGCCGAGAATGAGGCGATCCTTTTGATCGGCGAGACGCAGGGCTGGCTCGGCCAGTCGGTTTACCTGCGCGATCTCTGCGGCCGCGAGGAGGGCGCTCCGCCGCCGGTTGATCTCGCCGCCGAGCGGCGTCATGGCGATGCGGTGCGCGGCATGATCCGGGGCGGCGTCGTGAACGCCGTGCATGACCTGTCGGACGGTGGCCTCGCGGTGGCGCTGGCCGAGATGGCGATGGCCGGTACTATCGGCGCCGTGCTCGACGCCGCGCCGGCCGAGCTTGTGCCGCACGCCTGGTGGTTCGGCGAGGATCAAGGGCGCTATCTCGTCACCGTGCCGGACGAGCATCTGCTCGGCGTGCTGACCAAGCTGAAAGCCGTTGAGGTGCCGGTCAAGCAGATCGGCAAAACGGGCGGCGACGCGCTCGCCATCGCCGGCGAGCGGCCGGTCGCGGTGGCGGAGCTAAAGGCGCGCTTCGAGAGCTGGCTGCCGGACTACATGGCCGGCAAGCGGTAGGGAACTTACTTGTCATTGCCGGGCATAGCCCGTCGAAGACGGGCGTGAACGCCCTTTCGTCCCGGCAATCCGTCTTTTTCTGAAGAGTGATGGACACGCGGATCAAGCCCGCGTGTGACGATAAGGAAAGACGCGCGTTCTATCCGCGCAGCGTGCCGCCGGTTTTCTTCGTGACCTCGGCGACGATTCTTGCCGCCACCGCCTCGATCTCCTGATCGGTCAGCGTCTTGTCGCGCGGCTGCAACGTCACCGCGATGGCTACCGATTTCTTGTCGTCGTCGATGCCCTTGCCCTCGTAGACGTCGAACACCGTGATGTCGGCGATCAGCTTGCGGTCGGCGCCTTGCGCGGCGCGCACGATGTCCTGCGCCTTGACGGTGCGGTCGACGATGAAGGCGAAGTCGCGCGACACCGGATGGAACGGCGACAAGTCCAGTGCCGGCTTGGCGCGCGTCGGCTTGGCCTTGGCCTCGGGCAGCCGGTCGAGAACGATCTCGAAGGCGACCATCGGAGCGTCGGCATCCAGCAGTTGCAGCGTGCGCGGGTGCAGTTCGCCGAAATAGCCGAGCACGTTGTGCGGCCCGATCTGCAATGCGCCGGACCGGCCCGGATGCAGCCAGCCGGGGGCGTTCTTCGCCTCCCGCAGCGGCACGACCTGCACCGCCTGCACCGGCGCGCCGGCACCGGCCAGCGCCGCCAGCGCATCGGCCTTGGCGTCGAACGCATCGACCGTAGCGCTGCCGCTCCAGTGCCGGCCCGAGCCGCGCGAGGCGGCACGCCCGGTGCGCACGCCGCTCGCCGCCACGAACTGATCTTGCGGCCGGTCGCCGCGAAATACCTGGCCGACCTCGAACAGCGCGACGTCGGTAAACCCGCGATCAATATTGGCCTGCGCGGCGGCGATCAGGCCGGGCAGCAGGCTTGGCCGCATGTCGGACAGATCGGCGGCGATCGGGTTCGCCAGCTTGAGTGCGGGCTGGCCGCCGCCGAATGCCTCGGCCTGCGGGTGTGAAATGAACGACCACGTCACCGCTTCGACCAGGCCCTGTGCGGCGAGCGCGCGTCGGGCGCGGCGGGTGCGCAGTTGCAGCGGCGTCAGCACGGCCTTGCGCGGATCGTCGCCGCGCGGGAACGGCGTCAGCGGCACGGCATCGACGCCGACGATGCGCACGATCTCCTCGACGATGTCGGCCTTGCCGGCGATATCGGCGCGCCAGGTCGGCACAGCGATCTTTACCACCGGTCCGCTGCCGGCCACCGTGAAGCCGAGATGGCTAAGGATGCGGCGCACTTCCACCAGCGGCACGTCGATGCCGGCGAGCCGCTTCACCTCGCTCAGCGGGAAGTCGATGATGCGGTCGTCGCCATGGGTCCTGCCGGTGACGACGATCTCCGACGGCGTGCCGCCGCACAATTCCATCACCAACTCGGTGGCAAGCTCCAGCCCCGGCACCATGAAGGCGGGATCGACGCCGCGTTCGAAGCGGTAGCGTGCATCCGAATTGATGCCGAGCCTGCGGCCGGTCTGGGCGACGTTGATCTCGTTCCACAGCGCCGATTCGATCAGCACGTCGGTGGTGGTTTCGTCGCAGCCCGACGCCTCGCCGCCCATGATGCCGGCAAGCGATTCCACGCCGTTGTCATCGGCGATCACGCAGACATTGCTGTCGAGCGTGTAGGTCTTGCCGTCGAGCGCCAGCAGTTGCTCGCCGTCGCGCGCGCGGCGCACCGTGAGGTTGCCCTTGACCTTGCCGGCGTCGAAGACGTGCAGCGGCCGGCCGCGATCGTAGGTCATGAAGTTGGTGATATCGACCAGCGCGTTGATCGGACGCAGGCCAATGGCGGTCAGGCGGCTTTGCAGCCATTCCGGCGACGGGCCGTTGTTGACGCCGCGGACGAGGCGCAGCGCGAAGCCGGGGCACAGTGTGTCGTCCTCGACCTTGACAGTGACGGGACAGGGGAACTGGCCTTTCACCGCCTTGATGGTTGGATCCTTCAGCGTGCCCATATCGGCGGCGGCGAGGTCGCGGGCGATGCCGTGGACGCCGGTGGCGTCGGCGCGATTCGGCGTCAGGTTGATCTCGATCACCGGGTCGCCCAAGCCCGCCCACTGCGCGTAAGGCGCGCCGATCGGCGCATCCTCGGGCAGTTCGATGATGCCGTCGTGGTCGTTGGAGAGTTCGAGTTCGGCGGCCGAGCACAGCATGCCGCGGCTCTCGACACCGCGGATGGTACCGATCGAGAGCGTGATGTCCTTGCCGGGGATGTAGCTGCCGGGCGGCGAGAATACGCTTGTCAGGCCGGCGCGCGCGTTCGGCGCCCCGCACACCACCTGCACCGGCGCGCCATCGCCGGTATCGACCATGCAGACGCGCAGGCGGTCGGCGTTCGGGTGCTGCTCGGCGGAAATGATCCGCGCGATCGAGAACGGTGCGAGCCGCTTGGCCTTGTCTTCGATACCCTCGACCTCAAGCCCGATCATGGTCAGCTTGTCGGCGAGCCGTTCCAGCGGCTCGTCGGTGTTGAGGTGATCCTTCAGCCAGGAGAGGGTGAATTTCATGACGACAGCCCTCCCGCCAGCGTCGGGATGTCGAGCGGCTTGAAGCCGTAATGGGTAAGCCAGCGCACGTCGCCCTCGAATAGCTGGCGCAGGTCGGGCATGCCGTATTTCAGCATTGCGATGCGGTCGATGCCCATGCCCCAGGCGAAGCCCTGATAGACGTCGGGATCGATGTCGCAGGCGCGCAGCACGTTCGGGTGCACCATGCCGCAGCCGAGAATCTCCAGCCAGTCCTCGCCTTCGCCGAAGCGGATTTCATTTTTGTCGCGGCGGCACTGGATATCGACTTCCAGCGACGGCTCGGTGAACGGAAAGAACGATGGGCGGAAGCGCATGTTGACGTTGTCGACTTCGAAGAATGCCTTGCAGAACTCCGCCAGAATCCATTTCAGGTGGCCGAGGTGCGACCCCTTGTCGATCACCAGCCCCTCGACCTGGTGGAACATCGGCGTATGGGTCTGGTCGGAATCCTTGCGGTAGGTGCGGCCGGGGCAGATGACGCGGATCGGCGGCTTTTGTGTCAGCATGGTGCGCACCTGCACCGGTGAGGTGTGGGTGCGCAGCAATAGCCGCGAGCCGTCCTCCTTCGGATTGAAGAAGAAGGTGTCGTGCATCTCGCGCGCCGGGTGGCCTTCGGGGAAGTTGAGGCGCGTGAAGTTATAGTCGTCGGTCTCGATGTCCGGGCCTTCGGCGACCGAAAAACCCATGTCGGCGAAAATGGCGGTCAGTTCGTCCCAGACCTGGCTGAGCGGATGGATGCGGCCGGCGTCAGCGGGCGCCTCGCGCAGCGGCAGCGTGACGTCGAGCGTCTCGCGCGCGAGGCGTGCATCGAGGGCCGCTGTCGCCAGCATGTCGCGTCGCGCGGCCAATGCCGCAGTGACGGCGTCCTTGACCTGGTTGATCGCGGCGCCCTGCGTCTTGCGCGCTTCCGGCGGCAGCTTGCCGAGCGTGGCGAGTTCGGCCGACAGCGAGCCTTTCTTACCAAGGACGGCGACACGCACCGCATCGAGCGCGGTCTCGTCGGCGGCGGCCGCGATGTCGGTCAGGATCTGCGATTGAAGGGCTTCGAGATTGGACATAAGTGGCCACCACCTGCACAGCGTCATGCCCGGACTTGATCCGGGCATCCATCCTGTGAAGCGCGATGGATCGCCGGGTCAAGTCTTATGGCCGGGCCGGTCTTAGCCGGACCCGGTTGCCCGGCGATGACAGCATTTCCGATGTCGATTCGTCAGGCCGCGCTCGGCAGCGCCGCCTTGGCCTTCTCGACGATCGCCTGAAACGCCGCCGGCTCGTGAATGGCGAGGTCGGACAGCACCTTGCGATCGACGACGATGCCGGACCGCGAGAGACCGTCGATGAAGCGGCTGTAGGTCAGGCCAAACGGGCGCACGGCGGCGTTGAGGCGCTGAATCCACAAGGCGCGGAAGGTACGCTTCTTTCGCTTGCGGTCGCGATAGGCGTACTGCGCCGCCTTCTCGGCGGCCTGCTTGGCAATGCGGATGGTGTTCTTGCGGCGGCCACGGAAGCCCTTGGCGGCCTTCAGGACTTTCTTGTGCCGGGCGTGGGAGGTCACTCCGCGCTTGACGCGAGCCATGACGAAACTCCTCTGGAATACAACGGATTACGGGGTGCCGCGCGGCTGGCGCGGACGGGGTTCGGTCGCTCAGGCGTTCGGCAAGAAGTATTTCTTGACGTTGTCGCCGTCGGTCTTGAACAGCACGCGGGTGCCGCGCAGCTGGCGGATCTGCTTGGTGGTCCGCTTGATCATGCCGTGGCGCTTGCCGCGCTGGGCGTGCTTGACTTTCCCGGTGGCCGTAACCTTGAAGCGCTTTTTGGCGCCCGACTTGGTCTTCAGCTTGGGCATTTGGCTCTCCTGATGGGCCGCAGCCGCCGCAGGACGCGGCGCGCGGCCAAAAATGCTCGCTAGAGCGTTGAAAACGCGCTGATTTTGCGAAAATCGCGAGACCCGCGCTCAATCGCCACGGCAGCCCTTGATCAGCCGGGCGATGAAGGCTGGGCTTATGCCAGAGGATGGCGGCAAAGGCAACGGGGAAGCGGTGGGGTGGCGCGATCCGGTGGCGCGATCAGGCGGCGTTCACGCCGCCTTTTGCGGCACTGTTCCAGGCGGATTTGCGCCAGCCCGGCCCGCGCATCGCTGATGCGGTGCGCGATTGTCCGGGGCACAAAGCGCGCCGGCCGCGCTCAGCGCGGCGCCAGCACCATCACCACCTGACGGCCCTCGAAGCGGGCGTCCTGTTCCACTTTGGCGAGGTCGGCGACCTCGGACTTGACGCGGTCGAGCAGCTTGGTGCCGATCTCCTGATGCGCCATCTCGCGGCCGCGGTAGCGCAGCGTGATCTTGACCTTGTCGCCTTCCTCGAAGAAGCGCTTCATCGACCGCATCTTCACGTCATAGTCGTGATCGTCGATCATCGGCCGCAGCTTGATCTCCTTGATCTCGACGGTCTTCTGCTTCTTGCGCGCCTCGGCGGCCTTCTTCTGCGCCGAGAATTTGTACTTGCCGTAGTCCATGATCTTGCAGACCGGCGGACTGCTGTTCGGCGCGATCTCGACAAGATCCATTCCGGCGTCGTTGGCCATCCGAATGGCTTCGATGGTCTCGATGGCACCGATATTGGTGCCGTTGGCATCGATCAGCTGGACCTGCAGGCTGCGGATAGCGTCATTCATGCGCGGCCCGTCCTTGGCGGTGGGCGGCGGAGCTCTGTTGGGACGGCGAATGGGAAGATCTCCAATGTTGTTGACAGCACGATCAGTGTGAAGCATTCGGTCGGCGCGGGCAAGCGCAACAGTGTCGCGAAAGGCGTTTGACGTGCCTTTGCGGCGCAGGCATGCGCGGCCGGCCGATGCCCCGGCACCGCCCACATAGAGCGGGCGGGCTTGCTCCGCAAGCGCGGCCATGGCCTTTGCCGCAGGAGAAGCGATGACCGCCCCCGATACTCCCGCCTTTCTCGATGTCGGCCATGGCGCCGCCGGGCGCCGGATCGCGGTGCGTGCCCGTGCCGGGCGCGAGCCGGGGCTGGTGTGGCTCGGCGGGTTCAATTCCGACATGGGCGGCACCAAGGCGGTGGCGCTCGACGCCTTCGCCGCTGAACATGGCCGGGCCTGCGTGCGGTTCGACTATTCCGGCCACGGCGAGTCCAGCGGGGCTTTCACCGACGGCACGATCGGGCGCTGGCTGGAAGAGGCGCGGGCGGTGTTCGGCGCCTATTGCGAGGGGCCGCAGGTGGTGGTCGGCTCGTCGATGGGCGGCTGGATCGCGCTGCTGCTGGCGCGCGATCTGGCGGCGCGGCAGGCGCGGGGCGAGCTGCTGCGGGCCTGGCCTGTCGGGCTGGTGCTGATCGCGCCGGCGCCCGACTTCACCGAGGACCTGATGTGGAAGGAACTGCCGCCGGACGCGCGCGCGGCGATCCTGCGCGACGGGGTGTGGCACCTGCCTTCCGAATACGGCGACCCCTATCCGATCACGCGCGCGCTGATCGAGGACGGCCGCGACCATCTTCTGCTCGGCGGCTCGATCGCGGTCGGCTGCCCGGTGCGTATCCTGCAAGGGGTGCAGGATCCGGACGTACCGTGGCGCCACGCTTTTCGCATTACCGAACGGCTGCCGGCCGACGACGTGGTGCTGACGCTGGTGCAGGACGGCGACCACCGCCTGTCGCGGCCGCAGGACATCGCCCGCATGCTGGCGGCGGTGGCGGAGTTTTGAGCCGGGCGCGAAACGCGCTCTAGCCACCGATGCCGATCGACGCCAGCACGCTGCGCGCCTCGCCCTTGAGCAGTTTGCGCACCCCGTTCGAGGCCGCGACCTCGCCCTGGTTGGCATAAGCCTCGTGGTTCTTCTCGATGTCGTCGAGGTCGTAGAGATAGTTGACCATGATGCCGGCCGACTCGCGCAAGCCCTTTGGCGAGCGGTCGCCGAGCCAGCCGATGCGCTCCAGCCGCGCGCCGTTGCCGAGATGGAAGCGCGCCACCGGATCGACCGGCAGCCCGCGCGGCGTTCTGGCTTTCAGGAAATAATGGGCGGCGAGCGGTTCCAGCAGCGCTCGCAAGGCGCCGGCGCGCTCGGCGTCGTCGGGCCAGCCGGGATCGTCGAGCACTGCCAGCAGCGGCCGGTCCTCGTCCGAGACCACCGTGTCGCGCTCGCGTGCGAGCCACGCCATGAAGCCGGGCACCGGCGACAGCGTCACGAAGGTGTCGAGCCTCGGCAATTCGCGGCGCAGTTCCTCGACCACCTGCTTGATCAGGAAGTTGCCGAAGGAAATGCGCGCCAGCCCGCGCTGGCAATTGGAGATCGAGTAGAACACCGCGGTGCGCGCCCGCGCCACCGCGACCGGCTCGCGATCCTCGGCGAGCAAGGGCGCGATCGCCGACGGGATGCCCTCGGTCAGCGCCACCTCGACAAAGATCAGCGGTTCATCGGTCAGCGCCGGATGGAAGAAGGCGTAGCAGCGCCGGTCCACCGGATCGATGCGGCGGCGCAGATCGTTCCAGTCGTGGATCTGGTGCACCGCCTCATAGCGGATCACCTTCTCCAGAATATTGGCGGGTGTCGCCCAGTCGATCCGGCGCAGCACCAGGAACCCGCGGTTGAACCACGACCCGAACAGATGCACGAGGTCGCGGTCCACCGCGGCCAGATGATGATGCGTCGGGATCAGGTCGAGCAGGTCGGCGCGCATCGCCACCAGCGCGGCGGTGCCGCCGGGGGCGCGGTTGAGCCGGCGGAACAGGTCCTGCCGGCGCGGCTCGGAGGCGAGGTGCAGTTCGCCGGCATCGTCGTCGGGGGCCGTCTGCCATCCGGCGATGGCCAGCGCGAGCCGTTCGGCATCGGGGCCGAAGTCGCGCGCCAGCGCGTCGAAGAAGGTGATGCGGCCGTCCGTGTCGAGTGCCTGGTAGCGGTCCAGTACGGTGCGGGCGGTGGCGGTGCCGGAGGCTTCGCCGTGGCCGGTCAGGAGTTTCTCGCTGAGGTCGATCAGATCGGCGGCGCGTTTGTCGGGATCGACCGGCGCCGGCGGCAGCCGCAGCAGCGCCCGGCCGCGCTCGGTGATCGAGGCCAGAAGATCGGATACGAAAGCGTTGCTCATGGTCGCTCCTGTCGCAGGGGCCGGGTTTCATTCTGGCACGAAACGCGGGCGGCGAAAATTGACGTGTGCGCGAGCGGCGCGCGGTGCCGAACGGCTCGTTCCTGACGCTAGCGGACCCGTATCGTTCCCATCATGCCGCCGGCCTGATGTTCGAGGATGTGACAGTGGAACATCCAGTCGCCCGGATTGTCGGCGACGAAGGCGACCTCGACGCGCTCGCGCGGCGCGACCAGAACTGTGTCCTGCCACGGGCGATGCGCAACCGGGGCGCCGTTGCGGCTGAGCACGCGAAAGGCATGACCGTGCAGGTGCATCGGGTGCCACCACGCGGTCTCGTTGATCATCGCGAGACGATGCGACGTGCCGCGCTTGAGCGTCGCCATTGGCTCGTGGACGTGCTCGGTCGAGGCGACGCCATTGATTGCCCAGATCAGGCCGTGGCGGATCATGGTGCGGATGTCCATCGTCCGGCCGTCGACCACAGCCGAATCCATCCGGCCCATCATGCCGCCGCCGAGCCTGATGTCGTGGCGCTTTGCCGCGGCAAGGTCCGGCTCGGGCACGGGGTTGGGCGGAAGATTGACGGCGCCGGCCGGCGGCGCCTCGCGCAGCGGCTCGCCTGCGTAGACCAGATCGAACAGACGATACTCAAACCCCTTGTAGAACGTATCACGCACCTTGAACCGGCTGTTCGGCGCGGCGCCCATGTCGAGGATGAGATCGACGCGCATCGCCGGCCCGATGACGATCCGCCCGTCGTCCGGCGCGTGCGGCGTGACGGGATGGCCGTCCATCGCCACGATCGTTGGCGCATGATCCTCGAAGACGAGGCCGAAAATCCGCGCATTGGCCATGTTGATCAGCCGCAGCCGGATGCGCTCGCCGCTGCGCACCGAAAAAGTCTCCGGCACCGCGCCGTTGACCGTGATGAAGTTGCCGATGCGGCCGGCATGGCTGACATCGTGCATGTTGCCGAAGTCGTCGCTGATAGTGGCGTCCTTGAGCAGGCGCCAGTCGCCGAGCACCCAGGTCAGATCGCGGTCGACCACTGGCGGCTCGCGCTCCTCGACGATCAGTGGGCCGGAAAGGCCACGGCCGACCTGTGACGAACTGCGGACATGCGGGTGGTACCAGAAGGTGCCGGCGTCGAGGCAGTCGAATTCGTAGGTGAACGTGTCGCCGGTCGCGATTGGTTCCTGGGTCAGATGCGGCACGCCGTCCATCGCGTTCGGCAGTCTGATGCCGTGCCAATGCACGGTGGTTTCCTCGGGGAGGTCGTTCTTCACCACGATGCGGACGCGCTCGCCCTGGCGGACGCGGATCTCCGGCCCTGGCACCTGCCCGTTGTAGCACCACACCTCGGTGCGCGGGTGACCGTCACCCGCAAGTGCGACGCGGCCCGGGCCGGCATTGAGACGAAATTCCCTGGCCCGCGCTGCCTGCGCGAAACTCCCGCGCGGCAAGGCTGCCGTTGCCGCGAACGCCGCGCCGGCCGACAGGAACGAGCGGCGCGGCAGGGTGGAAGGCGTATGACGAAACGGCATCTTGCGGTGTCCCCAAGGCGTGGACGGATCGGCGAATTGTGCCGCGTCGGCGGGAATGGTGCCGCGTGAGGGACTTGAACCCCCGACCTACCGCTTACAAGGCGGTTGCTCTACCAACTGAGCTAACGCGGCCCGGTCTGCCGACGATGCGCCGGGCGCCTCATGTCCGGCCCGGACTGTTTCGCCACAGCTAGCAGCGCCACCGCGCCGCGACAAGCCCGCGTTAACGAAGCCCGACCGCGACCGTTCGCAATTGAACGATGGCGCAAGGTGAGCCGTTAGGCTTACCGGCAGAAAGGGGCGGGGGCTTAACGCATCCGGCGGAGCCTTCGCTTATCGTCGGCCGCATCAATCGAGGCAACCATGATGCCAGCACCTGTGCGTGTTCTCTGTTCCGCCGCCATCGTCGTTGGCGCGGCGGCCACGGCACTGGCCGATGACGGGCCGACGATCGTGGTGCCGAACCGCGCGGTGGCGCCGATCGTCATCAACGGCTGCGATGCCTCCTATGCGGTGGTCGAAAGCGACTGGGGGCTTGGCAAGAACGTGCGGCTGGCGCCGACCGTCTATGGCTGCCGCGCGCCCATCGTGCGCGAGGTCGGGCATTACTTCCCGAGCGGCGGCCGGGTGCCGGGCTACGGCCGCCTTGAGGTCGAGCCGCCCGCCAACCGCCGCCTGCCGCCGCAGGCGGAAAGCTACAGCCGCTCGTGGTCGGCGCAGTCGGCACCGCCGGCGGCCCAGCCCGTCGTGCCGATGAACCCGCCGGAGGTCATCATCGCGCCGCGCGATGGCGATCCGCGCTTGCGGTCGAGGTTCTGAACCGGAACGTCGCCGGCGCGGCCAACGCCAAACGGATACTGCTGCAATACGGATAACAACGGGAGATCGGGATGCGTAACACTTTTGCCGGAGTTGCCACCGCGCTGGCCCTGATGGGTCTTGGCGCGACGCCGGCCGCCGCTTGCGGCGGCTATGGCTGCGGGCCTTGCGTTTACGCCGCGCCGTGCGGCTATGGCGCGGTCTATTCGGGATACGGCTACGACTATGTCGAGGTCGCGCGGCTGCCGACGATTCCGGTGCCGCGCTGGTACGCGCCGCCGCAATACTACCACGTCAATCAGGGGCCGACCCTGACCGGGCCGGGGTTGTTCGCGCCGCTGCCGACCTATCAGCAGCGCGCCGTGCGCAGCCGTTACCATGGCCACTATAATTACGGCACGAGCTACGGCTACAGCTATCGC
The DNA here is from genome assembly GCA_049646625.1 of Xanthobacteraceae bacterium. GTDB lineage: Bacteria > Pseudomonadota > Alphaproteobacteria > Rhizobiales > Xanthobacteraceae > PRO6. Next base: position 17,578 of record JBARWE010000181.1, read on the forward strand.
GGCGGTCCTTACGCCAACGCGATGCATCACTATTATGCCGGCGCGCCGGCCTGGCACGGCCCGGCGATCGTCAGCTACCGGCCGCGCGCGCACAGCCGTCGCCACGGCGTTGCCCGCCATGCCCATCGCGGCCATGCGATGCACGCGCGCCATCACCACCAGCATCATCGCGGCGCGGCGCACCCGCATCACCGCCATCGCTGAGCCGGTTTTGCGCCGGGGTCTGATTATACCCTGATGTTGTCGATCAGCCGCGTGGCGCCGAGCCGCGCGGCGACCAGCAGCCGCAGCGGGCCGTCCTTGATCGACTTGACCGGCGCCAGCGTCGCGGCGTGGCGCACTTCAAGGTAGTCGACGGCAAAGCCCGCGCGGGTGATGGTGCCGGCCCCGGCGCGCATCACGGTCG
>JBARWE010000182.1:0-7800 GCA_049646625.1 Xanthobacteraceae bacterium
CGGCTGACGCGGCGCGAATGCGAGGTGCTGGCCGAGATCGTGCGCGGCGCCTCGAACAAGCAGGCGGCGCGGCGGCTCGGCATCAGTCCGCGTACCGTCGAGGTGCATCGCGCCCGCATCATGGACAAGCTGGGCGCGCGCAACACCGCCGACCTGATGCGGGTCGTGCTGGCCTCGCCCGGGGCCGGCCGGGTCGGCGGCTGCCAGACCGTGGATGGCTGAGGGACGGCGGTTATTCCGCCGCCATCGCTCGGGCACCAAGCGGGAGATCGAGGTCGGTCCACACCTGCACCAGCGCCGCGGCGAGCCGGTCGATCAGCGCGTCGTCGTGGAACGGCGAGGGCGTGATGCGCAGCCGCTCGGCGCCGCGTGGCACGGTCGGATAGTTGATCGGCTGGATGTAGATGCCGTGATCCTTGAGCAGCAGGTCGCAGGCGCGCTTGCAGCGTTCCGGGTCGCCGACGAACACCGGCACGATATGGGTGTCGCTCACCATCACCGGCAGCCCGACGGCGGAGAGGATCGTCTTGACCCGCGCGGCGCGATCCTGGTGGCGGTCGCGCTCGGTCTGCGAGGTCTTGAGGTGGCGGATGGCGGCGGTGGCGGCGGCGCACACCGGCGGCGGCAGCGAGGTGGTGAAGATGAAGCCCGGCGCGTAGGAGCGCACCGCGTCGATCACATGGGCGCGGCCGGTGATGTAGCCGCCGAGGCAGCCGAACGCCTTGGCCAGCGTGCCTTCGATCACGTCGATCCGGTCCATCACGCCGTCGCGCTCGGCGATGCCGCCGCCGCGTGGGCCGTACATGCCGACCGCGTGCACCTCGTCAACATAGGTCATGGCGTTGTAACGCTCCGCCAGGTCGCAGAAGGTGGCGAGCGGCGCGACGTCGCCGTCCATCGAGTACAGGCTTTCGCAGACAATCAGCTTGGGCCGCGCCGGGTCGGCGGCGCGCAGCAGGTCTTCGAGATGGGCGGCGTCGTTGTGGCGGAAGATGACGCGCTCGCAGCCGGATTGGCGCACGCCCTCGATCATCGAGTTGTGGTTGAGCGCGTCGGACAGGATCAGGCAGTCCGGCATCAGCTTGGCGAGCGTCGAGATGCCGGTCTGGTTGGAGACGTAGCCGGAGGTGAACACCAGCGCTGCTTCCTTGCCGTGCAGGTCGGCCAGTTCCCGCTCCAGCGCGGTGAGAACGTGGTGGTTGCCGGCGATGTTGCGGGTGCCGCCGGCGCCGGTGCCGACGCGGGTGGCGGTCTCGACCATGGCGCCGACCACCTTGGGGTGCTGGCCCATGCCGAGATAGTCGTTGGAACACCAGATCACCACGTCGCGCGGCCCCTCGGGGGCGTGCCAGGTGGCGTAGGGAAACCGGCCAGCAATGCGTTCGAGATCGGCGAACACCCGGTAGCGCCGTTCCTCGTGCAGGCGGTCGAGCGCATCGCGGAAAAACTGATCGTGGGTCATAGCCAAACTCGAAGCAGGGCGCAGAACATGAACGTCGTCCCTCCGCTATCTTTTAGAGCTTTTCCAGCTTTGCTGTCGAGGCCAAAAGGGGCATGACGATTGCCGGTTTTGCCGCAATCGCGCCGCTCGTTAGCCGGGGCGGGTTGGAAAAGGCCATTATTACAAAGGGTTGAGCAAACGCAACAGTAGGGCGGGGCAGCCCCGCCGATCTTTGCGCTGGCGCAACTTCGTGCCGGTCGGTCCGCTTTACAGCGCCGTGAACCGGACCACGCCGTCGGGCTGCTCGCGTGCCAACAGGCGGCCTTCCACCAACATGTAGTTGACGTGCGCGATCAGCTCGCCGGCAGCAAAGCCGGTCTGGTGGGCGTCGAGGACGTGCTTGGAGAACACCACCGGGACCAGCTCGGCCGCGGTCCTGGGCGATTGCCTGCAGGCGGCGGCGATCAGTTCGCAACGGTCCTCGTGGTGGTCGGCCAGTTGCTTGATACGGGTCTTGAGGCCGTAGAACGGGATGCCGTGGCCGGGCAGCACCAGCACGTCATAAGGCAGGGTAGTGGTGAGGCTGGCGAGCGAAGCGAGATATTCGCCAAGCGAGTTCTGGTTCGGTTCCACCGCCCATACGCTGACGTTGGGCGAAATCTTGCTCAACACCTGGTCGGCCGACAGAAACAGCTTGTCGGCGGCGCAATAGAGCATCACCTGGTCGAGTGAGTGGCCGCCGCCGGTGATCACCTTGAAGCGGCGGGTGCCGATCACGAGTTCGCCGCCGTGGGTCAGGCGGGAAAACGATGCCGGCAGGCTCGAGACCCGCTTCAGATAGTCTTGCCCGCGTCCGAGCAACTGTTCGGTGATCGCCTCGTCCATGCCGTGGCGGCGGAAGAAGCGGCGGCTCGCCTCCTTGCGGTCCTCGGTGCCGCGGTTCTGGAAATAGACGCTTTGCAGATATTCGACCTGCGACATCGCGAACGTGCAGCCGAACCGTTCGACCAGCCAGCCGGCCAGCCCGACATGGTCGGGGTGCGAATGGGTGACGATCAGGCGGGTGATGTGAAATCCCTTCAGCACGCCCTCGAACAGCGCCGTCCACGCCGCAACGGTGTCCTCGTTGCCGAAGCCGGCGTCGATCAGCGTCCAGCCGTCGCCGTCGCGCAGCAGATAGACGTTCACATGGTTGAGCCGGAACGGCAGCTTGAGCCGGACCCAGACGACGCCCGGCGCCACCTCGATCGCCTGATCGGGGGCGGGCGGGGTCTCGAACGGATAGTGCAGGGCCTGCGGCGGGATCGGGGTCGTATCCGGTTGTCTGTCCATGGCGTCGGCTTAGCGGGCGCGGGCGTGCCGCGCCAGCGAAATTGCCGTTCCCGACGGGAAGCCCGCCCACGCAGCCGCTGCATGGCGTGCCGGCCGCATGAAGCGCCGCGACCCGCGGGTGCCGAGAGGAACAAAGTCGGACGGGCTGGGCTTTGCGTTAACCCATCGGGCGCTTTCGTGGCCAAGCTGGGGGAGGCGGCGCGGCAGGGTCGGCTGTTCGCTCCCGGCCGGCGGTCAAAGTGTCCATTTGGACGGACCATGCCAACCTCTTGCTAACGATCTTCGATCAGAAAGACTTCATTCGATGTGGATATGAACCAGAACCCGCATGCAGACCCGGACAGTAACCCCGACATGCCGCTAGAGGCTTCCGACCGGTCGAAAACCCACACCACGCTATCGCCGTCGATTTATACGGCGCTGGTCGATTCGCTGTTTCAGAACGGCGGCTCGATGTTCATGGGCGTGGCCTGCGCCGCCGCCGCGGCGCTGATGACCGCTATTCGTACCGGCAATCCGCTGATCTGGCCCTGCGTGGTGCTGATCATCGTCGCCGGCGGCGTTCGCGCGCTGGAGATTCGCGCCTACCATCGCCGCACCCGGCCGCTGACGCCGGCGGAGGCGGCGCGGCTGGAAAAACGCTACGCGATCGGCGTGATGCTGCATGCCGCCTCGCTCGGGCTGTGGTGCCTGATCGTCATCCTGTCGAGCGACGACGCGGTCGCCCACATGCTGTGCCTTGCGGTGACCATCGGCTACGTCGCGGCCGGTGCCGGGCGCAACTACGGCCGGCCGAAGATCGTGCAATGGCACATGCTGGTGGCGTGCGGGCAGATGTCGCTGGCGCTCGCCATGCACGGCGACCCCTATTACATTGGGCTGTCGGTGCTGCTGGTGTGTTTCTTCCTCGGGCTGAAATACATCAATCTCAGCCTGTACGAGATTTTCGTGACCGCCCTGACCGCGAGCGAGCGCGAATCCGAAATCGCCCATCGCTTCGATACCGCGCTGAACAACATGCCGCTGGGGCTGTGCATGTTCGACACCGAGGGGCGCCTGGCGGTGATGAACCAGCGGCTCGGGGAGATGCTCGGCCTTGGCGCCGACCTGGTGGGCGGCAAGGCGGCCGCGCGCGACGTGATCGCTGCGGGCGTGGCGATCGGCACGATCCCGGCAACCGATGCGGCCGCGCTGGTCGCCAATGTCGAGGAGACGCGCAAAGCCGAGACCGTGACGCTGCTGGCCGCCGCCGGCGGCGACGAGCGCGCCCTGTCATGGACGTTCGAGCCGATGCCGGAAGGCGGCGTCGTGGTGCTGGTCGAGGATGTGACCGAACGCCGCAACGCGGAGGCGCGGATCAGTCATATGGCGCGCTTCGACGAACTGACCGGACTGCCCAACCGGGTCAGTTTCCGCGACGAGATCGAGCGGCTGTTGTTGGCCGCGGACGAGCCGATGCCGCAATCGGCGCTGTTGTTCATCGACCTCGATCAGTTCAAGCAGGTCAACGATACGCTCGGCCATCCGACCGGCGATCTGTTGCTCTGCATGGTGGCCGAACGGCTGCGTGAAATCCTGCGCCGCGACGACTTCGTTGCCCGCTTCGGCGGCGACGAGTTCGTGGTGTTCCAGCGCGGCGTGACATCGAAGGACGACGCCGCCGATCTTGCCCGCCGCATCGTCGAGCGCCTGAGCGAACGCTACCAGATCGATCACCATCTGGTGGAGATCGGCGCCAGCATCGGCATCGTCATGACGGCGCCGTCCGACCGCAGCGCCGACACGCTGCTCAAGAACGCCGACATGGCGCTCTACCGCGCCAAGGCGCTCGGCCGCGGCACCTTCTGCTTCTTCCGCGAGGAAATGGCGCAGACCATGGAGGCGCGCCGGACGCTGGAACTGGACCTGCGCCATGCGCTGGCGCACGAGGAGTTCGAGCTGCACTTCCAGCCGCTGGTCAATCTCAAGTCGGGCCGGATTTCGACCTGCGAAGCGCTGTTGCGCTGGACCCATCCCGAGCGTGGCGTGGTCTCGCCCGGCGAGATTATCCCGGTCGCCGAGGAAATCGGGCTGATCCTCGATCTCGGCCGCTGGATTTTGCGCAAGGCGTGCATGGAATGCATGAAGTGGCCGGACAACGTGCGCGTCGCCGTCAACTTCTCCTCGCACCAGTTTCATCAGCGCGACATCCTGACCGAGGTGCGCTACGCGCTTGAGGTCTCGGGGCTGCCGGCCAATCGCCTTGAAATCGAAATCACCGAGTCGGCGTTGCTGCGCAACACCGAGTGGGTCCACGACGTGCTGGTCAAGCTGGTCAATGCCGGGGTGCGGATTTCGCTCGACGATTTCGGCACCGGCTATTCGAGCCTTAGTTATCTGCACAACTTCCCGCTCGACAAGGTCAAGATCGATCGCTCCTTCCTTGAGGACATCAACAGCGATCGGGCGCTGACGTTGTTGCGCGGCGTGGCGCGGCTCAGCGCCGAACTCGGCATGTCGGTGGTGGTCGAGGGCATCGAGACGAGTCGCCAGCTTGAACTGATCACCGCCGAGGGCACTGTGACCGAGGCGCAAGGGTTTCTGTTCAGCCCGCCGGTCCCGGCGTTGCAGATCCGCAAGCTGCTCAATGCCTCGCATGGCCGCCACGAAGCCGCACCCGGCCTGCCGGCGAAAAGCTCACGTTCATTCGCCTGATGCTGTCGCATGTTCGAAGGCTTCCGCCGGTCGCCGGTGCGCGCGCGGTTAAGGTTAATATCGCGACTTCTTTGTGATCGCGTTAGCGATCCGTTAACGTTGTTGAGGCTTGCATGGGTAAAGCAGCCGTGCGTGTCAGTTGCGTGACCTGGAGAGTCCGATGAGTCCTGTCCAACAGTCGCCGCAGTCGATCGGCGGCCGCGCGCTCGAGTTGCTTGACAGGACCGATTATCGACTGGTCGAAACGCCACAGGACAAGGAAGAAATCTATCGCCTGCGCTATCGCGCCTATCTGCGCGAAGGCACGATCGATCCCAACCCCGCGCAATCGATTTCCGACCGGTTCGACAATCTGCCGAATTCATGGACGTTCGGAGTTTACTTCGACGGCATGCTGGCCAGTTCGCTGCGCATCAGCGTTTCGTTTCCCGGCCAGCCGGAGACGCCATCGACCGAGGTTTTTCCTGATCTGCTCAAGCCGGCGCTGGCCGCGCACAAGGTGATGGTGGACCCGACGCGCTTCGTCGCCGAGCCGGAGCGCGCCGCGCGATTTCCCGAGTTGCCCTACCTGACGCTGCGGCTTGCCTATGTCGCGTGCAGTTATTTCGACGCCGATCTCGGCCTGGCGTCGGTGCGGGCCGAGCACCGGGCGTTCTATCGGCGGGTGTTCATGCATGAGGCGCTCGGCGAGCCGCGCGTCTATCCCGGCCTCACCAAGCCGATCTGCCTGATGGCGGTCGACTATCCGCGCATGCGTGAGAGGGTCTATTCCCGTTACCCGGTGTTCCGCTCCAGCCTGTTCGAGCGGCGGATGCTGTTCGAGCGCCGGCTTGGCCAGCATGCCTCGCTGGTCGGCCCCGGCTTCGGCCAGGTCGAGCGGGCGACCGTGGCCTGGTAGCCGCCCGCCGTCCGCCCGCGGCTGTGCCCGAAATCCCACGGTGAGTCGGAAAGTGCCGCCGATCAGCGCTATTTCCCCGGAAATGCGGCGGCTGCCGCTTTGCAGCGGCGTGGCTCCACCCTGACGCCATATTTCCTCAGCATTAACCATCGCGATCGCTTTCGCCCCCGCGCACGCATTTGAACGGTTTCGGCAACCTCCCATCAAGGTTGACGGAACGTTCGTTTAACCAAGGCGCGCTAGACCGGGCCGAAGACGAGACAACGCGAGCGCGGAGGCTCCGGGAATGGCTATCGAGATGCGGATGATGCGGGGTTTGAAGCTGGCTATGGTGCTGGTGGCGGCGCTGTCGCTCGGCGCTTGCGCCAACAAGACGGGTGTCGGTGCGGATGGCGTGGCCGGGGCGGCGACGCCGGGCAGCCAGCAGGACTTCGTCGTCAATGTCGGCGACCGGGTGTTCTTCGAGAGCGACCAGAGCGATCTGACGCCGCAGGCGATGGCGACGCTCGACAAGCAGGTGCAGTGGCTGCAGATGTACGGCCAGTACAGCTTCACCGTCGAAGGGCATGCCGACGAGCGCGGCACCCGCGAATACAACATCGCGCTTGGCGCGCGGCGCGCCCAGACGGTGCGCAACTATCTCGCCTCGCGCGGCATCAACCCGCAGCGGATGCGCACCATTTCCTACGGCAAGGAGCGGCCGGTCGCGGTCTGCAACGACATTTCCTGCTGGTCGCAGAACCGTCGCGCCGTCACCGTGCTCAACGCCTCCTCCTGAAGGCGTGCGAATGGCTGGATGGTTTGGCCGGCGCCGCCCTGGCGCCGGCCTTTTCGCGTTGCGGGCGCGGTCGTGATAAAGTGAAAAGAAGAAATCGGCGCCGGGTGCCCCGATCGCGGGAACGGGCCACATTTTCGGCGCGTTCCATGCTCATCCGGTGGCGCCATCGGGGTCCATGTTCGGTGTGTCGATTGGTGTTTGTCGGTTGGTGTTTGTCGATTGGTGTTTGTCGATTGGTCATGGCGGTGACAGTGTCAAAGATGTTTGGAGCGGGCGCGGCGGCCGTGGTGATGCTGGCGGTCGCCGGCGGCGCGCTGGCGCAGACTGGCGAGGTCGATCCGTATCTTCGCATCGAGCAGCTCGAACAGCGGCTGCGCCAGCTCACCGGGCAGAACGAGGAGCTGGAGCACCGCAATCGCATGCTTGAGCAGCAGTTGCGCCAGCTTTCCGGCGGGCAGGGGGCACCCGGAAGTGCCACGCCTCCGGCCGGGCCGGCCAGCCAGCCGGTGTTGCCGCCTGCGGCCGCGTTGCCGCCGCTCGATAGCGGCCAGCCTCCGGCCACGGTCTATTCGCCCTCCGCCGACGTCGCCGGGCGTGGTCCCGGCCGGGGCGACGCCTTCGATCCGGCCGCCAACCCCAACGCGCCTGGTGTGCCGC
>JBARWE010000183.1:0-20640 GCA_049646625.1 Xanthobacteraceae bacterium
GGCGCCCGGCTCGCGCGCGAGCACGAGGCGCTGGTGACGTATGACTGGGGCGGTGGCCTGATCTGGGCGGCGCTGCCGCCGCGCTCCGACACCGCCGATGAGGCGGCCGGCTTGCGCGCCTCGGTCGAGGCTGCGCAGGGCCATGCCATGCTGGTGCGCGCTTCCGAAGCGGCGCGCACGGCGGTCGCGGTGTTTCATCCGCAAGCCGCCGGCGTCGCGGCGCTGAGCCAGCGCATCAAGGCCGGTTTCGATCCCAAGCATATCCTCAACCGTGGCCGCATGGCGCGGGAAGGCGTCTCATGAAGACCGAATTCACTCCGCAACAACTCGCCGACCCCGACATCGCCGAGGCCGACAAGATTCTCCGCGCCTGTGTGCATTGCGGTTTCTGCACCGCGACCTGCCCGACCTATGTGCTGCTCGGCGACGAACTCGATAGCCCGCGCGGCCGCATCTACCTGATGAAGGAGATGCTGGAGAAAGACCAGAAGCCGACGCCGGAGGTGGTCAAGCATATCGACCGCTGCCTGTCGTGCCTGGCCTGCATGACCACCTGTCCGTCCGGGGTGCATTACATGCATCTGGTCGATCAGGCCCGTGCCCGCATCGAGCGTGACTACGAACGGCCGTGGAGCGAGCGGGCGCTGCGCGCGGTGCTGGCCAGGGTGCTGCCGAATCCGACGCTGTTTCGCTGGGCGATGCGGCTGGCGCGGCTGGCGCGCCCGTTCGCTACCTTCATTCCCGTCTCCGGCGATCCAAACGTGCCGACGCTGACGCGCCGGCTGCGGGCAATGCTGGCGCTGGCGCCGAAAAGCTTGCCGCCACCGGGCGCCGCCGGCGGCAGCGTGTTTGCCGCGCAAGGCGAGCGGCGCGGCCGCGTCGCGCTGTTGCAGGGCTGTGCCCAGAGCGTGCTCGACCCCGGCATCAACGCCGCCGCGATCCGCCTGCTGACCCGCCACGGCATCGAGGTGGTGCTGGTGCGTGACGAACAGTGCTGCGGCGCGCTGACCCACCACATGGGCCGCGAGCAGGAGGCGCTGGCCTCGGCCCGCGCCAATATCGACGCCTGGTGTACGGAGGCCGATCGCGGCGGCCTTGACGCCGTTCTCATCACCACCTCGGGCTGCGGCACGGTGATCAAGGACTACGGCTACATGCTGCGCGAGGATGCCGCTTACGCCGCTAAGGCGGCGCGCGTCTCGGCGCTGGCCAAGGACATCACCGAGTATCTTGTCGGCCTCGACCTGCACGTCGCGGCCGAGCCGAGCGGCCTCGTCGTTGCCTATCACGCCGCCTGTTCTTTGCAGCATGGACAGAAAATCACACAGGCGCCAAAAGAATTGCTTTCCAAGTGCGGATTCGTGGTGAAAGATATCCCGGAGAGTCATTTGTGTTGCGGCTCGGCAGGAACGTACAACATCATGCAGCCCGCCCTTGCGCAAAGATTGCGCGATCGCAAGGTCGCCAACATCGCAACGGTCAAGCCGGACATGATCGCAGCCGGAAACATCGGCTGCCTGGTGCAGATTGCCGGCGGGATCGACGTCCCCGTGGTGCACACGATTGAACTTCTCGACTGGGCGACCGGCGGCCCACGCCCACAGGTCAATTGATCGTTCTGGAGCCCCCCGCGTTGTGAACACAGCGGCAACTGGAGGACCACGATGGCTAAGGCGACAAAGAGCAAAAAGCGCAAGGTAGCGAAAAAGGCGACGACAAAGACGGCCAAGAAGACCGTCCGCAAGGCAGCCCGGAAAACCGCCAAGAAGGCGGTAAAGAAGTCCGCCAGGAAGGCAGTAAAGAAGACCACGCGGAAGGCCGCGAAGAAAACGGCCAAGAAAACGGTCAAGAAAGCGGCCAGGAAAACGGCGAAGAAAGCCGTGAAGAAGACGGCCAAGAAGTCCGCCAAAAAAGCGACCAAGAAGGCCGGCAAGGCGTCCCGCAAGGCGCGCCCCGCGCGCAAGGCGGCGCCCCGCAAGACGGCCAGGAAGGCCGCGCCGAAAAAGGCCGCCCGCAAGCGTGCCGCGCCGCGCCGTGCGCCCGCCCCAGTATCCGAGCCGGCTGCCGCGCCGGAGACGCCGGTGTCGAGCTTCGGCGATTTCGGCTCCGGCATCAGCGAGACCTGACGCCGGTTTGCCAGGCATCGCACCGCCTTCGACGCCCGGGCCTCGCCCGGGCGTTTGCCTAGGGCTTTCCGCCTCTCGATGGAATCAGAAGCGGAGTTCTTGGATTTTGTTTTAACGCGCGTTTTCTTAACGCGAACTGGTGCCCACCCCCGGGTCAAGCCCGAGGGCATGCTTCGCTTGAAAACGCTTTGGAGTGAGCTTCATACGTCATGCCCGGCTTCATGCCGGGCATCCACGTCTTGCAGCATTTCACGTCTTGGCGGCCCCTTCCTTTATTCCTCCCCCGCATAGCCCGTCGAAGACGGGCGTGAACGCCCTTTCGCTGCGGGAGGGGTGGGGCCTGCGCCTCAGCGGCGGATCAGAAAGCCGAGGCGGCCATAGAGGCCGTCGCGGTGGTCGCTGTCACGGACATAGCCGGCGTTGAGCGTCCATTCGCCGAACCAGAAGCGCAGCGCGGTGATGTGCACGCCGAAGCGAACCTGGCGATACAGTCCGTCGCCCGACACTTCGATTTCCGGGCCGGCCCAGAACCGCTCCATCAGGCGCCAGCCGGTGGCGAGACGGACGCCGTAGCTGTTGCTGGCGGTCGAGGCCGACAGCGACGCCATCACCATCCAGTGCTTGAGCGGCTGCCACCACAGGTCGGCGCCGACGCGCAGGCCGATGTGGCCGCCGTTCAGGCGGTTGCCGGGGTCGGTCGGCAGCGTGCGGTGATATTGCAGGTCGGGGCCGCCATAGACGGTCGCGAACAAGCGGCCTCGGCTGACATGAAAGCCCGGCATCAGCGCGACCGTGTCATACGCGCCGAGCACCAGCGCCGTGCCGCTGCGGTAGCGGTAGACGCCGCCGGCATAGAGCAGCTTGAAGGTCAGCCCGTCGCGGGCGATGCCGTGCGGCGACCACAGCATGCCGCCGTAGAGGGTGCCGCCGTTGCGCCACAGGTCGGTGCCGGCGAAGAACAGAAACCGTTCGGGATGGGCGCCGCCATTGAGCGTGTCGGGGAGCGTGTCGGGCCGCAGGTCGATCGGCAGCGGCATGGTGCCGGCGCGGCCGTTGCCGGCAGCCAGCATGGCTGCCGCAAAGTACAACGCTGATCCTGCCATTCCGCCAATCACGACATTCTGTCCAGTTGACGTATTTCTTATTGCAACGATTACAGGGCGCGGGCTGTGCCGGAGTCCAGCGCACGAGGCGGAACTTTCACCGAACGCCGCCGAAAACTTTGGTCGTATTGCATTCGGCGCGGCGGCCGCTGTACCGCGCCCCGTCTCTTGCGCTGTGACGCGGATGCAACAGTGTGGACGGATTGCGTGGCCGATGCCAGCGACCGCCTAAAGAGGCAGCAATTGCCGAAGTCTTTTGCTTTCCGGCCGCGGCGCCCCGCGCCCAGACTGGCCCCCTGACCTGCAAAAATGGACGTGGCCGGTCTGCCACGCCAAGTGACGGGGGTTCATATGAAGAGAATCTTCTTTCTGGTGGTGACATTGGCGGCGGCGACGCCGGCCTTCGCAGCCGACCTGCCGCTTCATACCAAGGCGCCGCCGCCGGCGCCGGGTTACGTCTCACCGTGGGATTTCGCCTTCGGCGCGGCGATCACCAGCGACTACCGTTTTCGCGGCATTGCCCAGTCGAACCGGCAGCCGTCGGTTAGTGCCTATTTCGAGCCGCGCTATAACGTGACGCCCGAGCTGCAACTCTATATCGGCGCCGGCGCGGCCAGCATCTCGTTCCCGAACCGCGCGGCCGCGGAGGTCGATGTCTATGGCGGTATCCGTCCGACCTTCGGCGCGCTCGCCTTCGACTTCGGCGTGTTCGGCTATCTCTATCCGGGCGGCCAGTGCTTCAACGCCGCGGCACTGCCCGGCCAGCCGGGCTTCTCGAACCAGTGCCTTGCCAACGGCAACCTGCCGCTCAACGGCAACATCATCAAGAGCGACCTGTCGTTCTATGAGTTCTACGGCAAGGTGACGTGGACGGTGAACGACGCGGTGGCGCTCGGCGCCAACGTCTACTACTCGCCCTCGTTCCTGAACTCTGGCGCCAGCGGCACCTACGCCTCCGGCACCGCCAAGTTCACCGCGCCGTCGGCATGGTTCGGCGACAGCGGGGTCGGCGCCTATCTGTCCGGCGAATACGGCTACCAGTGGCTCGGCACGTCGGATGCGTTCTATGGCAACGTCAAGTTCAAGGACTATGGCACCTGGAACGTCGGCATCGGCTTCACCTACAAGGTGTTCACGCTCGATTTCCGCTATTCCGACACCAGCCTGTCGCGCGGCGACTGCAATGCCTTCACCGGCGATCACACCACCACCGACTTCGGCTATCCGACGCCGGCCAACAGCGTCGCGCCGTTCCCCGGCTCGCGCTGGTGCGGCGCCGCCGGCATCGCCAAATTGTCCGTCGATCTGACCGCGATGCAGAACCTGAAATAGGTCCTCCCGAGGCGACCAGGAGGTGCCCGGCAAACGCGGAGGGCGGCGGATCGCGCCGCCGCCCTTGATGTTTTCGGGAAGGCCTGACCGGTCAGCCCGGCAGTTGCGCGTTCAGCCCGAACATCGCGGTGGAGTTCTGCATCGGCGGCTGCGCGGCGTCGTTGACGACCAGGCGGAACACGTCCGGCCGGGCATAATGGCCGGCGACGTCGAAATCGAACTTGCCGCGGGCGATCTCGTCCATGTCGATCTCGGCGGTCAGCACGGCGTCGCGGTCGAACACCCGTTCGGTGAGGAGTTCGCCGAGCGGATTGATGATGCAGCTTCCGCCGTTCATCAGGATGGCGTCGGGCGCAACGTCGCCGTCGATCGGATAGTCGGCCGGGTAGTCGCTGCGGCGCGTGAACTGGCAGGCGGAGAATACGAAGCAGCGGCCCTCCAGCGCGATGTGGCGGATCGTCGGCAGCCAGGTCTCGCGGCTGTCGGCGGTCGGCGTGCAATAGAGCGAGACGCCCTTGGCGTACATCGTCATGCGCAGCATCGGCATGTAGTTTTCCCAGCAGATCACCGCGCCGACCTTGCCGAGCGGCGTGTCGAAGGCCGGCAGCGTCGAGCCGTCGCCATAGCCCCAGATCAGGCGTTCGGAGGCGGTCGGCATCAGCTTGCGGTGCTTGCCGAGCAGGTTGCCGTCGGGGGCGAAGAACAGCACCGTGCAGTACAGCGTGCCGCCGTCGCGCTCGATCACGCCGATCACGAGATGGACGCCGTGGCTTGCCGCGATTTCGCCGAGGCGCCGGGTGTGCGGGCCGGGCACGTCGATAGCGCCGTCGTAATAGATGCGGAAGGTGTCGCGTCCGGCCGCGGTGCGCACCCCGACACGGACGCCGAAGTCGAGGCCCTTGGGGTAGCCGCCGACGAAGGCTTCCGGGAACACGACGAACGTGGCGCCCTTGTCCGCCGCCTGTTTGGTGAAGACGTCGACCTTGGCGATGGTGGCGTCGGGGTCGAAAGCGACGGAAGCCGTCTGCACGACGGCGGCGGTGAACTTGCTCATCGGGTATCCTCGAATGTCCGGCGCCGCGGTCCGCTCGGATCGGGCGCGGGCTTGCTGTCCGGTCTGGTCGTGTTGCCGCCCACGCGACGACGCGAGGCGCGGCGCATGGAGTTTTCGCGCGTTAGCGTGGCGCCAGCATTCATGCCCGACGCCCGCTTGTCAAACCGCGCGGCTGCCACCGTGGCATGCCGCCGACGCAGGCTTTGCCCGCTACTTCCACGCCTCGCGCTCGATGTCCCAGCGCTGCGCCTTGAAGGCGGTCGCCAGCGCATCGAGGCTGCCGCCGTCGTCGATCGGGGCGGCGCCTTCCTCGTCGAGGTTTTGGGTTTCGGCAAGGCGCAAGGCAGGGGTTGCTTCGTCGCTGGTGAGCGATGAAAACCGCTCGATCCACAACAGCAGGTGGCGCGCATTGGCCGGCCGGTCGGGAGCCACGATCACGGTGGCCGTGAGCGTTTCGGTCAGGCCGAGGCCGGCAACGATCGGATTGTCCCGCTTCAGCGTGACGCTCATTCGCCCGAGCGCTTCGTTCCAAGTGGTGGTGGCGGTCTGCGCCTTGAGCGCACGCTTCAGCGTGTCGGCGACCGTGGTGGCGATCCGGGCGCGATCGATGCGTTCGCCCGTCCGCCAGCCCTCCTCGGCGAAGCGGATGGTACGTTCGAGGTCGAAGCGGCCGCTGGTCCAGCCGCTCGCCACCACCCCCGGCGCGCTTTTCAGGCGAGCCAGCAGCGTGGGCGCGCGCTCGGGATCGACGCTCATCGCCAGCACCTGCTCGCCGGCGCGCAACTCGTCGCAGGAGGCGACGAGGCTCGCATAGTCCACCTCGACGTCCTGTCCTTTCAGGCCGGCGAGGAACGCCGGCACCGCGTCGAGCCGGACGCGCACCGCGATCGCCTCCGGCGAGACCTCGGTGAAGTCCGGCGGGCTGGCGGCGATCTCGCTGTCGGGGCTGCGCGTTTCCTTGAATTCGGCCTCGCTCATGTCGGCGTTATCGGTCGAACTCACCTGCAGCGCGGTCTGGCCGACGCTGATCTGGCCGGAGAAATCGTAGCGGCCGTCGACCATCCTGCGGGTCAGCTTGACCGTGACCGGCAGCTTGTCGCCGATCGTCTGCCCGCTGCCGGCAAGCGTCTGGCCGCTGGCCGTCAGGTCGACAACGAAGCGCTCGTTGCGGTGCGCGCCGGGGGCCGCCGGGTAGCAGACGTCGAGCACGGCCGCGGTCACGGCGCGGCCGCTGCGCACCTCTTTCAGAATGACGTCGGCGTTGCCGTCCATCAGGCCGTCGATCGAGGTGAAGTAGCGGGTCTCGGCGTCTTGCGCGGCGGCCAGCGCCGGCCACGCGATCAGACAGCCAAGGACGAGGGCTTTGCGCATCGGGCGTGTCTCCGGCAGACGTAGCGAATCGGGCCATGGCGGCATGGTCGGCGATAGTCCTACCCGATCCGGGCAAAATGAGAAGCGGCCGCGGGCGGCGGGCAAAAAAGAAGGCCGCCCGGAGGCGGCCTTCGTTCATTCGCAACCGGGCGGGGATCAGAATCCCATGCCGCCCATACCGCCCATGCCGCCGCCGCCGGCCGGCATTGCCGGCGCCGGCTCCTTCGGCAGTTCGGCCACCATCGCCTCGGTGGTGATCAGGAGGCCGGACACGGAGGCCGCGTCCTGCAGTGCGGTGCGCACCACCTTGGCCGGATCGACGATGCCCTTGGCGACGAGGTCGACATAATCCTCGTTCTGGGCGTCGAAGCCGAACGTCTCGCTCTTGTTGTCGAGGATCTTGCCGACCACGATCGAGCCTTCGACACCCGCGTTGTCGGCGATCTGCCGCACCGGCGCCTCAAGCGCCTTGAGCACGATGTTGATGCCGGCCTGCACGTCGGCATTGTCGTTGTTGATGCGGCCGACCGCCTTCTTGGCGCGCAACAGCGCCGCGCCGCCGCCCGGCACGATGCCTTCCTGCACCGCGGCGCGGGTGGCGTTGAGCGCGTCCTCGACGCGGTCCTTCTTCTCCTTGACCTCGACCTCGGTGGCGCCGCCGACGCGGATCACCGCGACGCCGCCGGCGAGCTTGGCGAGGCGCTCCTGCAGCTTCTCGCGGTCGTAGTCCGAGGTGGTCTCCTCGATCTGCGCCTTGATCTGCTGCACACGCGCTTCGATGTCCTTCTTCTTGCCGGCGCCGCCGACGATCGTGGTGTTCTCCTTGTCGATCACGATCTTCTTGGCGCGGCCGAGTGACTGGATGGTGACGTTTTCCAGCTTGATGCCGAGTTCCTCAGAAATCAGCTGGCCGCCGGTCAGGATCGCGATGTCCTCAAGCATGGCCTTGCGGCGATCGCCGAAGCCCGGTGCCTTGACGGCCGCGACCTTGAGGCCGCCGCGCAGGCGGTTGACCACCAGCGTGGCCAGCGCCTCGCCCTCGACGTCCTCGGCGATGATCAGGAGCGGACGGCCCGACTGCACCACGGCTTCGAGCACCGGCAGCATCGCCTGCAGGCCCGACAGCTTCTTCTCGTGCAGCAGCACATAGGCGTCTTCGAGTTCGGCGATCATCTTCTCGGCGTTGGTGATGAAGTACGGCGACAGGTAGCCGCGATCGAACTTCATGCCCTCGACGATCTCGACGTCGGTTTCCAGCGACTTGGCTTCCTCGACGGTGATGACGCCCTCGTTGCCGACCTTCTGCATCGCCTGGGCGATCATCTTGCCGATGGTGGCGTCGCCGTTGGCGGAGATGGTGCCGACCTGGGCCACCTCGGCGGAGGAGGCGACGGCCTTGGCGCGCTTCTCGATGTCCTTGATTACGGCGGCGACCGCGATGTCGATGCCGCGCTTCAGATCCATCGGGTTCATGCCGGCGGCCACCGACTTGGCGCCTTCCTTGACGATGGCCTGCGCCAGCACGGTGGCGGTGGTGGTGCCGTCGCCGGCCTTGTCGTTGGTCTTGGAAGCGACCTCGCGCAGCATCTGCGCGCCCATGTTCTCGAACTTGTCCTCAAGCTCGATTTCCTTGGCGACGGTGACGCCGTCCTTGGTGATGCGCGGGGCGCCGAACGACTTGTCGATCACCACGTTGCGGCCCTTCGGCCCGAGCGTGACCTTGACGGCGTTGGCGAGAATGTCGACGCCGCGCAGCATGCGGTCGCGCGCATCACCGGCG
Source organism: Xanthobacteraceae bacterium (assembly GCA_049646625.1). Classification (GTDB taxonomy): domain Bacteria; phylum Pseudomonadota; class Alphaproteobacteria; order Rhizobiales; family Xanthobacteraceae; genus PRO6. The sequence goes on from JBARWE010000183.1 coordinate 8,767, forward strand.
AATTTAACGTCCTTGGCTGACATATCGGTTACTCCTGAAATGGTTTGTTTTCATCATGGCCGGGCATAGCCGTTCGAAGAACAGCGTCGCTTCGCTCGCCTATGGTCCCGGCCATCCACGTCTTGATCTGTCGAAGGGAAGGAAGACGTGGATGCCCGCGACGAGCGCGGGCATGACGGTGGAAGGCGCGGTTTAGCTCAGCACGCCCATGATGTCGGACTCCTTCATGATCAGGAGTTCCTCGCCGTCGAGCTTGATCTCGGTGCCCGACCACTTGCCGAACAGCACCTTGTCGCCGACCTTGAGGTCGATCGGGGTCAGCTTGCCGGCCTCGTCGCGCCCGCCGGGGCCAACGGCGACCACCTGGCCCTGCGACGGCTTCTCCTGAGCGGTGTCGGGAATGATGATGCCGCCCTTGGTCTTTTCCTCGGCGCTGAGCCGCTTGACCACGACACGGTCGTGAAGCGGGCGAAATTTCGACTTGGACTCCGACTTGGACATGGGGTTTCCTTGCTTACCGTTGGGTCGTCACGAGGGCTTGCGAAACTTAAGGACACGCGGCATGAGGGCCGCTGCCGTCCGGGCGATGGCGACGACGTTGGCAGTCGCGCCACGAGAGTGCTAAAGCGGCCCGGAGATATGGTGTGGGGCCGGCGCTGTCAAGCAGCCCCTCGTCGGCAGCCTCTTAAAATCACCGTAAGGCCGATGCTATAGGGGATGGTCCCGTGCCGGCTTTGTCGTCTGCCGGGCCTGGCGGTTGGCGCTTGCCAGCCGCTCGATTGCGGTCCAGATTTGTTGCCAAGGGGAAATCTGCCTATGCTCAGCTCGATCTCGTCAGCGCTCCCGCGCTTCGTTCCATGCGTCGCGCGGGTTCGGGCGCTATCAGGGGTTGTGGCCCTCGGCGCATTGCTCGGCGCCTGCACCACCACCTTTGGTCCCGGCGGCCAGCCGCCGGTCGCCGAGAGTCAACCGGCGGTCGAGCCTGAAATTCCGGCGACGGTGCGCGCCGACGAACTGGTCGGAAGCTGGGGCCTTGCCTCCTACACCAAGCCGGACGACCGCCGCCGCACCGAGGCCGCCGCGAAAACGCAGTGCCGCAACCCGTATGTAATCGGTGCCGGCCGTGACGGCGGCGTGGTCATGCATCTGGCCGACCAGGCCACGCCGGAGGAACTGCGGCTGAAGGGCAGCACCAGCGGCAAGAACTATATCGGCCCGGCCGGCCCCGCCGGCGGCGAGCAGGATCGCGAGATCGTTTCATTCGACGGGCGCGTGTTGGTGACGCGGTTCATCGACCGCGATGCCGCGAGCCGCTATGGAACGATGGTTTATGTCCGTTGCGCGCCAAAGCCCTGAGCCGGCCTCCGACAGCGCCAGTCTGCCGAGTGACGACGCCGACCCTCCTGATGTTGGTCCTTCCGCGACGGCCTTCGCCGGGAGCTTGAGCGTGTGGCGGGTGCCGTGACGGCGCTGACAAGCTATCTGCTCGGGCCGGGGCGCGCGGTGGCGGTGCTGGCGTTGACGCAGATCCTTGCCTGGGGCGGACTGATCTATTCGCCGGTCCTGATCCTGCCGCATCTCGGCGCCGAGCGTGGCTGGTCGCTGGCGTTCTGCATGGCCGGCTTCTCGCTGGCGCTCGTCACCTCCGGGCTGGTGGCGCCGCGCCTGTGCGGCCTGATCGACAAGCGGGGTGGCCATGCGGTGATGGCGCCCGGCGCACTGGTCGGCGCTGCCGGCTTTGCGGCACTCAGCGTTGCCGCGCATCCGCTCGCTTATTTCGCCTGCTGGCTGCTGATCGGGGTGGCGATGTCCACCACGCTCTACGATGCCGCCTTCACCTCGCTTGGCCGCATTTTCGGCGCTTCGGCGCGGCGGCAGATTATCTTCGTGACCTTCGCCGGCGGCTTCGCCTCGACGGTCGGCTGGCCGGCCGTGCATCTGTTGATCGAATGGCTCGGCTGGCGCGGCACCTATCTGGCGCTGGCCGCGGTGTTTGCTTTGGTCATCGCGCCGCTGCACGCTTTCGCCCTGCCGCGCATCGCCGCGCCCTTGGCCCCGCCGGTGAAGAGCGCCGACGGGGTGCGGCCGGACCCTGCAAGAGTCTCGCCGGCCGGCACCATCTTCATCTTGATGGCGGCGGGCTTCGCGCTGCATGCCTTCGTGCTGTCGGGCATGGTCGCCAACCTGCTGGTGATGCTGGAGCGCGGCGGCATCGACCCGACCACCGTGGTGATCATCGGCGCGCTGTTCGGGCCGTCACAGGTGGTGGCGCGGCTCGGCGACTTCATCTTCGCCGGCCGCACCGATCCGTTGTGGGTGGCGCGGTTCGCGATCGCGCTGATGGTGGCGGCGTTCCTGCTGATGACGGCGGCCGGCATCAGCGTGCCGTCGGCGGCCTTGTTCTCAATCCTGTTCGGCGGCGCCAACGGCATCGTCACCATCGCGCGGGGCACGCTGCCGCTGCATATCTTCGGCGCGACGGGCTACGGCCATCTGCTTGGCCGCCTCGCGCGGCCGGCGGCGCTGTTGCAGGCGGCCGCGCCGTTCGCCTTCGCGACCGCCATCGACGTCATGCCGACGCGCGCGGTGTTCGCCATCGGGCTTGGCTGCGTCGTGGCGTCGCTGGCCTGTTTCCTCGCGATCAGGAAGCGGTGAGGTCAGCCGTTCGGCGCCTCGAACACCAGGCAGGTGGAGGTGCCGTGTGCCAGCAGGCGGCCGCCCGCATCGGTGAGCCGGCCTTCAGCGTGGCCGACCCGGCGGCCGACATTGAGCGCGCGGCCTTCGGCGCGCACCTCGCCGGTGTCTTTTGTGACCGGCCGCACCAGCGTGATCTTGAACTCCAGCGTGGTGTAGAGGCTGCCCTGCGGCAGCATCGACTGCACCGCGCAGCCCATCGCCGAATCGAGCAGCGTGGCGGTGAAGCCGCCATGCACGCTGCCGATCGGATTGTAATGCTGCGGCCCCGGCACCGCCGTGAACACGACGAGGCCCGGCTCGGCCGAGCCGCCGGTCAACCCGACCTGCGCCATCATGGTGGCGTGCGGCAGCTCGCCCGCAAACATCCGGCGCAGGAAGTCGAGGCCGCTCATCGAGGTCAGCACGTCCTGCGGCGTCAGGCCGAATGAGATCGGCTGCTCCCGCCCCGTCATCGCTTATGCCCGCTTGTGCTCGCGCATCAGTTCGGTGAAGCGGCGGAACAGGTAGTGGGAGTCGCGCGGACCCGGCGAGGCTTCGGGGTGGTACTGCACCGAGAACACCGGCTTGCCGTCGAGCTTCAGCCCGCAATTGGAGCCGTCGAACAGCGAGACGTGGGTTTCGGTGACGCCCTTGGGCAGGCTTTTGCCGTCGAGCGCGAAACCGTGGTTCATCGAGGTGATCTCGACCTTGCCGGTGGTCTTGTCCTGCACCGGATGGTTGGCGCCATGGTGGCCCTGATGCATCTTCACGGTCTGGCCGCCGACGGCAAGCCCGAGCATCTGGTGGCCGAGGCAGATGCCGAAGGTCGGCTTGCCCGACTCGATCAGCTTCCGGATCACCGGCACGGCATATTTGCCGGTCTCGGCCGGATCGCCCGGCCCGTTCGACAGAAAGATGCCGTCGGGGTTGAGCGCGAGGATGTCCTCGGCCGAGGCGGTCGCCGGCACCACCGTCACCTTGTAGCCTTCGCCGGCCAACAGCCGCAGAATATTGCGCTTGATGCCGTAATCGACCGCGACGACGTTGAATTGCGGCGCCTCCTGGCGGCCGAATCCCTCGCCCCAGCGCCACGGCGTCTCGTCCCAGTCGTAGCGCTGCGCTGCCGTCACCATCGGCACCAGGTCCATGCCGACCAGGCCCGGCCATTCGCGCGCCTTGCGGGCCAGCGCCGCGCGGTCGAACACGCCGTCGGCGGCATGGGCGATCACCGCGTTCGGCGTGCCCTGGCTGCGGATGCAGGCGGTGAGCGCACGGGTATCGACGCCGCTCATGCCGACGATGCCGCGCGCCTTGAGCCAGCGATCGAGATGGCGCGTGGCGCGGTAGTTCGACGGCTCGGTGACGGCGGCGCGCAGGATCACGCCGCGGGTGCCCGGCGTCGCTGCCATGTTCACCGTCTCGATATCTTCGTCGTTGGCGCCGACATTGCCGATATGCGGGAAGGTAAAGGTGACGAGCTGCCCGGCATAGGAGGGATCTGTCAGGATTTCCTCATAGCCGGTCATGGCGGTGTTGAAGCAGACCTCGCCGACCGCATCGCCTTCGGCGCCGAGGCCGGCGCCCTCCAGCACGGTTCCGTCGGCCAGCACGAGCAGCGCGGTCGGCTTGAAATCCGGCCAGCGCGAAGAATTGTCTGAGGTTGTCATAAAGCCATTCCTTAGCGCCGTTGCTGCGCCGCGTCAAAGGCTGATCGGGGCCAATTCACCGGCATATCCCATGATTTGACAGGGCTGGCGCGGCCGGTACCCTGACCCGATAAAAAAGCGGCAAAAAGCAAAAAGGGAGGCGCGACCATGGACCAGCTTTATACCGGCGGCACCGCCGGCAGCCTGATCATCGGTGCGGTGACGCGCTTCGCCGACCGCCCGGCGCTCGGCGACGGCACGACGTTCTGGAGCTACCGGGAACTCGGCGAGGCGATGGCGCGCTTCATTGCCGCCTTCAAGGCGGCCGGCCTGAAGCGCGGCGACGCGCTGTCGATCCTCGCCGGCAATCGCGCCGAGAGCTGGGCGGCGATGTGCGCCGGGCTGGTCATGGGCTTGCGCTACACGCCGCTGCACCCGATGGCGGCCGAGGACGACCACGCTTTCATCGTGGAGGACGCCGAGATCGACGCGCTGATCGTCGATGCGGACAAATTCGCCGCGCGCGGCCGTGCCATCAAGGCGCGCGTGCCGGGGCTGAAGCACCTGATGGCGTTCGGCGAAGCGGAGGGCGCGCTCGACATTCTCGCCGCCGCTCGCGCCGCGACGCCGGCGCCGCTCAAGGACGAGGGCGCGGCCGGGGACGTCGCCTGGCTCGCCTATACCGGCGGCACCACCGGCCGCTCCAAGGGCGTGATGCTGCCGCACCGCGCCATGCTGGCGATGACGCTGTTGCTGTTCGCCGACTGGGACTGGCCGGCCGACATCCGCTATCTCGCCGCGACCCCGGTCAGCCATGCCGCCGGCGTCACCATCTATCCGGTGATGCTGCGCGGCGGCTACACCCGCCTGACGCAAGGCTTTGACGCCGAGACGTTCTGCCGCGTTTGCGCCGACGAAAAGATCACTGCGACATTCCTGGTGCCGACGCTGATCTATGCGCTGATCGACGCGCACGAACTGCGCGCGCGCTTTGACCTGTCCTCGCTCGACATGATCATCTACGGCGCGGCGCCGATGTCGCCGGACCGGCTGCGCGAGGCAATCGCCATCTTCGGCAACGTGTTCGTGCAGCTCTACGGCCAGACCGAGGCGCCGCAATGCATCACCTCGCTGCGCAAGGCCGACCATGATCTTTCGCGCCCCGAGCGGCTCGGCTCGTGCGGACGGCCAAGCCCGCTGGTCGATGTCAAGCTGTTCGACAGCGAGATGCGCGAGGTGGCGGTCGGCGAGCCGGGCGAAATCTGCGTGCGCGGGCCGTTGGTGATGGATGGCTACTGGAAGCGTCCCGACGCCAATGCGGAGGCGCTGCGCGGCGGCTGGCTGCACACCGGCGACGTCGCGGTGGCCGATGCCGAGGGCTATCTCTACATCGTCGATCGCACCAAGGACATGATCATCTCCGGCGGCTTCAATATCTATCCGCGCGAGGTCGAGGACGCGCTGATGGCGCACCCGGCGGTCGCCTCGGCGGCGGTGATCGGCGTGCCCGACCCGAAATGGGGCGAGGCGGTGAAGGCCTTCGTCGTACTGAAGGACGGCGCGGCAGTCGCGGTGGCCGAATTGCAGGCGCATGTGAAGGCGCGGCGCGGTGCGCCGTGGTCGCCGAAGACGATCGACGTCGTCGCCGACATTCCCGTCACCGGGCTTGGCAAGATCGACCGCAAGGCGTTGCGCGCGCCCTATTGGGAGGGCCGCGTGCGCGGCGTTGCGTAAGCGGGGCGGGAGGTGCAAAAGCAACGGCGCAACAGCCCGCCATGGGACCGGAACGATCCGGCAGAGGAGTTCGAACGATGCTGCGCGACGATATCAACGCTCATGTGAAAGAGGCCATGAAGGCCAGGGACGAGCGCCGGCTCTCGACGCTGCGGATGATCAACTCCACCCTCAAGAACGCCGACATCGAGGCGCGCGGGCAGGGCAAGCCGCCGCTCGGCGACGCCGAGGTGCTGGCACTGTTGCAGAAGATGATCAAGCAGCGGCAGGAGTCGGTCGCGCTCTACGAGAAGGGCGGACGCGCCGAGCTGGCGGCGCAGGAACAGGCGGAGATCGCCGTGATCGAGGGCTACCTGCCGCAACAGATGTCGGACGAGGAGGTGAAGGCGGCGATCGCCGCGGCCATCGCCGGGACCGGCGCCGGCGGCATGAAGGACATGGGCAAGGTGATCGGCGTGCTGCGTGGCCAGTACGCCGGCCGGATGGATTTCGGCAAGGCCAGCGCGCTGGTGAAGGCGGCGCTGGCGGGATGAGTTGTCCTTAACCTCGCCCCCACTTGCGGGGAGAGGTCGCGAGCTTTGAGGCGAACGGGTGAGGGGCGTTGTCCGTCGTTCGTCGTGCTTGCCCCTCACCCGAAGGCTTCGCTACGCTTGCCTTCGACCTCTCCCCGCAAGCGGGGTAAGGTAAGACCGGGGATATCCACGATGCTCACCGAGACCAGCGACTACGACGACCTTTACCGTAACTTTCGCTGGCAGGTGCCGGAGCATTTCAACATCGCAACCGCTGCCTGCGATCGTCATGCTGACGGTACGGGCAAGCTGGCGCTGACCTTCATCGACGAAAATGGCGGCGTTAAGAAAGTCTCCTTCGACGAGTTGCAGGCGTGGTCGCGCCGCTTCGCCAATGTGCTGACCGAGGACGGCCTGTTACGCGGCGACCGGGTCGGCGTGTTCCTGTCGCAGTCGGTCGAACTGCCGGTCGCGCATCTCGCCGCGTTCCGCGCCGGCCTGGTGTCGGTGCCGCTGTTCACGCTGTTCGGCGAGGAGGCGCTGGCGTTCCGGCTGGCCAACTCCAACGCCAAGGCGGTCGTCACCGACGTGGGCGGCTACGCCAAGATTGCCGCCATCCGCGACCGGCTGCCGGCCTTGCAGCGCATCTATGTGATCGGCACCGGCGACGTCGCGACGGTGTCGTTCTGGGACGCGGTCGAGGGCGCGTCCGAGGACTTCGAAACCGTCACCACCCGCGCCGACGATCCGGCGATCATCATCTATACCTCCGGCACCACCGGCAACCCGAAGGGTGCGCTGCATGCGCACCGCGTGCTGCTCGGCCATCTGCCGAATGTCGAGATGGCGCACGACTTCTTTCCGAAGCCCGGCGACGTGATGTGGACGCCGGCGGACTGGGCGTGGATCGGCGGGCTGTTCGATGCGCTGTTTCCGGCTTGGTATCACGGCGTGCCGATGGTCGGCTATCGCGCCAAGAAGTTCGATTCCGTTGAGGCCATGCAACTGATGGCCGACCACAAGGTGCGCAACGTGTTTCTGCCGCCGACCGCGCTGAAACTGATGCGGCAGGCCAACGTGAGGCATGACGGCGTCAGGCTGCGCAGCATCTTCACCGGCGGCGAGTCGCTCGGCGGCGAACTGCTCGACTGGGTGCGCGCGACGTTCGGCGTCGAGGCGCATGAAATCTACGGCCAGACCGAATGCAATCTCGTCGTCGGCAACAATGCAAAGCTGTTTCCGATCCTGCCCGGCTCGATGGGCAAGGCGACGCCGGGCTTCGACGTGCGTATCGTCGATGACAAGGGCAACGAACTGCCGAACGGGACAACCGGCATCATCGGCGTGCGTGCCCCCAACCCGTGCATGATGCTGGAGTACTGGGGCAATCCCGAAGCGACCGCGAAGAAATACGCCGGCGACTTTCTGCTCACCGGCGATCTCGGCCGCCGCGACGATGACGGCTATTTCTGGTATATGAGCCGCGAGGACGATGTCATCACCTCGGCCGGCTACCGTATCGGCCCGTCCGAGATCGAGGATACGCTGATCCGCCATCCGGCGGTGGCGATGGCCGCGGTGGTCGGCGTGCCCGATCCGATCCGCACCGAGGCGGTCAAGGCATGGATCGTGCTGCGCCCCGGCTTCACCGGCAGCGAGACGTTGGCGCGCGACATTCAGGATTTCGTCAAGGTCAAGCTCGCCGCGCACGAATACCCGCGCCTCGTGCAGTTCGCCGATAGCCTGCCGATGACCGCAACCGGCAAGGTGCTGCGCCGCGAGTTGCGCGCGCTGGGGTAGCACGCCCCACCGCCCCCCGCCGCCGCAGCGCTGGCCGGCGCGATCCGGGAGTGGCATTGCGCCCAGTGATGCGCTACCCAACCCGGATGGGGACCAGGTCGCTTTTCCGACGATGGAACGGGTCGCCGCAATCCGCTGCCGGTGCCGCAGCCGGGGGCGGCGTGCGGTTCGACGATGTCGAGTTCCGGCGCGGCGAGCGCGTCGTGCTGTCGCTGCCGGAGCTGTCGCTGACCGAGCGCCGCGTGGCGCTGATCGGCGATAACGGCTCCGGCAAAAGCACACTGCTGCGGCTCGCCAACGGCCTGCTTCAGCCGTCGCGCGGCCGCGTCACCGTGGCCGGGCTTGATACGGCGGCGCGGCGCCGCGATGTGCCGGGCGTCGCCGGCTTTGTCTTTCAGAACCCGGACCATCAGCTCATTTTTCCGACGGTCGGCGAGGAGGTCGCTTTCGGCCTGACCGAGCGCGGGGTGGCGCCGGCCGAGGCGCGGCGCCAGGCGCTGGCACTGCTTAAGCATCACGGCTGTGCCGGCTGGGCCGAGCGCAACGTCAACGATCTCTCCGGCGGCCAGCGCCAGCTTGTCTGCGTGCTTGCGGTGCTCGCCACCGATCCCGCCGTGCTGTTGATGGACGAGCCGTTTTCGAGCCTCGACCTGCCGACGCAACTGGCGCTGGCGCGCCGTGTCATGGCGTTGCCGCAGCAGATCGTGATGGCGAGCCATGACCTCGATCTGGTCGCGGATTTCGAGCGCGTCATCTGGCTGGAAGCCGGCCGCGTGCGTGCCGACGGCCGCCCGGCCGATCTGCTGCCAGCCTACCGCGCGCATGCGGTGGCCGCCGCGCAGGATGCAATATCCGCATGATCGCCGACGGCCTCGCGCCCCAGACCTGGCTGCATCGCGTGCCTGCCGGCCTCAAGCTGGCGGCGCTGGCGTTGTTCAGCGTGGCGCTGGTGCCGGTCGACGATTGGCGGGTTCTCGCCGCCGCGCTCCTCGCCATCGGCGCCATCTATGCTGGCTTCGGCCGCTTCGGTGTCGCGCGCCTGCGTTTGCTGCGCCCGCTGCTGCCGCTGCTTGCGGTGATCGGCGGCGTGCAGGTGCTGTCGCAGGGTTTCGAGGCCGGCGCGGTGATCGTGATGCGCCTGCTTGCCCTGCTGCTCGCCGCCGACCTCGTCAGTATGACCACGACGATGGCGGCGCTGATGGAGGTGCTGGCGCCGCCGCTCAGGCTGTTGCGGCCGCTTGGCGTCAACCCGCGCAAGATGGCGCTGGCGGTGGCGCTGGTCATGCGCTTCGTGCCGGTGCTGATGACGCGCTGGCGCGCCCGCGAGGAGGCGTGGAAGGCGCGTAGTTCGCGCCGCGTGCCGGTCCGCCTCGTCGCCGCCTTCCTCGCCGACAGCCTGCAACTGGCCGACCGTGTCGCCGAGGCGCTCGATGCGCGCGGCTTCGACACGGCCGCCGCCGCGCCCCGTGCCGCCAAACGATAGGAGACTTGCCCCGTGGATTCCCGTGCCCTCGTACGCATCGCGTTGCTTGCCGCCGTCATTGCCGCGCTTGGGCTTCTGCCCGGCGTGGTGCTGCCGATCGCCGCCGGCGTGCCGGTCACGGCGCAGACGCTCGGTGTGATGTTGGCGGGCATCGTGCTCGGGCCGCGCCATGGCGCGCTCGCGGTTCTGTTGTTCATCTTCGTCGTGCTGCTTGGGGCGCCGCTGTTGTCGGGCGGGCGCGGCGGCCTCGGCGTGCTGTTCGGCCCCTCGGTCGGCTTTCTCATCGGTTTCGTGCCGGCGGCCTTCGTCACCGGATTGTTGATGCAGCGGCTGAACCGCCTGCCGGTATTCGCGGCGGCGCTGCTGGCGGCGATCGGCGGCGGCATCGTCGTCGAATATGCCTGCGGCATCGTCGGGCTGATGGCGGTGGCGCGACTGAGCCTGGTGCAGGCGATAGTGGCAAGCAGCGTGTTCATCCCCGGCGATCTGTTGAAGGCGCTGGCGACCGCCTTCGTCGCCGAAGCCTCGTTTCGCGCTTATCCGGCGGCGATCGCCGGCCGCGCATGAGTGGCGAGACGATCACCGCCTGCCTGCCGCGCCACGCCGGCGCGACGCCGGAGCGGGCGGCGATCGTCTGTGATGGCGATACCATCACATGGGACGCCCTGAACGCGACCGTCGAACGGCTTGCCGCGCATCTGGCGCGGCGGGTGCCGCCGGGGTGCGGCGTGGCGCTGCATCTCGGCAACGGCCCGGCGCTGGCGCTGTTGTTTCTCGCTGCCGCGCGCGCCGGCCGCGAGGCGCAGATTCTCGATGCTGCCTGGCCGCTTGCCACCACGCGGGCGACCATCGCGGCGCTCGCGCCAGGTCTCGTGGTCAGCACCGATGCGGCGCTGACGGGCGAGGCCGCCACGGTCGTGATCGATGCGCAACTGCCGTTCGCGCAGCTTGCCGATGCGCTCGGTGCGTCGATCGACAGCGCGCCGCCGCCGCCCGATCCGCTGGCGCCGTTCTATGTCGGCTTCACCTCGGGTTCGACCGGCCTGCCCAAAGGGTTTCGCCGCCACCATCGTTCGTGGGTCGACAGTTTCCGCGCCGGCGACCGCGAGTTCGATATCGGCGCGAGCGACGTGGTGCTGGCGCCGGGCAGCCTGACGCATTCGCTGTTTCTCTACGCCCTGGCCCACGGCCTCGATGTCGGTGCGACGGTGGTGCTGTGCCGGGCGTTTCGCCCGAGCCATGTGGTGCGCCTGATGCGGCAGTATGATGCGAGCGTACTCTACGGCGTGCCGACCCAGCTTGAAATGATCGTCGAGGCCGCCGCGCGCCAGCGCGCGCCGTTCCCCGTCCTGCGCTGGGTATTGTCGTCGGGTGCCAAGTGGCAGGGCCGGGCCAGCGCCGATCTGCGGCGGCTGTTTCCGGCGGCGCGCTTCGCCGAGTTCTACGGTGCCTCGGAATTGAGCTTCACCACGGTCGCGCGCGACGACGAGGAGGTGCCGGCCGGCTCGGTCGGTCGCGCCTTCGCCGGCGTCGAACTGACGATCCGCGATCATCGCGGCCGCGTGCTGCCGCCGGGCGAAGCGGGTGAAGTGTTCGTCAAAAGTCCGTTCCTGTTCATGGGCTATGCCTGCGGCGAGGCGGCGCCGCTGCGGCAGGCCGACGGCGCGGTGTCGGTCGGCGATGTCGGCGTGCTCGATGCACGCGGCTTCCTGCGTCTCGTCGGCCGCGCCAGCCGGATGATCATCACGTCCGGCAAGAACGTGCACCCGGAGGAAATCGAGCGGGTCCTGGAGACGCACCCGGCGGTCGCGCAGGCCATGGTGCTTGGCAGCGACGATATGCGGCGCGGCGAGCGGCTGGTGGCGCTGGTGCGCTTCCGCGACGGCGCGACCACTGATGCGCCGGCGCTGATCGCGCATGCCCGCGCCGCGCTGCCGCTTGCCCGCGTGCCGCGCTGCTATGCCGTGCCGCCGCAGTGGCCGAGCACCTCCTCGGGCAAATCCGATTTCGCGGCGCTGCGCCG
>JBARWE010000184.1:0-12295 GCA_049646625.1 Xanthobacteraceae bacterium
GCGAGCGGCCGCCGATGGTGCCGCCCCGCCTGTCGCCGAGGTGGGCGCGGTGCATTCGCGCGAGAAAGGGCAGGGGGCCTGACCGTTTTTTGCCGTTGCGGCGCGTGGCGGATGTCGTCTAGAAAGAACTGTTTCCGCGAGGCCCTTCAACCAACCGTCAACGGTTGCGGGCGAAGATGCGGACGGATTGGGCATGGCAATGACGATTTGCGGCAAATTGCGCATCGATGAGGGGGTGGCCGCTTCGGCCGCCGGCCCCGTTGTCGCGCTCGCGCTGCCGCCGCCGGCCCTCCTTGGCGGGCTTCTGCTTCTTATGCGCCCCTGAGTGCCGTCTGGGCCATCGTGCCTGGGCGCTCAGGGGATCGTTCGCACCCGGAACCCGACGGGCGCCTGTGGCGCCGCACCTGACCGAAGGACCAGACCCATGACCTCTCCGCAAAAGGCCGAGAAGGACCGCGTCATCATTTTCGACACCACCCTGCGCGACGGCGAGCAGTGCCCCGGCGCCACCATGACCTTCGAGGAAAAGCTGCATGTCGCCGAAATTCTCGACGACATGGGCGTGGACGTCATCGAGGCCGGCTTTCCGATCGCCTCCGACGGCGACTTCGAGGCGGTGCGCGAGATCGCCAAACGGGCCAAGAACGCGGTGATCGCCGGGCTGTCGCGCGCCCAGCCGAAGGACATCGACCGTTGCGCGGAAGCCGTCAAGCATGCCCGCCGCGGCCGCATCCATACCTTCATCGCCACCTCGCCGCTGCACATGAAGGTCAAGCTCGGCATGACGCCCGAGCAGGTGATCGACAATTCGGTCGCCGTCGTCACCCGCGCCCGCAACCATATCGACGATGTCGAGTGGTCGGCCGAGGACGGCACCCGCAGCGAACTGGACTTCCTGTGCCGCATCGTCGAGGCGGTGATCAAGGCCGGCGCCACCACCGTGAACATTCCCGACACGGTCGGCTATACCACCGCCGAGGAATACGCCCACATCTTCCGCACGGTGCGGGAGCGCGTGCCCAATTCCGACAAGGCGGTGTTCTCCGTTCATTGCCACAACGACCTCGGCATGGCGGTGGCCAACTCGCTGGCCGGCATTCAGGGCGGTGCGCGCCAGATCGAATGCACCATCAACGGCATTGGCGAGCGTGCCGGCAATGCCGCGCTGGAAGAAGTCGTCATGGCGATCAATGTCCGCCAGGACAAATTTCCCTACTGGACCAACATCGACACCACGATGCTGACCCACGCCTCCAAGGTGGTGTCGGCGGCGACCTCGTTCCCGGTGCAGTACAACAAGGCGATCGTCGGCCGTAACGCCTTCGCGCATGAGAGCGGCATCCATCAGGACGGCATGCTGAAGAACGCGCAGACCTACGAGATCATGCGGCCGGAGACGGTCGGCGTGAAGCAGACCTCGCTGGTGCTGGGCAAGCATTCCGGCCGCCATGCCTTCGTGCACAAGCTGCAGGAACTGGGCTACAAGCTCGCCGACAACCAGATCGAGGATGCGTTCGTGCGGATGAAGGCGCTGGCCGACCGCAAGAAGGACATCTACGACGAGGACATCGAGGCGCTGGTCGATCAGGAGATGGCGCTTCAGCACGACCGCATCAAGCTGGTGTCGTTGAGCGTCGTTGCCGGCACCCGCGGGCCGCAGCGCGCCACCATGAAGCTCGACATCGATGGTACGATTCGAACGGAGGAAACCGAGGGCAACGGCCCGGTCGATGCAGTGTTCAACTGCATCAAGGCGCTGGTGCCGCATCAGGCCAGGCTCGATCTGTACCAGGTGCATGCGGTGACGGAGGGGACGGATGCGCAGGCTGAAGTTTCAGTGCGGCTGTCGCAGGATGGCCGCGCGATGACCGCGCGCGCCGCCGATCCTGACACTTTAGTTGCATCCGCCAAGGCTTATCTGAGCGCGCTCAACAAGCTGGTGATGAAGCATCGCCGCGATTCGGCGGTTGCTGCGGGGCAATAGCGTCCGTCAGAAATATCTACTATAGGTTGCAATAGGGCGTGACGTTCCGGCTGGAACGCCACGCCCTCCGGTCGCGGGTTTGATCGAATTAACTAATGGCGCGCGGCGTCAACATCTGCAATGCTTGAGCATCATCAGTGTTTCATACGGCGGCTGCGGCTGCGTTGAAATGGAGGGGAGAACGAATGCGAAAGTTGATGTTGGCGGCGGCGACCGTTGCAGTCCTGGGTTACGCCGGTTCGGCGGTTGCGCAACAGCCGATCGTCATCAAGTTCAGCCACGTCGTGGCGGAAGCGACCCCGAAGGGGCAGGCCGCGCTCAAGTTCAAGGAAGAGGCCGAAAAGCTGCTCCCCGGCAAGGTGAAGGTCGAAGTCTACCCGAACTCGCAGTTGTTCGGCGACGGCAAGGAGATGGAGGCACTGGCACTCGGCGACGTGCAGTTCATCGCGCCATCGCTGTCGAAGTTCGACAAGTTCACCAAGCAGCTTCAGGTGTTCGATCTGCCGTTTCTGTTCGACGACATGAAGGCCGTCGATAAATTCCAGGAAGGGCCGGTCGGCAAGAAGCTTTTGACCTCGATGGAGGCCAAGGGCTACGTCGGCGTGGCCTATTGGCACAACGGCCTCAAGCAGATTTCGGCCAACAAGCCGCTGATCGCGCCTGAGGATGCCAAGGGCCTGAAATTCCGCGTGCAGGCCTCCGACGTGCTGGCGGCGCAGTTCCAGCAGCTCGGCGCCAACCCGCAGAAGCTCGCCTTCAGCGAGGTCTATCAGGCGCTGCAGCTCGGCACCGTCGACGGTCAGGAGAACACCTGGTCCAACGCCTACTCGCAGAAGTTCCACGAAGTGCAGAAGGACTTCACCGAATCCAACCATGGCGTGATCGACTACATGGTCGTGACCAACGCCAAGTGGTGGAACGGCTTGCCGAAGGACGTGAAGGAAGGTCTGCAGAAGGCCATGGACGCGGCCACCAAGAAGAACAACGAAGTCGCGGACAAGCTGAACGAAGAGGCCAAGGCCAAGATCGGCGCCAGCACCAAGATCCATCAGCTGACGGCTGAACAGCGGGCCAAGTGGAAGAAGGCGATGGAGCCGGTGTGGGCCAAGTTTGAAGCCGGCATCGGCAAGGACGTGATCGAAGCCGCGCTCAAATCAAGCGGCAGCTAAACGACGTCCGGCAGGCGGCCGCATTCCGGTGCGGCTGCCTGTCCTGTTTCTGGGGGAGGGGTTCGTGAATCTCCGAACGGTCTGGCACCGGCTCGAAGAATGGCTGCTGGCAGCCATTCTCGCGGCGATGACGTTGTTGAGCTTCGTGCAGGTGGTGCTGCGCTACGTTTTCAACGCTTCGATCCTGTGGGGTCTCGAAGCCAATTTTTATTTGTTCGGCTGGCTGGTGCTGATCGGCGCCGCCTATTGCGTGCGCGTCAAGGCGCATATCGGCGTCGATGCCGTGGTCAGGCTGCTGTCGCCGCCGGCGCAGCGGTGGGTCGGCCTGCTCGTCGTGCTGCTGGTGATTGTCTACACGCTGCTGATGCTGTACGGCTCCTGGGTCTATCTCGACCGGCTGTACATCCTCGATGTCGATGCCGAGGATATTCCGATCAAGCGCTGGATTCTCAGCCTGTGCCTGCCGATCGGGTTTGCTCTCATTCTCATCCGTCTGATCGAAATGGGCTGGCGCATCCTGACCGGGCAGTCGAGGGGATACGAACTCGCCGATGAAGCCGAGGACGTGATCCGCGACGGTATCTATGGTCAGGACACCGACACCGGTACGGTGGCGCGATGACGACGGCATTTCTTTTCGTAACCCTGTTCGGGTTGCTCGGACTTGGTGCCCCCGTCGCAGTGTCACTGGGCCTGTCGTCGGTGCTGACCATCCTGCTGTTCGCACAGGACAGCCTGGCCTCGCTGGTTCTGAAATTCTTTCAGACCATGGAGCAATCGACGCTTCTGGCGATTCCGTTCTTCATTCTGGCGGCCAGCTTTCTGACCACCGGCGGGGTGGCGCGGCGCATGATCGACTTCGCCGTGTCGGTGGTCGGCCATCTTCCGGGCGGGCTGGCGATCGCTTCGGTAATGGCGTGCATGTTTTTTGCGGCCGTCTCGGGGTCCTCGCCGGCGACCGTGGTGGCGATCGGCTCGATCGTCATCGCCGGCATGGTCAAGACCGGTTATTCGCAGTCTTTCGCCACCGGCGTTATCGTCAATGCCGGCACGCTCGGGATTCTCGTTCCACCGTCGATCGTCATGATCGTTTATGCGGCGGCCACCGAGTCGTCGGTCGGGCGGCTGTTTATGGCCGGCATATTGCCGGGCGTTCTGCTCGGCATCATGTTGATGGTGGGAATTTATGTTGTCGCGCGCGTCAAGAATTTGCCGCGGCAGCCGCGCGCCTCGTGGCGGCAGCGTATGTCGTCGTTCTGGGACGCCATCTGGGGCCTGCTGTTGGTCGTCATCGTGATGGGCGGCATCTATGGCGGCATCTTCACGCCGACCGAGGCGGCGGCCGTTGCTGCGGTATACGCGGCTGTGGCGGCACTGTTCATCTATCGCGACCTCGGCTTCAAGGATGTGCCGAAGGTGCTGACCGATTCGGCGCGCGTCAGTGTGATGCTGATGTTCATCATCGCCAACGCCTTCCTGTTCGGTCATGTGCTGACCACCGAGCAGATTCCGCAGACCATCGCCAATGCGATCACCAACGCCAATCTGCAGCCGTGGCAGTTCCTGATCATCGTCAACATCATCCTGCTGATCGCCGGCAACTTCATGGAGCCGTCGGCGATTATCCTGATCGTGGCGCCGATCGTGTTTCCGACCGCGATGCAGCTTGGCATCGATCCGATCCACCTCGGCATCATCTTCGTGGTGAATATGGAGATCGGCATGGTGACGCCGCCGGTCGGCCTCAACCTGTTCGTCGCATCCGGCATCACCGGCATGCCGCTGCTCAAGGTGGTGCAGGCGTCGTGGCGCTGGCTGATGCTGCTGCTGGCGTTCCTGATGATCGTTACCTACGTTCCGCAGGTTTCGCTGTTCCTGCCGGATACGGTGTTCGGCGGCGCGGTTCCCTGACCGGCCGCGGCGAGATCGAGAATGGCCGCCGGGGGCATCCCCGGCGTGCCGCGGGGCCGCTGCCCGGATGGTTGGTCATCGTCGCACGATTTGCTGCGGGATCTGCTGGACTTGGCCTGCGGCCTTTGCTAAACGACCCCGTCGCCGCCGTTATTCGGCCGGTTCCGGGCGCATAGCTCAGTTGGTAGAGCAGCTGACTCTTAATCAGCGGGTCCAAGGTTCGAGCCCTTGTGCGCCCACCACCTGCCTCTCAAGCGTGAACATCGTTTCGAGCGGGTGCGGGGTGGCGGAGCCTCCGCCAGCCGGGTGATCGCGCGCGGTCGGGTCAGCGGCGGATTACTCCGTCCTGGAAGGCTTGCCGCGTGACGTCCCTTGCCATCATGAACGCGCCGAACGGCGCCCGCCCCACCGCCGCCGACCATCCGCGTCTGCCGCTCACCATCGACGCCATCGCCGAGGATGCCGCCGCCGTCGCCGCCGCCGGCGCGCAGGCCGTGCATATTCATGTGCGCGACGAGGAGGGCCGCCATGTGCTCGATGCCGCGCGCCATCTTGCTGCCGAACGGGCGATCCGCCAGCGCGTCGGCAACGACCTCGTTGTGCAGATGACGACGGAGGCGGTCGGGCGCTATACGCCGCGCCAGCAGATCGAACTGGTGCAGGCGGTCGCGCCGGAAGCCGTCAGCATCGCCATGGCCGAACTGATGCCCGACGCCAGCGCCGAGGCGGCCGCGCTCGATCTCTACCGCTGGATGCACGCCCGCCGCATGGCCGTGCAGCATATCCTCTATACGCCCGAGGAGTTTTTGCGCTTCACGGATTATGCCGCGCGCGGGCTGATCCCCGGCGAGCGCTATTCCGTGATCTTTCCGCTCGGCCGCTACGTCTCCGATCGGCAGAGCCGGCCGGAGGATCTGATGCCGTTCGTCGCGGCGCTGCAACGGGCCGGCGGCGCTGAGCGTTATGACTGGTGGGTCTGCGCCTTCGGCGCGCTGGAGACGCGGCTCCTGACCGCCACGGCCGCGCTCGGCGGCCATTGCCGTATCGGGTTCGAGAACAACTTCCTCAATTCCGATGGCGGTGTAGCGGCCGACAATGCCGACCGCGTCGCCGATCTCAGGCGCGCGCTGGCGGGCATCGGCCGTGCGGCTGCCTCGCGCGAGGAGACGCTGCGGGCGCTCGGCCGGCCGGATTGAGCGCCGACCTTTTGGGGCTTGAACTGGCAGGCTGCGGCACGGCACAATTACGACATGCGCAAAGTTAACGCCGCTGACATCGAAGCGCTGCACGGTGGCTGACGATATCGTTGCCGGCGCCGGCCGGCTGAAGGCGTGGCTGATCGATGAGGCGCTGCCGATGTGGGGCGGCGTCGGGTTCGATGCCGCGCAGGCGAGTTTTGTCGAGCGGCTCGACGTCAGCGGTGCGCCGCTGCTTGATGCGCCGCGCCGCGCCATGGTGCAGGCGCGGCAGGTTTACGTTTTCGCTCAGGCCGCGCTGGCTGGCTGGCGGCCGCAGGGCCAATCGCTTGCGCTTGCCGCCGCGGACAATCTCATTGCGCGCTACCACGCAACCGATGCTGCGCCCGGCTGGATTTTTTCGGCCGACGCGGCCGGCCGCCCGCACGATACGCGCCGCGATCTTTATGCCTATGCCTTCGTGCTGTTCGGTTTGGCCTGGGCGTGGCGGCTCGCGCCGAAGCGGCGCTATCTGGAGGCGGCCCGCGCCACGCTCGCCGATCTTGATCGGCGCTTTGCGGTCATAGGCGGCGGCTATCACAGTGCGCTACCCGCGGATGTAAACGAACTGCGGCAGAATCCGCACATGCATCTGTTCGAGGCGCTGCTGTCGTGGTTCGCGGCAACCGGCGAGGCTGACTTTCTCGCCCGCGCCGATCGCCTGCGCGACCTCATGGTGACGCGCTTCGTGCAGCCGAGCGGCATTCTGTGCGAACGGTTTGACGGCGCGTGGCGGCCGCTCGCCGGCGAAGCGGGCCGCATCTGCGAGCCAGGGCACCACTGCGAGTGGGCGTGGTTGCTTGCGCAGCACGCTCGCCTTGCCGGCGTCGTGTCCGATTCTCTTGCCGCCACGCTCGCCGTTCGTGCGATGCGCCACGGTGTCGGCGCCGATGGCCTGCTGGTCGACGAACTGCGTGACGATGGGCATGTCGTGCGCGCCTCGCGCCGCGTCTGGCCGCAGACCGAGGCGATCAAGGCGCATGCTGCCGCGTTCGAGGCCGGTGATGTTGCCACCGCAGCCGGTGCCGCGCGCCTGATCGGGCGGCTGTTTGATGTGTTTCTCGACCGTCCCGTGCGCGGCGGCTGGATCGATCATGTCGATGCGGAGGGCGCCCCGCTCGTATCGTTCATGCCGGCCAGCACGCTCTATCATCTCATGGGGGCGGCGGTGGAGGCCGACCGCGTGTGGGGCCGGCAACGTCTGCGCCCGGCGGCCTTGCTCGACCGCGACGGCGTGCTCAACGTCGATCACGGCTACGTTCACCGCATCGAGACGCTGGAACTGATGTTAGGTGCGGCGCGTGCCGTGCGCCGGCTCAACGAGGCGGGTTATCTGGTCATCGTTGCCAGCAATCAGTCCGGCATTGCGCGCGGTTATTATACGCTTGACGATGCGCACCGCTTCAATGCCGCGCTGCGCGAGCGGCTGGCGGAAGAGGGCGCGCGGATCGATGCCTTCTATCTTGCGCCCTATCATCCCGACGGCGTGGTGGAGCCTTACGCGCGCCCGCACGACGACCGCAAGCCCGGCCCCGGCATGCTGCGTCGGGCGCTGGCCGAATGGCCGGTCGATGCCGCCCGCTCGTTCCTGATCGGCGACAAGGACAGCGATCTCGAAGCCGCGCAGCGCGCCGGCCTGCCGGGGCACCTCTACCGCGGCGGTGATCTCGACGTCTTCGTCCGCGATGTGCTGGCTCAGCCGGGCTGAGCCAGTCCGTCTTGCGCCCTTGCATCGCCGCGCCGTTCGCGCGGATACTGCCACTTGAACCGGGCCATGCGAGGACGCCGCCATGAAGGTCACCATTGAGGTTGATTGTACGCCGCAGGAGGCGCGGGAGTTTCTCGGGCTGCCGGACGTGCGGCCGATGCAGTTGGCGATGATGGACAAGTTCCAGGCGCGTATGGAGGACAGCATGGAGAAGTTCTCGCCCGAGGCGCTGCTGCAAAGCTGGCTGACCTTCGATCCCAAGATCGCCCAGCGCTTTCAGGAGATGTTCATGAGCTTCGGCGGCCTCGGCGCCAAGCCCGATCGGCCCAAGGAGTAGCGTGTGTAACAATTATTGCTATCTGATTGATATCACGTATATTTATGTTTTTTCTATCGCAATGCAACAAAAATATTGCAACGCACAATAATCTATGCCATAGAGGGGGTGCCCCGGGCTTGATGGACGGGGTGAACCATAGCTCAACCGTGAGGATGGAGTGCCCCATGATCGACCAGATGACCAAGCAGACCGAAACCGCTTTCAATACCTTCAAGGCCGCCTTCGCGCCGTTCGCCGACGCTTTCAAGAACGTCCAGACCGCTGACGTCCCGGAAGCTGCGCGCGACTTCGTCAAGCGTGCCATCGACACCGCCAAGGAGCGTGCCGCCGATGCCCATGCCGGCGCCGAGAAGGTGACGGCCGTGATCGAGGACGCCGCTGTCGGCGCCGTCAGCGAGACGGTCAAGCTCAGCCGTAACGTCCAGCAGGCGTTCTACGAGGATGCCGAGGCGTTCTTCACCGGCATCGACAAGCTGGCCTCCGCCAAGACCTTTGCCGATGCGTTGCAGATCCAGTCGGACTATCTGCGCTCCCGCGGTGAAGTTGCCGTGGCGCGTGCCAGGTCCGCCAGCGAATATGCCGGCAAGCTGTTTGCCGAAGGCGCCAAGACCGCGCAGGACAACCTCGCCAAGGTTGCTGCGACCGTCGGCAAGGCCGCGTAACGGCCTCAGCCTCTCACGAACCATTGCAAGGCCCGCGTTTCGCGGGCCTTGTTTTTTAAGCGGGCGGTGCTGCGCCTTGACAATCCCGCCGCGGAGCGCGTGATGGCGCGGGCTTGACCGCCGGACCCTTGCGATGACCGACACCCGCGCGCCATCCTTTGCCGCCACGCCCGATGCCGAGCGCGCCGCCGATCTCAGCCGCATCAAGTGGCTCGCGACCGGCGTGCTGCTCGCCTGCCTGGTCGTGATGGTGGCGGCCAAGGTGCTGACGCCGTATCACGCGGCGTTCGGATTCGTTGCCGCCTTTGCCGAGGCTGCCGCGATCGGCGGGCTGGCCGACTGGTACGCGGTGGTGGCGCTGTTTCGCCGTCCGCTCGGGCTGCCGATCCCGCACACCGCGATCATCCAGAACAACCGCGACCGCATCGCCGACAAGCTGGGCGAGTTCATCGAGCGGAATTTCCTCGATGCCGCCCCGGTCGAGGCCAGGCTGCGGCAGGTCGATTTCGCCGCCTTCATTGCCGATTGGCTGCGTGACCGCACGCGCAGCACGGCGCTGGCCCGCTTTGCGCTGCGGCTGCTGCCGGAGGTGGTCGCAGCCTCCGAGACCTCGGGACTGAAGACGTTTCTCGGCCGCCGCGCGCTGGCGCTGTTGCAATCGGTGGAGCTGGCGCCGCTGGCGGCCGGCGCGCTGCGCGGCTTCGTCGCCCATGGCCGCCATCACGGGTTGCTCGACGACTTGATGCGCGCCGCCCACGAGGCGCTCAACCGGCCGGAAACGCTCGCGATGATCCGCGAGAAGATCCGCAACGAACTGCCGACGCTGCTGAAATTCTATCGCGCCGATGCCTTCATGATGAAGAAGCTGGCCGCTTCGGCAACCGCGTTCTTCGAGGAGGTGCGCACCGATCCCGAGCATCCGCTGCGTGGCGAGTTCACCCGCATGGTGCTGGCACTGATCGATCGGCTCGAAACCGAGCCGGCGTTTGCCGACCGTCTCGACGGGCTGCGCCGCGATCTGCTGGCGCGCCCCGAACTGGGGCAATTGACGGAGCGGCTATGGGGCGAGGTGCGCGATTTCGTTGCCCGTAGCGCCTCCGGCGAATCGAGCGTGCTGGAGCGTCACCTTGCCGGCCTGCTGGTCGAGGCCGGTGCCCAGCTTGCCGCCGATGCCGATATGCGCGGCGAGATCAATGGCGGTTTCATCACGGTGCTGCGCAGCTTCATCGCCGAGCACAAGGGCGGCGTGTCGAGCTTCATCGCCGATCAGGTGAAGGGGTGGGACATGGCGCAGGCGATCGAACTGATCGAGATCAATATCGGTCGCGACCTGCAATATATCCGTTTCAACGGCACCGTGATCGGCGGGCTTGCAGGGCTTGCGCTGCATAGCGCGGAGGTTGCAGTCGGCCTGTTATAGGCGCGGCCGGAACCGGCGGCCGCCATTCTGCTTGAACCGGACCAGAACTCCCCCTAGCTTCGGGCCGCCGGCTCACCTGGGATGGGAGCAAGGAGCCGCCGCCGAGGCCGGCGCGGCTCCATGTGGAATTGCAGATCGGGCAGGGCCTCACCGGCCATGCCCCAACAGAAGGACGAATGTGATGCCCTCCACGCTGAAACTCGTGACCTCGTCGCTCAACCTCAAGGACCCCTCGCTGTTGCGCGATACCTGCCTGATCGACGGCAAGTGGGTCGCGGCCGATGGCGGCGGCACCATCACCGTGACCAACCCGGCGACCGGCGCCGTCGTCGGCACGGTGCCGAACATGGGCGCGGCCGAGACGCGGCGCGCCATCGAGGCGGCCAATGCGGCGTGGCCGGCCTGGCGCGCCAAGACCGCCAAGGAGCGTGCCGCCATCCTGCGCCGCTGGTACGAACTCCTGATGGCCAATCAGGAAGACCTCGCCACCATCCTGACGGCCGAGCAGGGCAAGCCGATGACCGAGGCGCGCGGCGAGATCGCCTATGCCGCGAGCTTCTTCGAATGGTTCGCGGAGGAGGGCAAGCGCGTCTATGGCGACACCATTCCGCAGTTCGCGCCCGACAAGCGCATCGTCGTCCTCAAGCAGCCGATCGGTGTCTGCGCCGCGATCACGCCGTGGAATTTCCCCTCGGCGATGATCACCCGCAAGGCCGGCCCGGCGCTTGCGGTCGGCTGCCCGATGGTGCTCAAGCCGGCGAGCCAGACACCGTTGTCGGCGCTGGCGCTCGGCGTGCTGGCCGAGCGTGCGGGGGTGCCGGCCGGCGTGTTCTCGGTGGTGACGGGATCGGCCACCGCGATCGGCGGCGAGATGACCTCCAACCCGATCGTGCGCAAGGTGACGTTCACCGGCTCGACCGAGATCGGCAAGAAGCTGATGGAGCAGTGCGCCGGAACCGTGAAGCGCACGTCGATGGAGCTGGGCGGCAACGCCCCGTTCATCGTGTTCGACGACGCCGACCTCGACGCTGCGGTGAAGGGAGCGCTGGCCTCGAAGTATCGCAATGCCGGGCAGACCTGCGTGTGTGCCAACCGCCTGCTGGTGCAGGACGGCGTTTATGATGCGTTCGCGGCGAAGCTCGCCGATGCCGTCAACGCGCTGAAGGTTGGCGACGGGTTCGAGCAGGGCGTGGTGATCGGCCCCTTGATCGACATGAAGGCGGTTGAGAAGGTGGAAGAGCACATCAGCGATGCCGTCGCCAAGGGCGCCCGCGTTGTCACCGGCGGCAAGCGCCACGCGCTCGGCCAGACCTTCTTCCAGCCGACCATTCTGGCCGACACCAGCCCGGACATGCAGATCTTCCGCGAGGAAACCTTCGGCCCGGTGGCGCCGCTGTTCCGCTTCAAGACCGAAGCCGACGCCATCAAGCTTGCCAACGACACCGAGTTCGGTCTCGCCGCCTACTTCTATGGCCGCGACATCGGTCGGGTGTGGCGCGTGGCGGAGGCGCTGGAATACGGCATCGTCGGCATCAACGAGGGCATCATCTCGACCGAGGTGGCGCCATTCGGCGGTATCAAGGAAAGCGGCAACGGCCGCGAAGGCTCGAAATACGGCATCGAGGACTACCTCGAAGTGAAGTATCTGTGCATGGGCAACATGGCGTAAGGCCAAACCCAAGCTCAAGCCTTTATCCGGAAGCGGCCGGGCACAGCCCGGCCGTTTTCCTTATATGCCTATCCGACGTCGGCGCGCAGCCCCGCCGCTTCGATCCCGGCGACCGCGCAGGCCTCGTCGTTATCGGAGGTGTCGCCACTGATGCCGACCGCGCCGAGCAGCACGCCGTTGCCGTCGCGCACCAGCAC
>JBARWE010000185.1:0-17735 GCA_049646625.1 Xanthobacteraceae bacterium
GCACCGGCTATTCGACGCTGACCGTCATCGACGCCGCCGGGCGCGCCGCCAGCGTGAAGGTGTTCGTCGAGTAGGGCATGATCCCGAAAAGTGGGAACCGGTTTTCGGATAAGATCATGCTCGAACAAACAAGTGCTCAGGCCGAGGCGGCCTGCCGCCCGGCAATGAACGCGCGACCGGGAATGGAGGCGAGCAGCGCCCGCGTGTAGCCGTGTTGCGGGTGGCTGAACACGCGCGCGACCGGGCCGCTTTCGACCACTTCGCCATCCTTCATCACCGCCACCAGGTCGCAGACCTGCGCCGCGACGCGCAGGTCGTGGGTGATGAACACGATGGAGAGCGACAGCCGCTCGCGCAATTCGGTCAGCAGCGCCAGCACCTGGGCCTGCACCGAAACGTCGAGCGCGGACACCGGCTCGTCGGCGATCAGCACCTTGGGCTGCAACGCCAGCGCCCGCGCCAACCCGATGCGTTGGCGCTGGCCGCCGGAGAACTCGTGCGGGTAGCGCTCAGTGGAGGCGGGATCGAGGCCGACCAGCGAAAACAACTCGCGTGCCCTCGCCAGTGCCTCACGGCGTGGCGTGCCGTGCACGGTCAGCCCCTGCGCCACCAGGTCGCCGGCCTTGCGGCGCGGGTTAAGCGAGGCGAACGGATCCTGAAACACCATCTGGATGTTCTTCGTCTCCGCCCGCATCTCGGCGGCCGAGAGCTTTGCCAGGTCCTTGCCGTCGAGCACGATGGCGCCGGAGTCCGGATCGATCAGCCGCAGAATGCAGCGCGCCAGCGTCGACTTGCCGGAGCCGGATTCGCCGACGATACCAAGCGTCGCGCCCCTCGGCAGGGCGAGCGAGACATTCTTCACCGCATGGGTGACGCGCACGCCGCGGCCGAGAAAGCCGCCGTTGCGGTAGGTCTTCGACACGCCATCGATCGACAGGATGACCTGCTCCGACAGCTTGCGCGGCGGCGGCGCGGTCAGGCGCGGCACGGCGGCGATGAGCTGGCGCGTATAGGGATGTCGTGGCCGGTTGAGAACCTCGGCGGCCGGCCCCTGCTCGGCGATACGCCCCTGCTGCATCACCACGACGCGGTCAGCGATCTCGGCGACCACGCCGAAATCATGGGTGATGAACATCACCGCGGTGCCCTTGCGTTTCTGCAGGTCGCGGATCAGTTCCAGAATCTGGGCCTGCGTGGTGACATCGAGCGCGGTGGTCGGCTCGTCGGCGATCAGCACTTTTGGGTCGAGCGCCAGCGCCATGGCGATCATCGCGCGCTGGCGCTGGCCGCCGGACAGTTCGTGCGGATAGGCTTTTGCCGCCAGGGCCGGATCGGGGATGCGCACCTCGTCGAGCAGGTCGAGCACGCGGGCGCGGATCGTGGCCTTGTCGAGGGTGGTGTGGACGGAAAACATCTCGCCGATCTGGTCGCCGATGCTGCGCAAGGGGTTGAGCGCCGTCATCGGCTCCTGAAAGATCATGGCGATGCCGGCGCCGCGCACCGCGCGCATGGCGGCCTCGTCGGCCTGCGCGAGGTCGCGGCCTTCGAACAGCACGCGGCCGCCATCGATCGCAACGCCGGTCGGCAACAGCCGCATCACGGCGTTGGCGGTCATCGACTTGCCGGAGCCGGATTCGCCGACGACGCAGACGATTTCGTTCGCTGCCACCGAGAAAGATACGCCCTCAAGCGCGTGCGGCCGGTCGGCGCCGGGCGGCAGCTTCACGCTGAGATCGTCGAGGGTGAGAATGGCGCTCATCGGCCCTTCAGTCGCGGATTGAAGGCGTCGTTCAGCCCCTGGCCGACCAGCGACACCGCCAGCACCGTGACCAGGATGGCGATGCCGGGGATGGCCGAGACATACCACTCCGAGCGCAGCACGTCGCGCCCCAGCCCGATCAGGTTGCCCCACGAGGCGACGTTGGGGTCGGACAGCCGCAGGAACGCCAGCGCGCTTTCCAGCAGGATCGCCACCGCCATCACGACGCTGGCATAGACGATCACCGGCGGCAGCGCGTTGGGCAGGATCTCGCTGAAGATCAACCGCAGGTCGCGCATTCCCAGCGTACGCGCCGCCTGCACGAATTCGCGGTTGCGCAGCGACAGGAACTCGGCCCGCGTCAGTCGCGCTGGCGCCGGCCACGACACCACGCCGATGGCGATGGTGACGGTTGCGATATTGGAGCCGAACACCGCCACCAGCACCAGCAACAGCAGAAAGTTCGGCAGCGTCTGGAACGCTTCCGTCAGTCGCATCAGCACCGTGTCGGTGCGGCCGCCGTAATAGCCGGCGAGCGCGCCAATGACGATGCCGATCACGATCGAGACGAAGGTGGCGACCAGGCCGATCAGGAGCGAGATGCGGGCGCCGTAGAAAATCTGCGCGGCGATGTCGCGCCCCGAATTGTCGGTGCCGAGCCAGAAACGTGGATTGGCCATCGGCCATTGCAGCGGCCGGCCGGCGAGCGAGAGCGGATCGCGCGGAAACAACCAGCCGGCGCTGGCCGCCATCGCCAGCACGATGACGAGCAGCACAAGGCCGATCACCGCCGGCGGACTGCGGAGATATCGCCTGATCGCGTCCATCCTCATACCCCCGAGGTGATGCGCGGATCGAGCCGCGCATAGAGGAGGTCGGTGACGAAATTGACGGCGATCACCACCAGCGCGGAGACGAACACGATGCCGAGCAGGGTGTTGAGGTCGCGCTGGATCACGGACTCATAGGCGAGGCGGCCAAGCCCCGGCAGCGAGAACACGCTTTCCACCACCACCGAGCCGCCGAGCATGGTGCCGGCCTGCAACCCGATCAGCGTCACCATCGGCAATAGCGCGTTGCGCAGCACATGGCGGACGACGACGCGGGTCTCGTCGAGGCCCTTGGCGCGCGCGGTGCGGACGAAATCGAGGTTCTGCACCTCCAGCATCGAGGCGCGCATGATGCGTAAGTAAATCGCAAGATAGATAAAGCCGAGCGTCAGCGTCGGCAGCACCAGGTGGCGGGCGATGTCGAGGACGCGCCACAGGCCGGTGTTGACCGTGGTGATGTCCTCGAGTCCGCCCGGCGGAAACCATTGCAGGTAGATCGAGAACACCACGATTGCCATCAGCCCGAACCAGAACGAGGGCGTGGCGTAGAAGATCAGGCCGAACGTGGAGATCAGCGTGTCCGGCCACTTGTTGACACGGCGCGCGGCGATGACGCCGAGCACGAGGCCGAAGAAAAAGGCGAATGACAAGGCCGAGACCATCAGCAGCAGCGTCGCCGGCAGCCGCTCGGCGATCACGGTGACGACCGGCTTGCCGTAGATCGCCGAGAAACCGAGATCGAAGCGCACCAGCCGCCACAGGTAATTGCCGAGTTGCGCCGGCACCGACAGATCGAGGCCGTAGAATTTTCGCAACTCGCGCGCGGTCGCCGCGTCGCCGCCGCCCATCTGCGCCATCATCGCATCCACCGTGTCGCCGGGGGCGAATTGCAGCAGCAGAAAAATCCCGATCAGGATCAGGAGGACGGTGGGCACCGAGGCGGCGAGCCGCCGCCCGGCAAGGCTGAGAATGCGCATGGTGGTCAGCGATTAGCGCGAGATGCTGCGAGGTCGAATCGACATTTTACTCTCCCGCAAACACGGGAAGGGATAGAACGCCGCGGCGTTACTCCGCGATCCACAAATCATGCCAGGTCGAAGACCCCCAGCGCGGTGTGTTGGAGTGGTTGCGGACTTTGGCGTTGATCACCGACAGGAACAGTTGCTCGATTGGCGTCCAGATCGGCAGTTCTGAATTGGCGCGGCGCACGAACTCGCCGTACAGCGCCTTGCGCTTTCCGGGATCGAGTTCGGTCGCGGCATCGTCGATGATCTTGTCGATCACCGGGTCGGTCCAGCCCCACTGGTTGGTCCACGGCGCACCCTTGGGCTGGCCGGAGCGATACCATACCGTGGTCGAGACCGCGGGATCGTTGCGGTACTGGTGCCAGCCCGACGCCAGGTCGAAGGCGTGGTCGTCATAGACCTGCTTGAGGAAGCCGCCGCCATCGTTGCGCACCACCTCGACGCGGATGCCGACCTCCGACAGCGACTGCTGGATGAAGGTGGCGAACAGCGAGATGTCCTCGCCCCACGGCGCCGGCAGAAGCCGCAGCGAGAAGCGCGTGCCGCCGGGGCCGGCCTTGAAGCCGGCCTCGTCGAGCAGCTTTGCCGCGAGTGTCTTGTCGTAGGCATATTGCGGGCCGTTGTCGGCCGGATAGAAGTCGGTCGAGACCGAGGGGATCGGCCCGGTACCGACTTTTGCGAAGTCGCCGAGGAAGTTCTCAATGAAGAACGGGATGTTGATCGCGTGCGCGATCGCCCGGCGCACGCGGATGTCGGCGAGTTCCTTGCGGCGGAAGTTGAACTCGATGGTGTTGGTGCGGGCGTTACCCTCGTTGCCCTTGGTCGAGACGATGAAGCGCTTGTCCTTGGCGAGCCGCGCGGAGTCCGAGATCGTCAGCCCGGAGAACGGGCTGTAGAGAATCTGCCCGGCCTCGACCTGTGCCGCCGCCGCCGAGCGGTCGGTGACGACGCGCCACACGATGCGGTCGAGATAGGGCTGGCCGGAGCGCCAGTAGTTCGGGTTGCGGTCGGCGATGATGTGCTGGCCGCGCTCGTACTGCACGAACTTGAACGGCCCGGTGCCGACGGGGGCGAGGTTCGCCGGGTTGGTACGGATATCGCCGTTCTCGTAGATGTGCTTGGCCGAGATGTAGCCGAGGTCGGGCAGCGCGCGCAAAAGCAGGTGGAGCGGCATCGGCCGCTCGTAGCGGAACACGGCGGTGTGCGCGTCGGGCGTGTCGACCGCGGTGAGGAATAGTTGCAGCGTCGAGCCGTAGTTGAGGATCTTCTTCCACATCTCAAGCGCGGTGAACGCCACGTCGGCGGAGGTGAACGGCTTGCCGTCGTGCCAGGTCACGCCCTTGCGCAGGCGGAAGGTGATGCTCTTGCCGTCCTTCGACGACTCCCAGCTTTCCGCCAGCACGCCGACCGGCTGGCCGGCCGCGTCGAGATCGACCAGCGGCTCCTGAATCTTGCCGCCGATGATGTAAACGCCGGTCGAGGCTTGCAGGCTCGGGTTCAACTGGCGCTGCTCGGCGCCGTAATGCACGGTGAACACGCCGCCCTTGCGCGGCGTCTCCTGGGCGAACGCGCGCCAGGGTGCTGCGACATTGGCGGCGATCGCGGCCGAGGTCAGCAGCACGGCGCGGCGGGTCATCTCGATGCGGTTGAAGCTCATCACGGTCCTCACGGTGCGCCGCGCGGGGGCGGCGGGTCGATCATTGCTTGACGAAACTGACGATCACGCCGGTGGCGCTGGCTGCCGGCAGGCTGACGCCGCCGCCATGCGCCACCGCGCCGGGCAGCGCGCTCGCCTTGGCGAGGTCGTCGGTGGCGAGAACGATGGCCACCGCGCCCTGGCTGGCCGCGCCCTGTCGCACGGCGTCGGGATAGCGCCGGGCGAAGGCGCCGGTGTCGTAGAACTCGAACACCGCGCGACGGCCGCCGGAAGCGATGCGGAAACCGTCGCCGACCGGCTCGACCGGCTGGTCGATCAGCCGCGACAGTTGCGCCGCCGCCTCCTTCGGCGACTGTGCGACGATCTCGACGCGGCTGAGCCGCTGCGCGCCGTTGGCGTGCTGTTGCAACTCGGGAATCCACACCGTCTCGCGGGTGAGGTGCTGGCAGGCGAAGATGCGCAGGCCCGCCGGCGCCTCGTCGAGCGGCCAGGTGAAGATGTTGAACGCGGCCTCGCCTTTGCTGCCGTTGGGTAGATCGACCGGGCGGCTGAACGACAACGGACCGCCGCCGGCCAGGCCCCGCGCTTTCAGTTCAGCGACACCGGCCGCGGCGTCGTCGGTGGTGAAGGCGGTGCGTTCGATGCCCTCGCGTTCTTTCAGAAAGGCGACGGTCGGCTGGTTGTGCTTGGTCTCTTTGAGGATGCCGAGCAACTCGATGTAGTCCTCGCCGAACACGATGGTGTGGTTGCCGGAGCCGAGATGCGCCGAATGGGTGCCACGCGGCGACACCGTAAAGCCGAGCCGTTGCCAGGCGGCAGCCGCGGCGTCGAGGTTGCGGACGGCAACGACGACGTGATCGAGGCCGACGATATGTTTGAGCGCCATGACGACTCCTGAAGAATGACAACTTCTGAAAGCTGTTGCCGCGGGGCCGCGCACCTCTGCCACCGGCGAAACGGGGGATGCGCCGTGGCGGGAGCGACCGGGGAACAGTGGATTTTTTTACTAACGCGCGCAAGATAAGCCGCTTAAAAAAGTGCTTTATGCCAATGATCGGTTTGTGATTGGCATATCCTTCTCCAAAATCATGTGGCATGCGCGGCGCGCCGGCACTCTGATTGCGGCCGTTCCGGCGCAGTGCTAGATCGCACGCCATGGATGCCTCCTCCCGGCCGTCGCACGATGCGGCGGTTGCGCGCGATCTCGAAGAGCTTGGATTGCCCGCCGACAACTGGCCCGTTCCGGTGCCGGGGCCGGACGGTCGGCCGGTGCGCGATGTGCTGGTGGTCGGTGCCGGCATGAACGGCATTGCCGCCGCGGCCAGCCTGACGTTCAAGGGCGTGCGCAACATCGCGGTGATCGACGCCGCCGCGCCCGGCCGCGAAGGGCCGTGGCTGACTTACGCGCGGATGGGCACGCTGCGCTCGCCCAAGACGCTGCCGGGGCCGGCGCTCGGCATTCCCTCGCTGACCTACCGCGCCTGGCACGAGGCGCGCTTCGGCATTGCCGACTGGGAAGCGCTCTACAAAATCCCGAATGCGCTATGGGCGCAGTACCTGTCGTGGCTGCAGCGCGTGCTGGCGTTACCGGTCACGCATCGGTTGGCGCTGACAAGGCTGGAACCGGCGGGATGCTTGTTGCGTGCGACGCTTGCCGGAGAGGATGGCGGCCGCGCCGTGTTCGCCCGCCGTGTGGTGCTGGCCACCGGGCGGCGCAGTGCGGGCGGCGATGCCTGGCCGGACTTCGTCGATCGCGGGCTGGCGCCGGCGTTGGCCGCCCATACCAATGACGACATCGACTTTGCGCGGCTGCGCGGCAAATCCATTGCCATCGTCGGCGGCGGCGCTTCGGCCTGGGACAATGCCGCGACCGCGCTGGAGCAGGGCGCGGCGCGCGTCGATATGTATGTACGGCGCGCCGTGCTGCCGCAGGTCAACAAGGGGCGCGGCTCGGCCTATCCCGGCTTCATGGTCGGCTGGCAGGGGCTGCCGGACGCGACCCGCTGGCGCATCATGGTCTATCTCGACGAGGTACAGTCGCCGGTGCCGCACGAGACCATCCACCGCACGCTGGCGCAGGTCGGCTTTCACATCCATCTCGGCACGCCGGTCGTGGCGGTCGGGCGCGGGGACGATGGCGTTGCGCTGCGGGTCGGCGGCGATCCAGAGCCAAGGCGGCATGATTTCGTGATCGTGGCGACGGGGTTTGCGATCGAGCCGCGCGCCGTCCCTGAGCTTGCCGCCTTTGCCGACGACATCGCGACCTGGGGCGACCGCTACGCGCCGCCACCTGAACTTCGCCGCGATCACCTCGCGCGCTATCCTTATCTCGGGCCGGGTTTCGAATTGGCCGAGCGGGTGCCCGGCCGGCAACCGCTGTTGTCGCACATCCACCTCGTCAATCACGGTTCGTTCCTGAGCCATACGGCGATCGCCAGCGACATCCCCGGCGTCAACATCGCCGCCGAGCGCGTGTCGACCGCGATCACGCAATCGCTGTTCGCCGAGGATATCGCGCAGCTTGCGGCGCAGCTCGAAGCCTTCGATGAACCGGAACTGGAGGGCACGCCGTTCTTTGTGCCGGCGGCGCGGCGCTAGCCGTGTCCCGGATGCGGCGCGGCATTCACGGTGGCCACCTCCCCCTGCCGGGAGAGGGAAAAGAAAGCTAGGGTGCCCCTACCGCGCCCGGCAAATTATGCCGCCCCCGGCAAATCCGCCCCGCCCACGGTTCGGCACTGATCCCATAACCGCTTGATCTATCGCGATATTCATTGTGGCATGCGGTTTGCGTCTGTCTCGCGAGCAGTCAACGAAGGGCCGTTCGGCGCCTTTGCGTAACCTCGGAGACGATGGATGGGTATCTTCGGCGCTCTCACCACCTCGGTGGCCGGCCTTCGCGCGGGTTCCTACGCGCTTGAAAATATTTCCGGCAACATCGCCAACTCGCAGACCACCGCTTTCAAGCGCATCGACACCAGCTTCCTCGACCTGATCCCGGAAACCGGCGTCAGCCAGCAGTTGGCCGGCAGCGTCACCACCGCTTCGCGCTCCACCAACACGGTGCAGGGCGGCGTGCAGGCGGCCTCGGTCTCGACCTACATGGCGATCAACGGCTCAGGCTTCTTCGTGGTGCAGAAGCCCGGCAACTTCGTTGACAACAACCCTGCCTTCACCGGCGTCGACATGTATACCCGCCGCGGCGATTTCACCCTCGACAAGAACGGCTATCTGGTCAACGGCGCCGGCTATTACCTCGAAGGCATTCTGATCGACCCGACCACCGGCAACCTCGCCGGCAGCGCGCCGAACGTGCTGAAGTTCGAGAACAACCTGCTGCCGGCGCGCGCCACCACCCGCGTCGAATATCGCGCCAACCTTGCAAGCTATCCGCTCACCAACAAGCACGACACCGCCATTCCCGGCTCCGAACTGCTCAATCCGGCCGGTTTCACCAATGACCCCACGACGGCGGGCGCCGGCACGGTGATCGGCAGCGAGATGCAGACCTTCATCGATGAATCGATCGCCGGCGGCGCCGTGACTGCCTATGACGTGTCCGGCACGCCGGTGAACCTGCAATTGCGCTGGGCCAAGATCGACAGCGCCGCTGGCGGCGGTTCTGACACCTGGAACCTGTTCTATCAGGTCGATCCCAATGCCACCGGCACCGATGTCGCCTGGCAGAATGTCGGCGTTGATTTCACCTTCGGCCCGAATGGCCAGCCCAATCCGGCGGTGCCGTCGGTGACGCTGACCAATGCGACGGTCGGCGGCATCTCGATCGGCAGCCCGGTGATCAACTTCGGCACCGGCGGCCTGACGCAGTATGCCGACACCAACGGTAACGTGCAGGTCAACCAGATCCAGCAGGACGGTTATCCGGCCGGTCATCTGCAATCGGTCTCGATCGGCGCCAACGGCCGTATCGTCGGCAACTACTCCAACGGCCGCAACCTCGACCTTGCCGAAGTGGTGCTGGCCAACTTCAACGGCCCCGACTTCCTGCGCCGCGTCGATGGCGGTGCGTTTGAAGTCACCGACCGCTCCGGGCAGGCGATCTTCGGTCACGGCGGCACCATCGTCGGCTCGTCGCTGGAAGGCTCCAACGTCGATATCGCCGACGAGTTCACCAAGCTGATCATCACCCAGCAGGCTTATTCAGCCAACACCAAGGTCATCACCACCTCGAACTCGATGGTGCAGGATCTGATCAACGTCATCCGCTGAGAGGTCTTGCGTACTGGACGATAGCTCATGGGTCTTAGTCAGGCACTGTTTACGGCGATGTCGGGCCTGCGCGCCAATCAGGCGGCGCTGGCGCTGGTGTCGTCCAATGTCGCCAATGCCGAGACGCCGGGCTATGTCCGCAAGGAGACGGTGCAGGTCGCCACCACCGCCGGCGAGATGGGCACCGGCGTCCTGGTCACGGGCGTCAACCGCACGCTTGATCAGTATATCCAGAGCCAGTTGCGCACCGAACTGTCGGGCGCCGCCTATGCCGGCGTGCGCGCCGCGTTCCTGTCGAGCCTGCAGAGCCTTTACGGCAATCCCGGCTCGTCCGGCACGCTCGAAGCGGCGTTCAACGGCTTCACCGGCGCGTTGCAGGGGCTATCCACCAGCCCGGATTCGCCGGCGGCGCGCATCGCCGTTCTCAACGCGGCCTCGGTGCTCGCCCAGCAGCTCAACGTCACCTCGCAGGGCATTCAGGCGCAGCGCGCCAACGCCGATGCCGGGATTGCCGACAGCGTCCGCGTCGCCAACAATGCCATGACCCAGATCGCCGCCATCAACGGTCAGTTGTTGCGCGGCGGCGCCGCGGACGCCTCGACCGCGGCGCTGCTCGACCAGCGCGACGCCTATATCGAGCAGCTTGCGCAGTTGATGGACATCAAGGTCATCGCCAACGAGAACAACCAGTTGACGGTGTTCACCTCGGCTGGCGTGCAGCTTGTCGGCACCGAGGCGGCGAAGCTCAATTTTCAATCCCAGGGCATGGTGACGGCCCAGTCGCAGTGGGATTCCGACCCGGCCAAGAGCACGCTCGGCTCGGTCACCATCGATTTTCCGCAGGGCGGCAGCATGGACCTGATCGCCTCGAACGGCATTCGTTCAGGCAAGATCGCCGCCTATTTCGAGCTGCGCGACAAGACCTTGGTGCAGGCGCAGGCGCAGCTCGACCAGTTGGCCGCCTCGATGGCGAGCGCGCTGTCGGACAAGACCACCGCGGGCGCGGCGGCGAGCGTCGGCGCGCAGAGCGGTTTCGACCTCGACCTTGCCGGGATGCTCAGCGGCAACACCATCCACCTCACCTATACCGACGTCGCGACCGGCACCCAGCGCAACGTCTCGATCATCCGCGTCGACGATGCGAGCGTACTGCCGCTGCCGCAATCGGCCACGGCCGACCCCAACGATCAGGTGATCGGCATCGACTTCTCGGGCGGCATGGCCTCCGTGGTCGCGCAGCTCAATGCCGCGCTCGGGCCGGCCTTGCAGTTTTCCAATCCGGCCGGCGACGGCTTGCGCATTCTCGACGACGGTGCCGCCAACACCGTGAAGGTCGATGCCGCCTCGGTGACGAAGACGGCCGATACGCTGACCGGCGGCGATCCGCAACTGCCGCTGTTCACCGACGGCGGCTTTGTCTATTCCGGCGCGTATACCGCGGCCGGCGCGCAGCAGAATGGCTTCGCCGCCCGCATCGCGGTGAATACCGCGCTGATCGGCGATCCGTCGCGCACCATCGTGTTCGGCGCCGGTACGGCCGCCGGCGACACCACGCGGCCGGATTTCCTGTTCACGCAACTCACCGCTGGTGTCAACACCTTCGATCCGGCGACCGGCATCGGTTCGACCACCTCGCCCTATCGCGGCACGCTGTTGACCTTCATCCAGCAGGTGACGGGGATGCAGGGCGATGCCGCGGTTGCCGCCAAGCAACTGGCTGACGGGCAGAACGTGGTGCTCAACACCTTGCAGCAGAAGATGGACGCCGTCTCCGGCGTCAACATCGACGAGGAGATGGCGCACCTTCTGGCGTTGCAGAATGCCTACGGCGCCAACGCACGGGTGATGGCGGCGGTGCGCGATATGTACGCCATGCTGATGCAGAGTATGTGAGGACACCCATGGCACTGAACGGCGTCGGCATGCGGACCTCGTATCTGGCTTATCCGCTGCTCAACATGAAAACGCAGCTCGACGAGCTGAACCAGCAGCTCGCCACCGGCAAGCGGGGCGACAGTTATGCCGGGCAGGGCGCCGATCGCGGCCTCGCGGTCGGTTTGCGCGCGCAACTGTCGCTGTTCGACGCCTTTGCCTCGACCGCGACCAACGTCAACACGCGGCTCGACCTCGCCAACCTGTCGTTGCAGGGCTTGAGCGATATCAGCGACCAGATCAAGGCGGCCGCGCACAATGCCGACCTCACCGTCAACGCCCACGGCCAGACCATGGGGCAGGTCAATGCCCGCGGCGCGTTCGAGGATGCGCTGGCGCTGCTCAACACCCAGTCGGGCGGGCGCTATCTGTTTTCCGGCCGCGCCACCGACACGCCGGCGACGGCCGCCGCCGACCTCATCCTCAACGGCGACGGCGTGCGCGCCGGGCTGGTCCAGGTGATCGACGAACGCCGCCAGGCCGACGTCGGCGATGGTCTTGGCCGCCTCGCAGTGTCGGCGCCGACCACTTCCTCGGTCGCGCTCGGCGAGGATGCGGCCGGCTCGCCGTTCGGCCTCAAGCTCAACGGCGCGGTGTCGCGGCTCAGTGGCGCGACGGTGACCGGACCGGCCGGGGTGCCGCCGGAACTGACGGTTGATTTCAGCGCTGCCACACTGGCCGAGGGCGACGATATCGCGCTGTCGTTCAAATTGCCCGACGGCAGCATCGAGACGGTGACGCTGACGGCGACCACCGCCGATCCGGCGCCGGCCGGCAGTTTCACCATCGGCGCCGACGCCGACGCCACGGCGGCGAACTTCCAGGCGGCGCTGACCGGCGCGGTGGACAAGCTCGCTCATACTTCGCTGGTTGCCGCCTCGGCGGTGGCTGCCGGCGACGACTTCTTCAAGTCCGATCCGCCGCAGCGTGTCGCCGGACCGCCGTTCGACAGCGCCACCGCGCAGATCGCCGGCACGCCGGCCGACACGGTGGCCTGGTACACTGGCGAGAAGGGTGCCGATTTGGCGCGTGGTACCGCTATCGCCAGGGTCGATCAGTCGATTACGGTGGCTTACGGCGCGCGCGCTGACGAGGACGCGATCCGGCTCCAGATCCAGACGTTCGCCGTCTATGCCGCCGTCACCGCGCCGGCCTCCGACGCCAATTCGCGCGGTCAGCTTGCGGCGCTCAACCAGCGCATCGGCGATGCGCTGGCGCCCAAGACCGGGGCGCAAACCTTGCAGACGATGCAGGCGGATTTCGCCGGCGCCCAGCTTGCGATCAAGGCATCGTCCGAGCGCCAGGGCCAGGCCAAGGTCATGACGCAATCGATGCTCGACAGTATCGAGGGCGTGTCGCTCGAAGAAGTGACGACGAAGATCCTCGCGTTGCAGACCAGCCTGACGGCGTCCTACCAGACCACCGCGATGCTCTATCGCAACAGCCTGGTGAACTATCTGTAGCGACAGATAGGCATCCGCCGGCGTTGACCGAATGACTGTCGTCATGCCCGCGCGGCGATTTGTCGAGGAAGACGTGGATGGCCGGGATAAACCCGGCCATGACGAGGGTGGAGGCATGAGGAAGGGCGGGCTGCTACGCCTTCTTCACCGTCATCCGCTCGCCTTCGCCAGCAGCGCTGCCTCATGGGCGATCAGCTTGCGCGCCTCCTTCAGCGCCCGGTAGAGGTCGCCGGAGAGGATGTCGTTGTTGATCGCCTCGATGATCGGCCAGGCGCTCGGCACCGCGTCCACCATGTCGCGTACCAGATTGAAGTAGGTCGGATGGTGGACGCGCGGATCGGGCGCCAGATACATCAGCTGCACCGCGAGATAGATCAGCTTGGCCGGGGTGTCGGCGGTGGCCGGGGTGAGGATATCCTTCTCCCGCAGGATCGGAATCCTCTCGCCCTCGATCAGCAGTTTGGCGCGCTGCTCGGTATTGGTGATCACGCACGAGCCGACGATGATGCGCTCGTGCGGCCTCAGTTCGACTTTCAGCGCCATCTGTCCAGGTCTCCTTGCATCGCCGTATTCTCTGCATCGTCCGGCGGTGCCCGGCGCGATCCTTTCGCAGGGTGGTTAACGAGGCGTGAAAATCGTCCCGGCGCTGGCCCCTTTGCTGCGTGATTCAGCCCGGGCGGGGCAAATGGTACGTTTCCGTTTCATGATTTTTTAGAGACTTGAGTTCCAATGTGCGCCGACGTGACCGGCATCCCAACCGGCTCGTATCGAACCTCGCTCACACCAGAAGGGTATGACAAATGGGTGATATCGTCCTCACGGCGTCTGTCCGCCAGAACCTGCTTTCGCTGCAGTCCACGGCCGAACTGCTCTCGACCACGCAGACCCGCCTTGCTACCGGCAAGAAGGTCAACACCGCGCTCGACAACCCGACCAACTATTTCACCGCCTCCGGCCTCGATGCCCGCGCCAGCGACATCAACAACCTGCTGGATTCGATCGGCAACGGCGTGCAGGTGCTGCAGGCTGCCAACACCGGCATCACCTCGCTGCAGAAGCTGGTCGATACCGCCAAGTCGATCGCCAACCAGGCGCTGCAGACGCCGTCGGGCTATTCCACCAAGTCCGAAGCCAGCGCCACCATCGCCGGCGCAACGGCTGACAACCTGCTTGGCGGCACGACGACCCCGGCGACCAATGCCGTGACCACGGGCACCGTCGATCTGAGCGGCGGAGTCGATGCCTCTGGTGGCGCCATCGCCTTTACCATCAATGGCGAGACCGTGACGCTCACCACCACCGGCGGCACCGCCGGCGTCTGGTCGCTCAACGACATCATTGACGAGATCAACAACACGGCCAATGTCGGCGTGACCGCTTCCGACGACGGTAGCGGCCATCTGGTTCTGACCAGCACCGGCACTGCGGGTGCGTCCGATGCCATTACGCTTGGCGGCACCACTGCCGGCGTGTTCGGCGCCAGCCCCACGGTGACAGCGGGCGCGGATGCGTCGACCACGGGCGGTCTGTCGGGTACGACCCTGAGCATTGCCGCGTCGGCTGACGGTGCGATCCCGGCGGTTACCATCAATTTCGGTACCGGTGGCGGCCAGGTTTCGACGCTCGACCAGCTGAACACGGCGCTCGCCAACAGCAACATGACTGCGTCGATCGACTCGTCGGGCAAGATCTCGCTCACCACGACGAACGACCATGCCTCATCGACCATCGGCGTGCTCAGCGGCACGGCGACGGGTGCGGGCCTGTTCACGGCGGGTGCTGGTTCGTCTCCGGTGGTCGACGCCAACTCGCAGAACACTCGTGCTGGCCTGATCTCCCAGTTCAACAAGGTGATCGAGCAGATCAAGACGACGGCGCAGGATGCCTCCTTCAATGGCGTCAACCTGCTCAACGGCGATCAGCTCAAGCTGGTGTTCAACGAGACCGGCAAGTCCACCCTGACGATCGAGGGTGTGGTGTTCGATCCCGATGGTCTTGGTCTGGCGCCTCTCGCCGCTGGCACCGATTTCCTCGACAACAGCAACACCAACGCCATCCTCGACAAGCTGAACAACGCCTCCAGCACGCTGCGCTCGCAGGCCTCGGCGTTCGGCTCCAACCTCTCGGTGGTGCAGATCCGTCAGGACTTCAACAAGAACCTGATCAACGTGCTGCAGACCGGCTCGGCCAACCTGACGCTGGCCGATACCAACGAGGAAGCCGCCAACAGCCAGGCGCTGGCCACCCGCCAGTCGATCGCCGTCTCGGCGCTGGCGCTGGCCAACCAGTCGCAGCAGAGCGTGCTGCAGCTCCTGCGCTAAGCGGGACGCGTCATTGGCAATCGAAAGCGGCGGGAGCGATCCCGCCGCTTTTTTTTTACGCCCCGCCTTACTTTCGCACCACACCTGAACAGCCGCTAACCATATTTTAAACGCGCCCCTCGAAGATGGGCGCCTCTGCAACCTGTCGTCCGTGACAGCCAATCGGGGAATTGAATGTCGAGCGCCGCTCACGCTTATGCACGCACTGCCCAGACCACCTCCTCGCCGCGCGATATCGAGGCGCAGGCTCTCCTCAAGGCCGCCCGACAATTGCAGCAGGTGCAGGCCAACTGGAACGGCCCCGACAAGGCGATGCACGAGGCGCTGCTGTTCAATCGCCGCCTGTGGTCGATCTTCATGAGCGCGGTAGAGAGCAACGACAATCCGCAGCCGCATGAGGTGCGCCAGAACATCGCCAACATCGGCGTGTTCGTCATGAAGCGCACGGTCGAGATGCAGGCTGATCCCGATCCGGCCAAGCTGACTTCGCTGATCGACATCAACTGCAACCTCGCCGCCGGTCTGTCCGGCCGCGCCTAGATAGCGCGGGTTACGATGGCCGATCTCTGGAATATCATTTCCTCGAACTATCTGACCGTCGGCGGCAGTACGTTTACGGCCGGCCGCTACGTCGATGTCGATCCTGAGAAGTTCGAGGGGCGCTGGAGCGGCAAATACGCCAACAACCAGGCTTACGAGATCACCGTGTCGCAGGTGCAGGGCTTCCGCGCCAAGGTCAAGTACCAGAGCGGCACGACGGTCAAGTATCAGGACGTGCTGATCAAGAACGACGCCTTCCGCGTCGGCGACAGCAAGTTCGTCTGGGCCAAGGACGGCGTGGCGCAGATCGCCACCGTGATGACCAATCCGGCGACCGGTACCTCGACGCTGGAAAAATCCTACGCCCATCGCACCTGACCATTATCCCTCTCCCGCGCGCGGGGGAGGGGTGGGTGGGGGCTGCAAAGACATGGATTGCCGGGTCAAGCACGGCAATGACGAAGGATAGCGCGCGCACGCCGCCGCCGTTCACATCCCCAGGAGCTTGCGCGCGTTGGCCTTCAGCACCTTCGGGCGCACCTCGTCGCGAATGTCGAGTTTTGCGAAATCGGCGAGCCAGCGGTCGGGTGTGATCACCGGCCAGTCGGAGCCGAACAGCATCTTGTCCTGCAAGATGGTGTTGACGTAGCGCACCAGGATCGGCGGAAAATACTTCGGCGACCAGCCCGACAGGTCGATGTAGACGTTGGGCTTGTGGGTCGCCACCGACAGCGCTTCCTCCTGCCACGGGAAAGAGGGGTGCGCGAGGATGATCTTCATGTCGGGAAAGTCCACCGCGACATCGTCGATATACATCGGGTTGGAATATTTCAGCCGCATGCCGTTGCCGCCGCGCATGCCGGAGCCGACGCCGGTCTGGCCGGTGTGAAACAGGGCGATGGAGCCGGCTTCCGCGATCGCCTCGTAGAGCGGATAGGCCATCCGGTCGTTGGGATAGAAGCCCTGCATGGTCGGGTGAAACTTGAAGCCCTTGATGCCGTAGTTGGCGATCAGATTGCGCGCCTCGCGGGCGCCGGCCTTGCCCTTGGCCGGGTCGATGCTGGCGAACGGGATCAGCACGTCGGAATTCTCGGCCGCCAGCTCCGCCATCTCGAAATTGTTGTAGCGGCGGAAGCCCGTCTCGCGCTCGGCATCGACCGGGAAGATCACCGCGGCGATATTCTTTTCGCGATAATAGGCGGCGGTTTCCGGCACTGTCGGCGGATGCTTGTGCGGCGACTTGAAATACTCCGCCATCGCCGCCTGAAAGTCGTCGTAGCCGTCGTCGGGATGGCTGCCGCACGGCTCCTCGGCGTGGGTGTGGATGTCGATGGCGAGGACGGCGTCGAGGTCGGGCATGACGGCTCCTGGTGATTGGCGGCGCTGAGGGCCGAATTGGTTATATCATATAATCAATTTGACGAGGGCTTTGGATTGGCGGCTCCGTGTCCGGCCCGGCCAGCGGGGGAAGCCCGGCAAAAGCGGGCGGAATGAACGGGAAATATTGACAGCAGCGGCCGGGGCCGATAGAACGCCGCCATCCCGGGCGGCCCTGCCGCCATCGGGCAGAGTGATGTTTTCTTGAAATTTCGGCCTCCCTTACGGCCTTTCGCACGCCAGGATAGTCCCATGAAGGTCCGTAACTCGTTGAAGTCGCTGCGGGGCCGCAACCGCAACAACCGTCTGGTGCGCCGCAAGGGCCGGGTTTACGTCATCAACAAGGTGCAGCGCCGCTTCAAGGCGCGCCAGGGTTGATCTGACGGCCGGGCCTGTGCGTCGCCCGGCGGGCCATCATTCCTCGATCCCACACGACAGTTTGACCCCGCCCGCGCTTGCGGTCGGATCGGGTCTCGCTAGACTTCGCGTCATGATGACGGGAAGCATTCTGGCCGGTGGCCATGTCCGCCGCGTCGCGTGCGTGGCGCTGGTTGCGGCTGCGTTCGCCGTACCGATGGGGACGCTGGCGGCCGCGCAGCAGGCG
>JBARWE010000186.1:0-10438 GCA_049646625.1 Xanthobacteraceae bacterium
AGCGCGATCAGCGCCAGCGCCGCGACC
Source organism: Xanthobacteraceae bacterium (assembly GCA_049646625.1). Lineage (GTDB taxonomy): Bacteria > Pseudomonadota > Alphaproteobacteria > Rhizobiales > Xanthobacteraceae > PRO6. Next base: position 28 of record JBARWE010000186.1, read on the forward strand.
GCGCCGGCAAGGGCGGTGCGGCCGGCTGAACCTTTTCCTGCGCGTTGCGACATTTCTGGTACCTCCTCAAGCGATCATTCGCCGTCCAGCAACCATAACACCGTTGTTTCGACCCCGGTTCCCTCCGCAACCCGTCCGCCCGCGCCACAATCCCTTGCCATTTGCCATGTTGCAGGCTTTGAACAAACAACAGCCACGGCCGGACAGGCGGCCGGGCGCGCTGTCGGAGATCGCCGTGAGCGCCGTTGTGTCGCATCGACTGACGGATACGAGGAGCATGGGAGGAAGGCTCGGCCGGCTGACCGCCGCGGCCGGCGCCCTGGCGCTGGCGATCGTCGCGCTGGCGCCGGCGGCCGATGCCGCGGTCGCGATCCGTCTGCTGCTCGACCGGCCGATCGACGCGATGGCGGCGCCGCTTATCGTGGCGGGCCGGGCAGGCTTCGCGGACGAGGGCGTGAGCGTCACCCTCGTGCCCGGCAACGGCGCGGGCAACGGTAACCGCGACGTCTTCGCGCGGCTCGCCGCCGGCGAGGCCGACATGGCGCTGGCCGACATCAACGCGCTGATCCGCTACCGCGACCGCCCCGACGCCGCCGCGCTCAAGGCCGTCTACATGATGACCAACGTTGCCGGCTACGCCATCGTCGCCCGGCGCAGCCGCGGCATCCGCAGCCTCGCCGATCTCGCCGGCAAGACGCTGGGCTTCGTCGAGAACGAGCCGGCGATCACGTTCTGGCCGGCGCTGGCCCGCCTCGGCGGCCTGGCCAACGATCACGACGACAAGGTGCAGCTGCAACGCATCGGCGCGGCAGTGCGCGAGCCGATGCTGTCGGCCGGCCAGCTCGACGCCGTGACGGGTCTCGGCTACGCCGCACCGATCAACCTCAAGGACCGCGGCATTCCCGCCGGCGATCTGACGGTGTTGCGCTATGCCGATCACGGCATCGCGGCCTACGGCCTCGCCATCGTGGTGACGCCGAATTTTGCCGCGGCGCAGCCGGAGGCGGTGCGCGGCGTGCTGCGGGCCTTCAACGCCGCGCTGCGGGCGACGATCAAGGACCCGGCGGCCGCCATCGCCGAGGTGCTGGCGCGGATGAACGGTGGCAACGGCGGCATCGAGCGCGAGCGGCTCGACGCCATCATCCGCGACGATATCCTGACCGGCGAGGTGCGCCGCAACGGTCTTGGCGGCATCGATCCGCAGCGCTTCTCGCTCGCCCTCGACCAGCTCGCGGAAGGCTTCAAGCTGCGCGCCCGGCCGGCACCCGCCGATATCTTCGACGCTTCCTTCCTGCCGCCGCCCGAAGCCCGCAAGCTGGACTAACCTCACCCTCCTTCCTCGCGATAAAAGGAGAAGGCCGCCCCGGAGCAACATCCATGCCGCTCATTCATCTTTACGCCCGCGTGCTCGGCCTGCTCGGCAGCGAAGCGCGGCTCGGCTGGATTCTCGCCGGCGCCAACCTGTCGCTTGCCGCCGCCCAGTTCGCCGAGCCGGTGCTGTTCGGCCGCATCATCGACGTCTTGTCGGGCACACCGTCCACGCGGGCGACGACGGCGTGGTGGGAGACCGGCTCGCCGTGGCCGCTGCTTGCGGCCTGGGTGGCGTTCGGGCTGTTCACGATCGTCTGCGGCGCCGTGGTGGCACTCAACGCCGACCGGCTCGCCCACCGCCGGCGACAGGCAGTGCTGACCAGCTATTTCGAGCATATCCTGCAACTGCCGCTGACCTTCCACACCGGCACCCATTCGGGGCGGCTGATGAAGGTAATGCTGCAAGGCACCGACGCGCTGTGGCGGCTGTGGCTCGGCTTCTTCCGCGAGCATTTCGCGGCGATCGTCTCGCTGGTCGTGCTGCTGCCGCTCGCCTTCGTCATCAACTGGCGGCTGGCGCTTCTGCTGTTCGCGCTGTGCATCGTGTTCACCGCGCTGACCACCATGGTGGTGCGCAAGACCTACGGCTTGCAGAGCGAGGTCGAGGCGCACTACAGCGACCTCTCTGCGCGCGCCTCCGACGCGCTCGGCAACGTGGCGCTGGTGCAGAGCTTCGTGCGCGTCGAGGCCGAGGTGGCGGGCCTGCGCGGCGTCGCCGACAAGCTGCTGGCGGCGCAGATGCCGGTCCTGTCATGGTGGGCGCTGGTGACGGTGATGACGCGCGCCTCCACCACCATCACGGTGCTGGCGATCTTCACCGTCGGCATCTACCTGCATGGCGAGGGCCTCACCACGGTCGGCGAGATCGTGATGTTCGTCTCCTTCGCAACGCTGTTGATCCAGAAACTCGAACAGGTGGTCGCCTTCATCAACAGCGTGTTCATGGAAGCGCCGCGGCTGCAGGAATTCTTCGACGTGCTGAACGCCGTGCCGGCGGTGCGCGACCGCCCGGGCGCGATCGACGCCGGCCGGCTGCAGGGGCTGGTCGAATTCAAGGACGTGTCGTTCTCCTATGACGGCAAGCGACCCGCTGTCGCCGATCTCTCCTTCACCGCGCTGCCGGGCGAGACCATCGCGCTGGTCGGCCCGACCGGCGCGGGCAAGTCCACCGCGATCGCCCTTTTGCACCGCGCCTTCGATCCGCAGTCAGGGACCGTCCGGATCGACGGCATGGACGTCCGCGGCCTGACGCTCGGCTCGCTGCGCCGGAACATCGGCGTGGTGTTTCAAGAGGCGCTGCTGTTCAACCGTTCGATCGCCGACAACCTGCGCGTCGGCAAGCCCGACGCCACCGAGGCGGAGATGCGCATCGCCACTGAGCGCGCGCAGGCGCTGGAGTTCATCGAGCGCGGCAGCGACAAGTTCGAGACCCATGCCGGCGAGCGCGGCCGCATGCTGTCGGGCGGCGAGCGGCAGCGGCTGTCGATCGCCCGTGCGCTGTTGAAGGACCCGCCGATCCTGATCCTCGACGAGGCGACCTCCGCGCTCGACGCCGTGACCGAGGCCAGGGTCAACGCAGCGCTCGACGAGGTGATGAAGGGCCGCACCACCTTCGTCATCGCCCACCGCCTCTCCACCATCCGCAACGCCACGCGCATCCTCGTGTTCGACGACGGCCGGATCATCGAGAACGGCACCTTCGACGAACTGGTGGCGCAGGACGGGCACTTCGCCAAGCTCGCGCGGGCACAGTTCATGGTGGCGGCGGACACCGCGCCGCGCTGAGAGAATGCGGCCGAAATGCGGCCGCAAGCGGCTGTGTTGCATGGGCCATGCCCCCTGTTCGCACCGCGCCACGCCGTGTATGTTGCCGCATCACGTCCGGGGTCGTTGGTTGGCGGTTGCGTTGCTCCAGCAACGAGGTGCCACATCCGACGTTCCGCGCTCCCGCGTCGACCATCCGCGCTGATCTGACGGCCGCAAAGCAAAACGGAATCCGCTGGTGTCTTTTGTTCCGACCTTTCGCCGCACCTTTCTGTTGACCATCGCTGCCGCCACTACGGTGACGCTCGCCACGACCCTTCAGCCGCGCGATGCGCAGGCCGAGGCGCTGCTTCTGATCGAAGCGGACAGCGGCAAAGTGCTGCAGGCCGACAACGCCACCTATCCCTGGTATCCGGCCTCGCTGACCAAGCTGATGACCGCCTATGTCACGCTGCACGAGGTCAAGGCCGGGCGCATCAAGCTCGACACGCTGCTCACCGTGTCGCCGACGGCGGCCGCGCAACAGCCGTCCAAGATGGGGTTCACCCCCGGCACCCGGCTCACCGTCGACAACGCGCTGAAGATGATGATGGTCAAGTCCGCCAACGACATGGCGGTGGTGCTGGCGGAGGGCGTCGGCGGCTCGATCGACGGCTTCTCGGCGCTGATGAACGAGACCGCGCAGCAACTGGGCATGACGCAATCGCACTTCGTCAATCCGAACGGGCTGCCGGCGGAAGGCCAGGTGGTGTCGGCGCGCGACATGGGGATTCTTGCCCGCGCGATATTTCGCAACCTGCCGGAATACGAATTCTACATGCATATCCCGGCGATCAAGTTCGGGCGCCGGGTGACGCAGAACTTCAACCGGCTGATCGGCCGCTATCCCGGCGCCGACGGCATGAAGACCGGGTTCATCTGCGCCTCCGGCTTCAACCTCGTCGCCTCGGCCACCCGCGACGGCCGCCGCCTGATCGCGGTGGTGATGGGGGCCGCCTCCTCACGCGAACGCACCATCAAGGCGGCCGAACTGCTCGACCGCGGCTTCGGCAGCGGCACGCTGTCGTGGCTGCGCCCGGCGCTCGGCACGGTCGAGGGGCTGGCGCCGATCGCGGCCGCGCCGCCCAACCTGCGCGACGAGGTCTGTGGACCGAAGCGCAAGCGCCCGGCGGCGGAGAACGAGGACGAGGTTGCGGGCGGCGAGGACAACGGCTTCAAGCTGTTCGCCGCCGGCTTCCAGCCGGCCGCCGGTCCCAAGCCGGCCGAGTTGCTGGCGATGCCGGCGGCGGCGGCCGAGCCGGTGATCGTCTATACCGGGCCGGCGCGCACCGGCGCGGCGCTGATTGCGGCGGCCGAAGAGGAAGCGCGGCGCCAGGACGCCCAGATCGCGCAAGCCCGCGCCGCGCGCCAGGCCAAACGCAAGCAGGCCGCCAAGCACAAGCCCGGCGACAAGCACAAACCCGGCGACAAGAGCAAAGCCGCCGACACGCCGAAAGTGACGACCATCATCGATACCCGCGCGGCCAAGCCGGCAGCGCCGCGACACAATGGCGCGGCCGCGGCCAAGGAAACCAAGCCGGTCGCCTCGAAGCCCGCCGCACCGAAGGCCGCGCCAAAGCCCAAGACCGAGCCGAAGCCCAAAACCGCATCCGCCAACCCGGCCGCGCCGAAAGCTGCCGCGAAGCCGACGGCAACGCGCGAGGCCGCCGGCAAGCGCCCCTAGGGTTCTATTCCGATCCCATTGAACCACCGTCATGGCCGGGCGCAGCCCGTCAAAGACGGGCGTAAACGCCTTTTCGTCCCGGCCCTCCTCCGGCGCGGCGCGCAGCTTGCCTCGCGCCGCCGTTCGCTCGATACTTTCGCGGAATCGCCGCTACGGCTTCGCGCGGAATCATCTGGAGGACGACATGGAGCGGATCTGGCTGAAGCACTACCCGGAGGGCGTGCCGCACGACATCGACCCGACACAATATGCCTCGCTGGTCGAACTGCTGGAGGAAAGCTTCGCCAAGTTTCGCGACCGCAAGGCCTTCATCTGCATGGACAAGGCCATCACCTACGGCGAACTTGACGCGATGTCGCAGGCGCTCGGCGCCTGGCTGCAAGGCCGCGGGCTGAAGAAGGGCGCGCGCGTCGCCATCATGATGCCGAACGTGCTGCAGAACCCGATCGCCAGCACCGCGATCCTGCGCGCCGGCTACACCGTGGTCAATGTCAACCCGCTCTATACGCCGCGCGAACTGGAGCACCAGCTCACCGATTCCGGCGCCGAGGCCATCATCATCCTCGAAAATTTCGCCGCCACGCTGGACAAGGTGATCGGCAAAACCAGCGTCAAGCATGTGGTGCTCGCCACCATGGGCGACCTGCTCGGCGTCAAGGGGCTGATCGTCAACTTCGTCGTGCGCCGCATCAAGAAGATGGTGCCGGCATTCTCGCTGCCGAACGCGGTCGCCTTCAACGACGCGATCGCCGCCGGGCGCCGCATGACGCTGGCAAAGCCCACGCTCGGGCCGGACGACGTCGCCTTCCTGCAATACACCGGCGGCACCACCGGCGTCTCCAAGGGAGCGACGCTGATCCACCGCAACATCGTCGCCAACATGCTGCAGAACGACGCCTGGCTGCAGCCGGCGCTGAAGAAGCCGCCGACGGTCGATCAACTGATGATCGTCTGCGCGCTGCCGCTCTACCACATCTTCGCGCTGACCGCGTGCTTCCTGCTCGGCGTGCGCACCGGCGGCGTCAACCTCTTGATTCCCAACCCGCGCGACATCCCCGGCTTCATCAAGGAGTTGCAGAAGTATCAGGTCAACAGCTTCCCGGCGGTGAACACGCTGTACAACGCGCTGGTGCACCACCCCGACTTCGGCAAGATCGACTTCTCCAAGCTCAAGGTGTCGTTCGGCGGCGGCATGGCGGTGCAGAAGCCGGTGGCCGACGCTTGGCTGAAGGCAACCGGAACGCCGCTGTCGGAGGGCTACGGCCTGTCGGAGACCTCGCCGGTCTTGACCTGCAACCCGGCCGACACCGACCGCTTCACCGGCTCGATCGGCCTGCCGGTGCCCTCGACCTGGATCTCGATCCGCGACGACGACAACAACGAACTGCCGCTCGGCCAGCCCGGTGAAATCTGCGCCAAGGGGCCGCAGGTCATGGCCGGCTACTGGAACCGGCCGGAGGAGACCGCCAAGGTGATGACGCCGGACGGCTACTTCCGAACCGGCGACATCGGCATCATGGACGAGCAGGGCTACACCAAGATCATCGACCGCAAGAAGGACATGATCCTGGTCTCGGGCTTCAACGTCTATCCCAACGAGGTCGAGGAAGTGATCGCGAGCCACCCCGGCGTGCTGGAATGCGCGGTGATCGGCGTGCCCGACGAGAAATCGACCGAAGTGGTCAAGGCGTTCGTGGTGAAGAAAGACCCGAACGTCACGGCGCAGGACATCATCGCCTTCGCCACCACCCAGCTCACCAAATACAAGGTGCCCAAACAGATCGAATTCCGCACCGAGTTGCCCAAGAGCAACGTCGGAAAAATCCTGCGCCGCGAATTGCGCGATGAGAAGCCGCAACAGAAGGTGGCCTGATGGTGGAGACGGATGTTGCGCCGGCGGACATCGTCGCGTTCTGGCGCCAGGCCGGACCGGCAAAGTGGTACGCCAAAGACGACGCCTTCGACGCCGAACTGCGCCACCGCTTCCTGGGTGTGTGGGAGGCGGCGCGCGACGGACGGCTGACGGCGTGGGAGGCCAGCGACGAAGGCACGCTGGCGCTGTTGCTCGTGCTCGACCAGTTCTCGCGCAACATGTTCCGCAACGATGCGCGCGCCTTCTCGGCCGATGAACAGGCCCGCGCGGTGGCGGGGCGCGCCATCGCCAAAGGCGTCGATCAACGCATCCAGCCGGCGTTGCGCGCCTTCATGTATCTGCCGTTCGAGCACTCGGAGCAAATCGCCGACCAGGAGCGCAGCGTCGCCCTGTTCCGCGCCATGGGTGACGCCGAGAGCCTGAAATGGGCCGACCTGCATCTCGACATCATCAAGCGGTTCGGCCGTTTTCCGCATCGCAACGCGGTGCTCGGCCGCGCCACCACACCGGAAGAACAGGCGTTCCTCACCGACGGCGGGTTCAAGGGGTAGCAAAGGGTCAGCCCGGCCTGTCCATCCGCTCTTTGTCATGGCCGGGACGAAGCTCGCCCATGACAAATGAATTACTTCGAATCGATCAGCTTTAGCCACTCGTCTTCGGTCAGCACCGCGACGCCAAGCGCGCGCGCCTTGTCAAGCTTCGAGCCGGCCGCCTCGCCCGCCACCACATAGTCGGTCTTCGAGGATACCGAGCCGGACACCCTGGCGCCCAGCCGCTCGGCCGCGGCCTTCGCCTCGTCGCGGCTGAAGCGCGTCAGCGTGCCGGTGAACACCACCGTCTTGCCGGCGACCGCCGTATCGGTGCGGGCGCGCTCGGCATCCTCCACCGTGATCTCGGCCAACAGATCGTCGAGCGCACGCACGCTGCGCGGCTCGGCGAAAAACTCGACGATGGCGTCGGCCACCACATCGCCGACGCCCTCGATCGCGTTGAGGTCGGCATAGGCTTGCGAGGTGTTGCCCTCCGGGCTGCGGCCGGCCGCCGCCTCCCCCATCGCGGCGCGGAACGCATCCATGCTGCCGTAGTGCCGCGCCAGCAGTTTCGCGTTGCCCTCGCCGATATGACGGATGCCGAGCGCGAAGATCAGCCGGTGCAGCGCGATATGGCGCCGCTCGTCGATCGCATTGAACAGGTTCTGCGCCGAGGTCCTACCCCAGCCCTCGCGTTCGGCGAGCGGCGGCCCGCTCGCGCCGTCGCGCGCCTTGAGCGTGAAGATGTCGGCGGGGGCGCGCAGCAGGCCCTCGCTGAAAAACGTCGCCACCTGCTTTTCGCCCAGCCCTTCGATATCGAAGGCGTTGCGCGAGACGAAATGCCGGAGCCGCTCCACGGCCTGCGCCGGGCAGCTCAGGGTGTTGGTGCAGCGGCGCACGGCCTCGCCCTCCTCGCGCACCGCGTGGCTGCCGCAAGCGGGGCAAACGCTCGGAAACCGGTAAGGCACGGCATCCTTCGGCCGCTTGTCGAGCACCACGCCGACCACCTGCGGAATCACATCGCCGGCGCGCTGGATCGTCACCGTATCGCCGACGCGGATGTCCTTGCGGGCGATCTCGTCCTCGTTGTGCAGCGTCGCGTTCTGCACCACCACGCCGCCGACCGTGACGGGCGCCAGCTTGGCCACCGGCGTCAGCGCCCCGGTGCGGCCGACCTGGATGTCGATGGCGTTGAGCACGGTGGTCGCCTGTTCGGCGGCGAATTTATGCGCGATCGCCCAGCGCGGGCTGCGCGACACGAAGCCGAGCCGCTCCTGCCAGTCGAGCCGGTCGATCTTGTAGACGACGCCATCGATATCGTAGCCGAGGCTGGCGCGGCTTTCCTCGATGTTGCGGTAGTAGGCCAGCACGTCCTCGACGCTGTGGCAGAGCCGCATCAGGGGATTGACCACAAACCCGGCGCGGCCAAGCCACGCCGCCATCGCGAACTGCGTGTCGGCCGGCATCGCGCTCATCTCGCCCCAGGCGTAGGCGAAGAATTTCAGCGGTCGCGCGGCGGTGATGCCGGGGTCCTTCTGGCGCAGCGAGCCGGCGGCCGAGTTGCGCGGGTTGGCGAACACCGTGTCGCCGGCCGCCTCCTGCTTCCTGTTGAGCGCGAGAAAATCCTCGCGCAGCATGTAGACCTCGCCGCGCACCTCGCACACCGCCGGCACGTCGCGGCCGTGCAGTTTGTGCGGAATATCCTTCACCGTGCGCACGTTGGCGGTGACGTCCTCGCCCTCAAAACCGTCGCCGCGCGTCGCGCCGGTGACGAGTTCGCCGTGCTCATAGCGCAGCGACAGCGACAGTCCGTCGATCTTCGGCTCGGCGGTGATCACCGGAAATTCGCCATCGCCGAGCCGCAGGAAACGCCGCACGCGGGCGGCGAACTCGGTGACGTCGGCCTCGGTGAAGGCGTTGCCGAGCGACAGCATCGGCACGGCATGGCGCACTTTCGCAAAGCGCCCAGAGGGCTGGGCGCCGACCCGCTGCGTCGGCGAATCGCTGCTGACGAGATCGGGAAAGCGCGCCTCGATGGCCTCGACCCGCTGACGCAGCGCATCGTAGGCGGCGTCCGAAATGATCGGCGCGTCCTCCCGATAGTAGCGTGCGTCGTGGCCCTCGATCTCCAGCGCAAGGCGCGTCAATTCGACCCTGGCCTGCGCCCTGGTCAACTGCTCGACGGGAATAAGAGGTTTGGTCCGCTTCGCCATCGTCCGCGCCGCTACGCATCCGCGCCGCGCAACAGCCGCTCGGCGGCGGCGCGCGCTTCCTTGGTGATTTCCGCACCCGCCAGCATGCGGGCGATTTCCTCGCGGCGGTGATCGCTGGCCAGCGCCGCCACCCGCGTCGCCACCCGCTTGCCCTTGTCGAGCGCGTCCTTGGAAATCAACAGATGCTGGTCGGCGCGCGCCGCCACCTGCGGGGCGTGCGTCACCGCCATCACCTGCACCTTGGCGGCCAGCCGCGCCAGCCGCGCACCGATGGCATCGGCCACCGCGCCGCCCACCCCGGTATCGATCTCGTCGAACACCAGCGTCGGCGCCGAGCCGCGATCCGACAGCACAACTTTCAAAGCCAGCAGGAAGCGCGACAGTTCGCCGCCGGAGGCGACCTTCATCAGCGGTCCCGGCCGTGTGCCCGGATTGGTCTGCACCCAGAAGGCGACGCGGTCGATGCCTTGCGGACCGGGCGCGGCCACATCGGCCTCGATCTGGGTGGAGAATTTCGCGCGCTCCAGCTTGAGCGGCGCCAGTTCGGCATTGACCGCCTTGTCGAGTTTACTTGCGGCTTTTTTGCGCGCCGCCGAAAGCTTCTCGGCCGCCTGCGCGAAAGCGCGGTCGGCGTCCGCCGCCGCCTGTTCCAGCCCGGCCAACTGCTCGTGGCCGGCATCGATCAGCGCGACGTCAGCGGCGAAGCGCTCGGCCAGCGCCGCGAGGTCGTCGACCGGGGTTGCATATTTGCGCGACGCCGCGCGCAAGGCGAACAGCCGTTCCTCGATGCGCTCCAGCTCCAGCGGATCGAAATCGGCTGCCCTCAGTGCGGCGTCAAGGTGCTGGCCGGCCTCTTCGAGCGCGTTGATGGCGGCATCGATGGCGCGCACCGCCGGCTCGACCAGCGTCGGCGCGCTTGCCGCGCGGCGCTCCAGCC
>JBARWE010000187.1:0-8391 GCA_049646625.1 Xanthobacteraceae bacterium
CCCCAGTGCCGCCGGCGCCGCCGGCCCCGTCTGATCTTGCGGCCTCGCCGCCTCCGCCTGCTGCTGCCGCGCCGGACGGCGGGCCGTCGCTCGGCGACCTGGTGCCGGGGGTGGCCCCCACCCCCGCAGAGGGGACGCCGGCGCCCGCCGACCGTAACGCTCCGGGCGAAAAATCCTAGCGTCCCGGCTGCCGGGTTTTGCGAGTTGCGCACCGGGAACCCGAGCGTCTACTATTTGCGGAACTTCAACGATGGCCGACGCTTTGAGTGTTGTGCTTTTGTTCGTAAATGTGGCGTAGCGTTTGGCAAAGTCCGATTTGCCCGCCGATCCGCAACGGCGCTGGTGTCTCTTCCTGGAGAGTGCGAGGCGACCTGGTGGCTCCCACACCGCTTCATCGCGCCAAGACCCTCACAGCGGCCCCGTCACGGGCGGCGCTGCCGGCGTTGCCCGATCTGACGACGCTGATGCGGGCGATTGCCGGCGTGCCGTTCAGTTGGGACGCGGCAAGCGATGCCATGGCCTGGGCCGATGATCTCGGCGCCGTCATACCCGGCGCCACGGTGCAGATGCTCGATACCGGGGCGAAGTTTGCCGCCCTGATCGAGACCGGCGGCGCCGCCCGCGCCGATCTCCTGCATCGTGGCGGCCGCTACCAGGTCGAATATGCGCTGCGGCCCGCCCCCGATGCGCCGCCGCTCTGGATCGAGGAGTGCGGCTTTTGCTTCGTTGATGCCGGCGGCCGCCCCGTCTGTGTGCGCGGCATGATCCGGGCGATCGGTGAGCGTCATGCGCGCCAGGACGAATTGCGCCGGCTTGCGCAGCGCGATGCGATGACCGGAGAACTGGACCGCACGCGGCTGATCGCCGAACTTGAGGACAGCATTGCGGGCGTGGCGCGTTTCCGCGGCACCTGCTCGTTCATGCTGCTCGGCGTCAATCATCTGTCGCGCATCAACGACGCTTTTGGCTTCTCCGTCGCCGACGAGGTGATCTGCGAGGTGGCGCGCCGCATCCGTCTGCTATTGCGCAACGGCGACGTTCTCGGCCGCTTCTCCAACAACAAGTTCGGCGTCATCGTCAAGAACTGTGCGGGCGACGACATGATCCCCGTCGCCGAGCGCTTTCTTGCCGCCATCCGGGATACCGTGATTGCGACCTCCTCCGGTCCGGTCGCGGCGACGATCTCGGTCGGCGGGGTCGGCATTCCGCGCCATGCACGCACCGCCCGCGAGGCCATCAACCACGCGCAGGAGGCGCTCGATCTGGCCAAGCGCCGCAGTGCCGGGTCGTTTCTCGTCTGGAGTCCCGACACCGGGCGCGACTCGCTGCGCCGGATGAGCGTTCGCATTACCGAGGATATCGTGACCGCGCTCAATGAGCGGCGGGTGATAACGGCGGTCGAGCCGGTGGTCGCGGCCGCGACCCGCGCGCCTGTCTTCCACGAATGCCTGGTGCGGATGACGCAACCCGACGGCCAGCTTCTGATGGCTCCGGACATCGTGCCGGTGGCCGAGCGGGTCGGGCTGATCCGGCTGGTCGATCATCGCGTGCTTGAACTGGTGGTGGCGGAGCTGGCCGCGGTGCCGGATATCCACCTCAGTCTCAACATCTCGCCCGATACGATGAGCGATCCGCAATGGCTCGCCGGCGTCACCTCACTGCTTGCGGCCTATCCCGACGTCGCCGGACGGCTGATCGTCGAAATCACCGAGACGCGGGCGCTCGACGACAGCGAGGATACCTATGCCTTCGTCAGGCGGCTCAAGGACCTCGGCGGCCGCATTGCCATCGACGACTTCGGCGCCGGCTACACCTCGTTCCGCAACCTGCGCCGGCTCGGCGTCGATATCGTCAAGATCGACGGGGCTTTCGTGCATAACCTGGTGCAGTCGGCCGACGACCGTGCCTTCGTGCAGACGCTGATCGACCTGGCGCGCCGACTCGACATCAGGACGGTGGCCGAATGGGTGCAGGATGAGCCGACCGCGGCGCTGCTTGCCGAGTGGGGCTGCGACTATCTGCAGGGCCGCCTGATCGGGCTTGCCTCGGCGGAGCGACCGTGGAGCGCTGACGCCGAACCCGATGCGGTGCGGCGGCCGTCGCCGCCGTAGAGCGTTTTCGAGCGAAGTGGGAACCGATTCGCCATCAAGAGGCGGAGTCCATCAAGAGGCGGAAAGCTCTAAGTCCCGGCGGAGCGCTGTGCCGGCGGCTTATCCCTTGTCCGGTTCCTTGTCCGGTTCGTATGGCTTTGACATGCGGTCGAGGCGCTCCTGCATGTCTTTCATCTGGCGGCGCAATTCGTCGATGTTGGTGTCGGCGGGAGTGCCGTTGGCCGGTTCCTGCTGCTTCGCCGACGTCTCGCCGCGCGGGGTGACGAACGGCTTGAACATCGAGAATGTGCGCTCGAACAGTTCCATGTTGCGGCGGACCTGTTCTTCCAGCGGCGCGAAGGCGCCGGCGCCGAATGCGCTGGTCATCTGCTTGCGGAACTTCTCCTGCTCCTGCGTCAGCATCTGCAGCGACTGTTCGAGATAGCGTGGCACCACCATCTGCATGCTGTCGCCGTAGAAGCGGATCAACTGGCGCAGGAAGGTGGTCGGCAACAGGTTCTGCCCCGCCTTGTTCTCCTGCTCGAAAATGATCTGGGCCAGCACCGAGCGGGTGATGTCGTCGCCGGTCTTGGCGTCGTAGACGAGAAAGTCCTCCCCCTCCTTCACCATCGCGGCAAGGTCCTCCAGCGTGACGTAGGTGCTGGTGCCGGTGTTGTAGAGCCGCCGGTTGGCGTATTTCTTGATCGTGGTGGGGGTGTCCGATTTCGCCATGAACGCTCGCAGTCGCTGATCGGGAAGCGGTCGCCCATCGGAGACCGCACAATGCAATGCAGCAAAGTAATCACTTTCGCGCCGGCTCGGCTACCGTTTTGTGCGGTTGCGGCGTGATCGGGGCGGCCCGCCCATTTTTGGGCAGTGCAGCATTTTCCCTTGGACGGCGCCGTAAAATGTCTAGATTAGCAGCGCCAGCTTTGTATGAACCCTCGCTTCTCCCCGGCAGACGCCGTTCGGACCGCAACCCCAGGAGACCGATATGTCCGATGATATCGTCATCGTCAGCGCCGCCCGTACTCCGGTCGGCAGCTTCAACGGCGCTTTCGCCAACATGCCCGCGCACCAGCTCGGGGCCGTCGCCATCAAGGCGGCGCTGGACCGGGCGGGCGTCGAGCCGGCGCGGGTTTCGGAAGTCATCATGGGGCAGATCCTGACCGCCGGGCAGGGCCAGAACCCGGCGCGGCAGGCATCGATCGCCGCCGGCATCCCGGTTGAAAGCCCGGCCTGGGGCGTCAACCAGCTATGCGGCTCGGGCCTGCGCACGGTCGCGCTCGGCTATCAGGCGCTGCGCAACGGCGATTCGAGCATCGTCGTGGTCGGCGGCCAGGAGTCGATGAGCATGGCGCCGCACGCCCAGCACCTGCGCAGCGGCGTCAAGATGGGCGCCTTCGAGCTGGTCGACACCATGATCAAGGACGGGCTGTGGGACGCCTTCAACGGCTACCACATGGGCAACACGGCCGAAAACGTCGCCCGCCAGTATCAGATCACCCGCGACGAGCAGGACCAGTTCGCGGTCGCCTCGCAGAACAAGGCTGAGGCGGCGCAGAAGGCTGGCCGCTTCAAGGACGAGATCGTGCCGGTCACGGTCAAGTCGCGCAAGGGCGATATCGTCGTCAGCGACGACGAGTATCCGCGCCATGGTGCCACGCTCGAAGCGATGACCAAGCTGCGCCCGGCCTTCGCCAAGGATGGCACGGTGACGGCCGGCAACGCCTCGGGCATCAATGACGGCGCCGCGGCGCTGGTGCTGATGACCGCGTCGCAAGCGGCGAAGGAAGGCAAGACGCCGATCGCCCGCATCGTGTCGTGGGCGCAGGCCGGCGTCGATCCGTCGATCATGGGCACTGGCCCGATCCCGGCCTCGCGCGCGGCGCTGAAGAAGGCCGGCTGGTCGGTCGACGACCTCGATCTGGTCGAAGCCAACGAAGCGTTCGCCGCGCAGGCCAGCGCCGTCAACAAGGATCTCGGCTGGGATCCGGCGAAGGTCAACGTCAACGGCGGCGCCATCGCCATCGGCCACCCGATCGGCGCCTCCGGCGCGCGCGTGTTGGTGACGCTGCTGCACGAGATGCAGAAGCGCGATTCCAAGAAGGGGCTTGCCACGCTGTGCATCGGCGGCGGCATGGGCATCGCCATGTGCGTCGAGCGCAATTAACTGCACTGCACAACTTGTGTCGCGAACACCCGGCGCTAGCGCCGGGTGTTTTTTTGCGCGGGAGATGTCGTTCAAACGACGGGCTTGCGGTTCTTGAAAATGGTCGGGATAATCTTCGCCCAAAAACTGCAATCTTCTGGAGAGGAACGGCAATGGCACGGGTCGCTTTGGTTACGGGAGGAACGCGCGGCATCGGGGCAGCGATCAGCAAGGCGTTGAAGGCCGCCGGTTACAGTGTCGCCGCCAGCTATGCCGGCAACGACGCGGCGGCGGAGAAGTTCAAGGCCGAGACCGGCATTGCCGTCTACAAGTGGGATGTCAGTTCGTTCGACGCCTGCGCCGAGGGCGTGAAGAAAGTCGAAGCGGCACTGGGACCGATCGACGTGCTGGTGAACAACGCCGGCATCACTCGCGACGGCGCCTTTCACAAGATGACGCTCGACCAGTGGAGTGCCGTCATCAACACCAATCTCGGATCGTTGTTCAATATGACCCGGCAGGTGATCGAGGGCATGCGGGCGCGCAAGTTCGGCCGCGTCATCAACATTTCGTCGATCAACGGCCAGAAGGGGCAGTTCGGCCAGGTCAACTATTCGGCGGCGAAGGCCGGCGACATCGGCTTCACCAAGGCCTTGGCGCTTGAAAACGCCAAGGGCGGCATCACGGTCAACGCCATCTGCCCCGGCTACATCAACACCGAGATGGTGCAGGCAGTGCCCAAGGACGTGCTCGACAAGAGCATCATCCCGCTGATCCCGGTCAATCGCCTCGGTGAGCCGGAGGAAATCGCCCGCGTGGTGGTGTTCCTCGCCGCCGACGAGGCCGGCTTCATCACCGGCTCGACGCTGTCGGTGAATGGCGGGCAGTATCTGCATTGAAGCGTTTTCGAGCGCGGTGCCGCCCGCCGGCGGCGCTCGCCCGCGCCCCGGTTTACGCGGTGCGGGCCAGCGCGCCGTCGATCATCTTGACCGCGTTGCCAAGCCCATAGACTGCGACGAACGAGCCGAAGCGCGGGCCTTTCTCCTGCCCGAGCAGCACCTGATAGAGCATGTTGAACCAGTCGAGCGCGACGCCGGGCCGGCCGTCCTTGCCGCTCTTCTTATGGTCGAGGAACGGCTCGCGGCGGCCGATCTCGTAGACCACGTTCTGGATCTCCTCAGGCGTGGCCGCCTCCGGCAATTGCGACAGCGCGTCGCGCAGGTCGGACAGCGCGGTGCGCTCGTTGTCGGTGGGCGCGCGAAAGCGTTTCGCCGGCGCCACGAAGTCGCGATAGTAGTTGATCGCGTAGCCGACCAGCGCGTCGAGCTTCGGGTGCGTCTGCGGCGTCACGCCGGGGCGGTAGCGGCCGATGAAGCCCCACAGCGTTTCGGCGTTTTCCGCGTTCGACGACGACACCAGCGTCAGCAGAAGCTGGAACGTCACCGGCATGTCGGCCTCGGGCGGGTGGCCCGAATGGATGTGCCACACCGGGTTGACCAGCCGCTGCTTCATGTCCTGCCGTGGATAGGCGTCGAGGAATTGCTGGTATTCGTCCATGTGCCGCGGAATGACGTCGAAGTAGAGGCGCTTGGCCGCCTTCGGCTCGCGATACATGAATAGCGACAGCGATTCCGGCGAGGCGTAGCGCAGCCATTCGTCGATGGTCAGGCCGTTGCCCTTCGACTTGGAAATCTTCTGTCCCTTGTCGTCGAGGAACAGTTCGTAATTGAAGCCGGCCGGCGGCGTGCCGCCGAGCGCGGTGCAGATCCTGCCCGACAGCTTCACCGAATCAATCAGATCCTTGCCGGCCATCTCGTAATCGACGCCGAGCGCCACCCAGCGCATCGCCCAGTCCGGCTTCCATTGCAGCTTGCAATGGCCGCCGGTGACCGGCACGGTGACGCGCTCCGATGTTTCGGGGTCGTCGTAGGACACCGTGCCGGCGGCCGCGTCGTGATCGACGATCGGCACCTGCAGCACGACGCCGGTGCGCGGGCAGATCGGCAGAAACGGCGAGTAGCTCGCCGCGCGCTCCTCGCGTAACGACGGCAGCATGATCGACATCACCTTGTCGAAGCGCGCCAGCATCTTCAAAAGCGTTTCGTCGAACCGGCCCGAAGTATAGTAGGCGGTCGAGGATGCGAACTCGTAATCGAAGCCGAAGGTGTCGAGAAACGCGCGCAGGCGGGCGTTGTTGTGCTCGCCGAAGCTCGGATGGGTGCCGAACGGGTCGCGCACCTTGGTCAGCGGCTTGCCGAGGTCCAGCGCCAGCATCTCGCGGTTGGGCACGTTGTCTGGCACCTTGCGCAGGCCGTCCATGTCGTCGGAGAAAGCCAGAAGCCGCGTCTTGATCTTGTCGCCGGTCAGCACGCGGAAGGCATGGCGCACCATGGTGGTGCGCGCCACCTCGCCGAACGTGCCGATATGCGGCAGGCCGGAGGGGCCGTAGCCAGTCTCGAACAGCACTTCGTCCTTTGGCGTCTTCTTCAGCCGCGCGACCAGCGCCCGCGCCTGTTCGAACGGCCAGGCCCCGGACTGTTCGGCCAGCCGGCGCAGTTCGCTCCCATCGAGCGGCATCTCATCGGACATTCGTAACCCTCGTGACGCTTGCAACTGCCTTGAATCAGGCTCGTTGCTCATCCTTTTATTTGAGCATGATCTGGTCCGAAAACTGGTTCCCACTTTTCGGGATCATGCTCTAGAACGGATTGATCGAAAAATAGCGCAGCCACAGTTCGGTGTAGCGGCCCTTTTCCCATAGCCGGAACATCGCCCAGTTGATGGCCTGGCGCAAAAGGTCGTTGCCCTTGCGCACGCCGATGCCGACGCCCTCGCCGAAATAGCGGCTCTCGGTGAAGGGGCCGCCGGCGAAGGCGCAGCAGTTTTCGGAATCGGTGCCGTTGAGCCACAGCGACAGCGCGATGCCGTCGCCGAAGATCAGATCGACCTCCTTGCTACGCAAGCCGGCGCGCAGCGCCTCGGCGTTGGCATAGCCGACGATCTCGGCGTCGGTGAACATCGCCTTCAGATAGGCTTCGTGCGCCGAGCCGGTGACGGCGCCGATCTTCTTGCCCTCGACCGTCTCCGGCTTGATCTCGGCGGTTGCCGCCTCGCGCAGCGCGACGAAGCGCGCCGGCACACGATAATAGGGGTCGGTGAAGTCGAGATGGGTGCGCATCGTCGGTGTCGCCGCGATCGAGGCGATGATCGCATCGCCGCGGTTGGTGGCGACCGCATCGGCCAGCATTTCGAAGCGGCGCATCTGGATGGTGCAGGAGACCTTGATCTCCTCGCAGATCATGCGGGCGAAATCGACGTTGAAACCGGCCGGATTGCCGTCGGGACCGGTATAGTTGAACGGCGGGTAGTCGGTCTCGGTCAGAAAGCGGATCAGGGTGAGGCGGGAGAGGTCCGGCCGCTCGGGATGGCGGCGCGGGTCCCAGAAGCCGGGCACGGCCTCGGTCGCCGCCGGTATCTTGATCGCCGGCGTCTGGGCTGCCGCCGGCGGTGCGGCCATGCCGGCCGCGGCGAGCGTGAGCGTGAAGCCGAACGCAGCCGCGCTCCACCGGCGGCGTCGCCGAATGTTGAAGGCGGGGACTGTCTGTGGTTGCATGAGGCGTTCCGCGATTTCGGGCCTTATAGACCATTCGCGGCGGGGTGTGAGCGTGAAGTGGGGCGGGTGGCGTGGACAGGCAGTGGCTGAAGATTGCGCACGGCCTGGAACCAAGGCTGCCTTCGCGCCCGGCTGTGGCGCTGCGCCGGACCCCGAAAAGCCTGGCCGGCCGACCGTTGCAGCGCCTTGCCGCGCGCACGCTGCCCCGGCCGGACCTGCCGCTCGATGCCGGGGCTGTTTCTGAAGAGGCTGCCTCCGAACTCGATTGCCTGCGTGGCGTGCTGGCGCCGGCGGTGCTGAACGCTGCCGGTGGTCGCGCCGCCGAGCTTGGCATCGGGGCCGAACAGGTGCTGATCGATCGCGGCGTGATCGACGAGCGCGGCTATCTGCGCCATCTCGCCCGCTATGCCGGGCTGACGGTCGAGCGCTTCGACGGCGTGAGGCGCGCCGATTGTCCGCTCAGCGACGACGACCTCGTCCGTGCCGCGACCTACGGCATCCTGCCGTTGCGCCGCGCCGGCCGGCTTGGCTGGGTG
>JBARWE010000188.1:0-5128 GCA_049646625.1 Xanthobacteraceae bacterium
CGGCGGCACCGCGCGCGTGGCGCGGCTCGTTGCGACAGGGCGCCCCGGCACGCTGCAGATCCGTCTGGTCGATCCGGCGACCGGCAACACCCGCCCCGGCCTCGGCGCCTGCACCGGCGATTCCGGCGGGCCGGCACTGCAAATACAGAACGGCCGCGCGGCAATCGTCGGTGTGGTGAGTTGGTCCACGGCGGCGAACAACGCCAGCGGCTGCGGCGGCCTCACCGGCGTCACGCCACTGTCGCTTTATTACGACTGGATCGTCACGACTGCGCGGCACTGGGGCGCGGGGTTGTAATTTACTTATCTCGTCATGGCCGGGCGTAGCCGTTAGAAGAACGGCGTTCTATCGAACGCCTATGTCCCGGCCATCCCCCACCCTACCCTCCCCCAGCAAAAGGGCGTTCACGCCCGTCTTTGACGGGCTATGCGGGGGAGGGATTAAGAGAGGGGGGCAACAGCCTCAGCTCGCGCTGCACTTCAACAGCTTGATGGCGTCAAAGTCCTGCACGCCGCCGCCGACCCGCTTGGTGGTGTAGAACAGCACATAGGGCTTTGCGGAGTACGGATCGCGCAGCACCCGCACGCCGGTGCGGTCGACGATCAGATAGCCGCGGCGGAAGTCGCCGAACGCAATCGGCAACGTATCCGTGTCGAGGTCCGGCATGTCCTCGGACTCGACCACCGGGAACGTCATCAGCGAGGCGCGCCCGCCCGGCTGCGCCGGCGGCTGCCACAGATAACCGCCGCCGGCATCCTTGAACTTGCGGATTGTCCCTTGCGTCTTGCGGTTCATCACGAAGGTGCCGTTCTGGCGGTAGCCGGCCTTCAGCGCGTAGATCAGATCGACCAGCGCGTCGGAGGGATGCGAGGCGGCGAAGCCCGCGGCGCCGCCGCTGGCGACCGTGCCGAGCTTGCCCCAGATCCACGACGCATTGGCCACGGTATCGTAGCTCAGAAAGCCCTTCGGCTTGCCCGAGCCGTCGCCGGTGACGAAGGCGGTGCCCTCCTGCATCGCAAAGGTCAGTTCGACCTCGGAGGCGATCCACTCGTCGATATCGACCGCGGCATCGTCGAGCAGCGTCGCGGTCGCCGCCGGCATGGCGTAAAGCTCCATCGCCGGAAACGACAGCGCATCGAGCGTCGGCGTCGTGGTCTGCACCCGCTCAGCGGCCTCGCCGATCCAGCCGGAGGCCGGGCCGGCGGTCATGAACGGCTTCTTGTAGACGGAGGCGGACATCTCGCGCACCGTCGCCAGCGCCCGCAGCGGCGAGATCGCAGCGAGGCGCCGGCCAATCTCGCGCTCCAGTTCGACCGGCACCAGGTAGCCGCCGTCCGGGTTGGAAGCTGCCGACATCGCCTTGGTCTCGATGCGGCGCAACTCGCCCGCCTCGCCCGAGCGCACATAGGCATCGAACGCGCTCTTGTGCTCCTCGGCGGCGAGATCGGGCGCGGCCCTCGCTCCTTCCAGCGCCGGGCGCGCCTGCTTCAGCGCCATGGCGTCAAGCCGGCGCTGCGCGGTATCGAGCGCGACATTGATGCGATCGACTTTCTCCTCCAGGAGTACGTCGGCGGAGCGCCGCTCGAGCGCGGCAAGGCGCTCGTCGTTGGCGTCGCGGAACGCCTCAAAGGCGCGCATCAACTCGTCGTGCGGCGTGACGACGCCGGCCTTCTGCTCCGGCGCGGTGGCGGAAATATCAAAATCCATGGTGCTCTCCTTGATGAACATCAGCGGCGCGCCGGCTTCACCGCATGCACGCGCGCGCCGGCGAGCAGCGGAAAGGTGACGATGGAAATTTCCCAGAGATCGACCTGGTAAAGTCTGCGGATGCGCGTCGCCGGATCGATGCGCGCGCGCACGGTGCGGTAGCCGATCGACAGCCCGTCGATGGCGCCTTGCTCGATCAGCGCCATGAGTTCGCGACCACGGCGCACATCGGGAATGAGTTTTCCGCGGGCGCGCAAGCCGCGCACGTCCTCGGCGAGGTCGAGCCAGATGCCCACCGGCTCGGAGGGGTCGTGCTGAAACAGCATCGGCACCTTGCGAATGCCGCGCTGCCTCAGCGTGGTCGCGAACGCGCCGGGCATCACCATGTCGCGCGCCTGGTCGATCTCGCCGAACAGGCTGGCATAGCCCTCGACGCTGCCGTCACCGGCAAACGCGACACGGGAAGCGGATGGCAGCGGCGCGTGCATGGGCGGGCCTCGTCGGAAGGAACAGGAGAAGGTCGTGAGACGAGTGAGGCTGCGCCGCGTACACAACCGTCATGCCCGCGCGTGTTGCGGGCATCCACGTCTTGACGGCGCTTCAGCAAGAAAGACGTGGATGGCCGGGACAAAAGGGCGTTTACGCCCGTCTGCGACGGGCTATGGCCCGGCCATGACGAAGGAGAAAGAGCTACCGCTTCACCGGCTTGCGCCGTATCGGTGTCTTGCGCCGCAAGGGTCGCACCGGCGCCTTGCGTTGCAGGCGTTCGAGGTGCGCAAGAAATTCACGGAACACGACGAGATGCGTCGGCACGCTCTTGGTCTCAAAGCTCTCGCGCGCGGGGCGGATCGCGCGCAGCATGCTGTGCAGGGTGTCCATCAGTCCTCGTCCTCGTGGTGATCGGAGTGCTTGCGCGCGGCAGCGCGGGCATTGAACAGCGCAAGCTCCCGCACGAAATCATCGAAGCGGCGCATCGCGAAAGCCAGTTCGCGCAGCGTGAACAGCGCAGCCGCGCTGGCGCCCACCGCCCACAGCAGCAGCGCCAGGTGCGCAAGGTCGCCGCGCGCTGAAAATGTCTGGATCAGATCGCCCATCACCGATCACGCCGGCCGGTCGCCATCCGCGACCGGCCCATAACCGACCGCTTCGCGCTTCTCGTTGCGGGTCAGAAAATCGGCGCGCGCGACGCGCTCCCACAAAGCCGTGCGATCGGCGGCCAGCGCGTCGATGCGATCGATATCGACCACCGCGCGCAGATCGCCCTCGCGGTCGAGCCACTGCACCAGTGCCGCGCCGACGCGCGCCGCCAGCGGCAGCACGGTCTGGCGCCAGAACACGCGGTTGGCTTCCTGATAGTTCGAGAACGTGTTGTCGCCGGGAATGCCGAGCAGCATCGGCGGCACCCCGAAGGCGAGCGCGATCTCGCGCGCGGCGGCGTGCTTCGCCTCCATGAAATCCATGTCCTTGGGCGACAGCGACATCGCCTTCCAGTCCAGCCCGCCTTCGAGCAGCAGCGGCCGCCCGGCATTGACCGCCCCCTGATAGGTCTCGGTCAGTTCGCGCTTCAGCCGCTCGAACTGCTGATCCGACAGCACCGCGCCCTCGGGGCCGGAATAAACCAGCGCGCCGGAGGGGCGCGCGGCGTTGTCGAGCAGCGCCTTGTTCCAGCGCGCCGCCGCGTTGTGAGTATCGACCGCGACCGCCGCCGCCTCCAGCGGCGCCAGGCCATAGTGGTCGTCGAGCGGATGAAAGAACGTCAGATGCAGGACCGGCGGTGGCACTGCGTTCTGGTCGAAGCGCACACTGCGCCCGCCTGCGGTGTAATCGTAAGCTGCCGCCCAGCCGTCGCTGCCCGGCACCACCTTCATGCGGTCGGGACGCAGCGCATAAAGTTCACGCACATGGCCGTCGAGCGCGACTGCCTCGACATAGGCGTTGCCGGCTAGCAGCAGATGCGCATAGAGCGCCTCGAAGAAGCTCGCGCCATCCTGGCGCGGGTTGGGGCGCGCCAGCAGCGCAAGCAGCGGATGCGCCTCGTGCTCGCGTGCGCCTTCATAGACGAGAAAGACGCAGGAGGCGGCGTTCTCGGCGATCAGCCGCACCGCGCGATGCACAATGGCGTTACTGAGGTAGCCCTCGCGCGCCAGTGCCGCATAATCGCGCGGCGTCCAGCGTGGCCGCCCGCCGCGCTCGAACGCCAGCACCTGCGCGGTGCGGCTGGCCTTGGCTTCGGAAGGCCGCGCCTGCGGCGCAACGAACAGTGATTTCAGGCGATCGAGCATCGCAATATCCTCATTGAAAACATCACAGCCCGCGCACGCGCGGGCCGGAGCGATTGCCGAGCGCCAGCGCGGTGATGGCCCATACCAGCGCATCGAGCCGGTCGGGCGAACGGCCCGACGACAGCCCGTTGCTGGCGAAGTCGCACATCTCGTCCTCCAGCGCCGGAAACGCACCGGCGTGCATCACCCGGCCCTGTTCGTAGAGCGCCGCCACCGGCTCGGCGCGCAGCCACTTGCCGCGCGTCGCCCGCACGGCGATCACCGGCACCGCGGCATCCACCTCGTGGATCACCGCGCGCACCATGTCGCCGCCCTGGTTGACTTCGGCGACCAGCGCATCGGCTTCAAGCCGGCGCCACAGCGCAATCGCTTTCGCCGCCCACACCGCCGGCGTGACGCCGGCCACCGTCTCATCGGCGAGCACGCAAACCCTGCCGTCCGGCGCAACCCCGGCCGCGACGATGCCGCACGCATCGGCGCGCCGGCTCGACGAGGCCGGCGGATCGACCGCCACCACGATGCGTCCGCAGCCCGGCGCGGTATCAATCCGGCAACGCTCGATCAATTCGCGCGACCACAGCGCATCGGGCCGGTCGTCGATGATCTCGCCGTCAAGCTCCTGCCGGCCAAGCCGCGTGCCGGCGTAGCGCGCCATCACCGTCTTGAGAAACGTCGGCGCCAGATGAAAGGCATTGGCGCGGGTCGGCGCCCGCGTCACCACGGTGGTCGGCTCAGCGATCAGGCGCTTGATCAGCGCGGTCGGGCGCGGGGTGGTGGTGACGATCTGGCGCGGCGCTGCTCCCAACCGCAAACCAAACTGCAGCATGTCGAAGGCCGCCTCCGCGTAACGCCATTTGGCCACTTCGTCGGCCCAGGCGCAGCCAAACTGCGGCCCGCGCAAACTTTCCGGGTCCTCGGCCGAGAACGCATAGGCGACGGCACCGTTATTCCATTCCAGCCGGCGGCGCGACGGCACCCATAGCGGACGCTCGCCGCGGCGATGCACCGCGAGCAGACCGGAGATGCCCTCGATCATCACTTCGCGCACGTCGTGTTCGGTCTCGCCGACCAGCGCGATGCGCGCGACCGCCCTGTCCGCGAACGGCGGCAGGCCGAGCGCCTGCGCCCGCACCCATTC
>JBARWE010000189.1:0-3305 GCA_049646625.1 Xanthobacteraceae bacterium
ACGGCCCCGGTCGCATCGAGCGCCAGCACGCGGCCGTCGTCGCAACCGAGCACGACCCGCGTGCCGTCGGACACCGTGCACAGGATCGCGCCGTCCGCCACCGCCGCCGGCTGCGGCGTGCCGTCCGGCGCGACCAGCGTGCAGGCTGATTCGCTGCCGACGAACACCGCTTCCTCGCCGAGGAAATGGATGGTGGTCGCCGGCGCTTCAAGCGCGATCGCGTTAAGCTGATCGGCGACCGAGGCGATGCGCTCGGGGCGCCCCGCTCCGAGGTCGCTCATGACGCCGCGATGCAGGCGGCAAAACCGTCGCGGATCGCCTGTTCGGGCAGGTCGCGGCCGATGAACACCAGCCGGCTCAAGCGCTGCTCGCCGTCGCGCCACGGCCGCTGGTGGTCGCCTTCCAGCATCATGTGCACGCCCTGAAAGACGTAGCGCTCGTCGTCGCCCTTGAAGGCGAGGATGCCCTTGGAGCGCAGGATTTTCTGCCCTTCCTTGGCGACCAGCCCCTGCAGCCACGGCATGAACTTCACCGGATCGAGCGGCGCCTCGCTCTTGAGCGCCAGCGATTGCATGTCCTCGTCGTGATAATGCTTCATGCCGCCATGACCATGATCATGCGCGTGATGGTCATGATGGTGATGGTCGTGATCGTTGTGATGATCGTGATCGTGGTCATGATCATGATCGTCGCCGGTATTGAGGAAGTCCGGCTCGATATCGACGATGCGGTCGAGATCGAAGGCATTGCGTTCGAGCACGTCGGCGAGCGCGACGCGGCAGCGTTCGGTCCGGTGCAGCCGGGCATAAGGGTTGATGGCGCGGATGCGGCCCTCGACCTCGGCCAGTTCGTCGGCGGTCACGAGATCGGTCTTGTTGAGCACGATGACGTCGGCGAAGGCGATCTGGTTCTTGGCCTCCGGCGCGTCCTTGAGCCGTTCGCTGAGCCATTTGGCGTCGGCGACCGTCACCACGGCATCGAGCCGGGCGTGTTTTTGCACGTCCTCGTCGACGAAGAAGGTCTGCGCCACCGGTGCCGGATCGGCAAGCCCGGTGGTCTCGACGATGATGGCGTCGAATTTGCCCTTGCGCCGCATCAGCCCGCCGAGGATGCGGATCAGGTCGCCGCGCACGGTGCAGCAGATGCAGCCGTTGTTCATCTCGAACACTTCCTCGTCGGCGCCGACCACGAGGTCGTTGTCGATGCCGATCTCGCCGAACTCGTTGACCACCACGGCGTAGCGTTTGCCGTGGTTCTCGGAGAGAATGCGGTTGAGCAGCGTGGTCTTGCCGGCGCCGAGGTAGCCGGTCAGGACGGTGACGGGAATTTTCTCGGCGGACGCGGCATCGGACATCGCTAACTCCTCGAACGGGTGCGCGGCTCGCGATCGACGTGCGGCGGCGATCCGGGCCTGCGGCCGTATATCATGATCTGATCCGGCGGATGGACGCTGGCGCTCCGCAGACGGAAGGCCGGTCCGGTCGGGCGGGGCGCGCGGCCCCTATTCGGAGAGCGCGTCCGTCAGCGCCTTTATATTGTGCCTGACCATGGCAATGTAAGTGGGCGCCGGGCCATTTTCCGCGGTCAGGCTGTCGGCGTAGAGCGTGCCGCCGATCCTGGCGCCGCTTTCGGCGGCGATGCGGTGCGCAAGACGCGGATCGGTCATGTTTTCGAGGAATACCGCCGGAATCTTCTGCCGCTTGATCTGGCGGATGATGGCGCCGACCGCGCGGGCGCTCGGTTCGGCGTCGGTCGACAGTCCCTGCGGGGCGATGAACGTGATGCCGTAGCGCGCGGTGAAATAGCCGAAGGCGTCGTGGCTTGAAATCACCTTGCGCCGGGTGGCGGGAAGCGCGGCGATCGCCTCGCGCACCGCGCCATCGAGCGCGTCGAGCTGTGCCAGGTAAGCTGTCGCGTTGGCGCGGTAAGTATCGGCGCCGGCGGTATCGATGGCGATCAGCGCGTCGCGGATATTGACGACATAGGTTTTCGCGTTGGCGACCGACTGCCAGGCGTGCGGATCGATCGCGCCATGATCGTGATCATGGTCGTGGTCATGATCGTCGTCCGCAGCCCTGCGCGGTGCAATGCCTCTGGCCGCCTCGACCACGGTGGCCTTGCCGCCGGCCGCTTTCACCAGCCGCGGCAGCCAGCCTTCGAAGCCAAGCCCGTTGACGATCACCAGCCGCGCCGCTGCCACGGTGCGGGCATCGGCCGGCGTCGGGGTATAGACGTGGCTGTCGCCGCCGGGGCCGACCAGCGCGGTGACGGCGATGCGGTCGCCGCCGACGCTGCGGGTGAAGTCGGCCAGAATGGAAAAGCTTGCCACCACCGGGATCGGCTCGGCGCGGGCCGTGACCGTCATCAGCGCCGCGAGCAGCGCGGCCAGCGTCAGGCGCTGCGCCATCGGCCTTCCTTTCATGCTTCGAGGTGGCGGCCCGGCCGCAGCCGCCGCGCCAGCCCGCCGACCGGGCCGAACAGCACCGAGGCGGCATAGATCGCGCCGGCGATCAGGATCACCGCCGGCCCGGACGGAATGTCGGCATGGAACGACAGCACCAGCCCGCCATAGCCTGCAATCATCGCAATCCCGGTTGCGATGGCGATGACGCGCGTCAGGTCGCGCGACCAGAACTGGGCGATGCCGGCCGGCAGCACCAGCAGCCCGACCGCGAGCAGGGTGCCGAGCGCATGGAAGCCGCTCACCAGATTGATGACGACGAGCGCGAGGAAGGCGAGGTGCGCCGGGCCGCCGCTGCGGCTCACCGTGCGCAGGAACACCGGATCGACGCATTCGACCACCAGCGGGCGATAGATCACCGCCAGCGCCACCAGCGTGATCGTGGTGTTCAGCGCGATCACCATCAAGGTCGCATCGTCGAGCGCGAGGATATTGCCGAACAGCACATGCAGAAGGTCGACATTGGTGCCGCGCATCGAGACGATGGCGACGCCGAGCGCCAGCGAGATCAGGTAGAAGGCGGCGAGCGAGGCGTCCTCCTTGGTGGCGGTGCCGCGCGCCACCAGCCCGGAGGCGAGCGCCACCGCGAAGCCGGCGATCAGCCCGCCGAAGGTCATGGCGAACAGGCTGAGGCCGGAGATCAGGAAGCCGATCGCAGCCCCCGGCAGGATCGCGTGCGCCATCGCATCGCCGACCAGGCTCATCCGCCGCAACAGCAGGAACACCCCGATCGGCGCGCCGCCGAGCGCCAGCGCGATCACGCCGGCCAGCGCCCGCCGCATGAAGGCGAATTCGAGAAACGGCGCGATCAGGATATCGAACGGCATCGCTGGCCGGCCTACGC
>JBARWE010000190.1:0-18034 GCA_049646625.1 Xanthobacteraceae bacterium
AGCGGCACCTCTCCCGCGATCGCGGCGCCGGCGACGAGCAGCACAGCGAACACTGCGAGCCATGCCATAACCGCCCGCAAGGCGACGTCAATGCGACCACAGGGGCATTTGCGCTTGTCGACCGGCACGCTAAACTTCACCGCAATCCCTTGCAGGGACCGCACGATTGGAAGGATCAGGAGGAACGTTCGAATGCGTGGATTGATGCAAGATTGGCCCATGCTGTGTCAGCGGATCATCGATCACGCCGCCACCATCCACCCCAAGCGGGAGGTCGTCACCCGGTCGGTCGAGGGGCCGATCCACCGCACCAATTATAGCGACATCCGCGCCCGCGCGCTGAAAGTGGCACAGCGGCTCGACCGCGACGGCATCAAGCTCGGCGACCGCGTCGCCACCATCGGCTGGAACACCTGGCGCCATCTCGAATGCTGGTACGGCATCATGGGCATCGGCGCCATCTGCCACACCGTCAACCCGCGCCTGTTCCCCGACCAGATCGCCTGGATCGTCAATCACGCCGAAGACCGCTTGATGATCACCGACCTGACCTTCGTGCCGCTGCTGGAAAAACTCGCCGACAAGCTGCCGAGCGTCGAGCGCTTCATCGTGCTGACCGACAAGGCGCACATGCCGCAGACGACGCTGAAGAACGCGGTCGCCTACGAGGACTGGATCGGCGAGGTCGATGGCGACTTCGCCTGGAAGACGTTCGACGAGAACACCGCCGCGGCGATGTGCTACACCTCCGGCACCACCGGCAATCCCAAGGGCGTGCTTTATTCGCACCGCTCCAACGTCCTCCACGCCATGATGGCCAACAACCCGGACGCGCTCGGCTCGCGCTCCAAAGATACAATGCTGCCGGTGGTGCCGCTGTTCCACGCCAATAGCTGGGGCATCGCCTTCTCGGCGCCGAGCCAGGGGACAAAACTGGTGTTCCCCGGCGCCAAGCTCGACGGCGCCTCGGTCTACGAACTGCTCGACACCGAGAAAGTCACCATGACCGCCGGCGTACCGACGGTGTGGCTGATGCTGTTGCAATACATGGCGGCCAACAATCTCAAGCTGCCGGAACTGCGCGTGCTGATCTGCGGCGGCTCGGCGATGCCGCCGTCGATGATCAAGGCGTTCGACGACATGGGCGTCGAGGTGCGCCACGCCTGGGGCATGACCGAGATGAGTCCGCTCGGCACCGTCGGCTCGCTGCAGCCGCAGTTCGCGCATCTCGCCGGCGAGGACAAGATCAAGGTGCTGTCGACGCAAGGCTACCCGCCGTTCATGGTGGAAATGAAGATCACCGACGACGCCGGCAAGCGGCTGCCGTGGGACGGCACCACCTTCGGCCGCCTCAAGGTGCGCGGGCCGGCGATCTCGCGCGCCTACTACCGCGTCGACGAGCCGATCCTCGACGACGAGGGCTTCTTCGACACCGGTGACGTCGCCACCATCGACGAGTCCGGCTATATGCGCATCACCGACCGCTCCAAGGACGTCATCAAATCGGGCGGCGAGTGGATTTCCTCGATCGACCTGGAGAACCTCGCGGTCGGCCACCCGAAGGTGGCGGAGGCCGCGGTGATCGGCGTGCGCCACCCGAAATGGGATGAACGACCGCTTTTGATCGTCCAGCTCAAGGACGGCCAAAGCGCTACCCGCGAGGAGATTCTGAGCTTCATGGACGGCAAGATTGCCAAGTGGTGGATGCCGGACGATGTCGCCTTCGTCAGCGCGATTCCCCACACCGCGACCGGGAAGATCCTCAAGACGGCACTGCGCGACCAGTTCAAGGACCATACGCTGCCGACCGCCGCCGCCTGAGGCGGCAGCACGGCAAGGCTGCACGGGCGGCACCAAAGTCCCTCACCGTTTTTCGCAAAACGGTGAGGGACTTTTTTGGTTCGGCCCGCCATGCTCACGCGGACAGTTTCCCCGCCGCTCGAAACACCGAAGGCGTCGCTCTTTTACCGCTGCCGGGGCGTCCTCGACACCATTCCGAACCAGGCTGAACCGGCGATGAATGCCGGCGGCGCCGTCATGCCGCAGCAACGGCGCCCCAACCACAACAATTTGAACGATCATCTTGAACGCTCATTGAGATTGACCGACTACTCCGGGACGACCTTATCGCGGCCAACGATTTCGTCGCCAAGATTTCGTAGCCAGGATTTTCGTAGCCAAGATTTCGTAGCCAAGATTTCGTAGCCAAGACCCGATCGGTAATGACTCTGGATTTCCTCACCCTCTACACCGTCATCCTGCTCAACTCACTGACACTCGTCGTGATCTGGGGCGCGGTGACTTATACCTATCGCTCGTTCAAGCCGGCCCGCTTCTGGCTGGCCGCCTGCGTCCTGACCATGACCGGCGGAGCGGTGCTGGCGCTGCGCGGCGACGGCAGCTGGTCGGTCCTCCTGGCGATGATCGGCAACAGCCTCCTCATCTATGGATTCTGCCTGTTCTGGGTCGGCACCCGAAGATTTTACGGCCGGGCCGACGGCTTGACCGCGAGTGTGGCGATTGCCGTGCTGAGCACGATTGCGCTGATGCTGGTGATCGACGACAGCCAGGGCCGCAACGTGGTCTATGCCGTGGCGCAGTCGATCCCGCTGGCGCTCGGCGCCGCATTCCTGCTGCATCCGAGCCGGCGCCAGCTCGGAGGCTGGATCGCGGCGATTGCAATGATCATCGGTATCGTTGGCCATGCCACCCAGATCGGTTTCAACTTCGCGCTGGCGGACGGACTGATCGCCAACGTGCAATACCGCCACTACGCGCTGCTCGCGGTGATCTTCAGCGGCGTATCGTGGAACTTCGGCTTCGCGGTGATGACCATCGACCGGCTGCGCGGCGAGGTCGAGGCGCTCGCCGTCGAGGACGAACTGACCGGACTGCCCAACCGCCGCCGGCTGCTCGAACGGATCGCCGAGGAGGAAGCACGCTCGCAGCGCACCGGGCGGCCGTTCGCGCTCCTGATCATCGACCTGGATAATTTCAAGAGGCTCAACGACACGCTCGGCCACAGCGCGGGCGACGCGGCGCTGCGCCACTTCGCCAAGACGGTGAGCGCGCAGATCCGCAGGAACGACCTGTTCGCCCGGCTCGGCGGCGATGAGTTCTGCGTCGTGCTGCCCGAGACGGACGGGGCGCTGGGGGTGGCGCTGGCCGCCGGCATCACCGAAGCCGTGCGCCATGCCGCGTTCCGCTGGCAGGATGAGCGCATCGCCATGACCGCCAGCATCGGGGTTGCCGCCTGGCACGCCGGTGCCGCCGAGGGCGACACGCTGGCCCGCGCCGACCTTGCGCTCTACAGCGTCAAAGCGCAGGGCCGGGACGGTTTCAGCCTCGACACCGCTCCGCCGGCCAAGGACAGCCGGCGCAGCCTCACCGTGGTCGCCGCCGCCACGCCGTAACCCCCCCCCCACCTAACCCCCACCCTTCCCTCCCCGCAAGCGGAGAAGGGATAAGGGAGGGGGCTATCATTGTCAGGCCGGGATCGCACCAAAGCGGCCGCTCTGGAAATCGGCCATCGCCTGCCGGATTTCATCCGTGGTGTTCATCACGAACGGACCATGCATCACCACCGGCTCGTCGATCGGCTCACCCGACAGCACCAGCACGGCCGCCTCGTTGTTGGCCTCGATGGTCACCTCGCCGCCGTCGCGGTCGATCAGCGCAAACTGCGCCTCACGGGCGACCTCGGCCTCGTTGACCAGCACCGTGCCCTTGAGCACCACCACGATCACGGTGTGGCCCGCTTGAGGGTTCAGCGTCACCGCGCCATTGCGGTTGAGCTTCACGTCATAGATGTCGATCGGCGTGAACGTCCTGGCCGGCCCCTTGTGACCGTCGAACGCGCCGGCGATGACGCGCAGCGTTCCTGCGCCGTCCGGCAGGTCGATGGCCGGAATGTCAGCGTTGAGCAGGGTCTGGTAGCCGGGGTCGGCGTTTTTCGCTTTCGCCGGCAGGTTGACCCAAAGCTGCACCATCTCCAGCATGCCGCCCTTTTCGGTGAAGGCGCGCGAGTGGAACTCCTCGTGCAGGATGCCGGACGCCGCCGTCATCCACTGCACGTCGCCCGGCCCGATCAGGCCGCCGTTGCCGGTGGAATCGCGGTGCTCGACCTCGCCCCGGTAAACGATGGTGACGGTCTCGAAGCCACGATGCGGATGCTGGCCCACGCCGCGCGGGCGCTCCGCCGGCTCGAACGCGGCCGGCCCGGCATAGTCGAGCAGCAGAAACGGGCTGACATGCTGGCCGTGACTCGCATGGGAGAACAGCGAGCGGACCGGAAAACCGTCGCCGACCCAGTGCGGCCGGGGGCCGCTGAAAACGCCCAGAACCTTTCTCATGATGGTCTCTCCTGTAAAGCGGCCGGAGGGCCGCGTCGGTTGCCGGAGATAATAAGAACAGGACAAGCGGCCCAGTAGATGCCAGTATCGCGCCTCACCGTTCTACTGGTGGAACGATATGCACGACCTCAACGACCTCTATTTCTTCGCTCAGGTGGTCGATCACAGCGGCTTCGCCGCTGCCGCGCGCGCCCTTGGCGTGCCGAAATCGCGGCTCAGCCGGCGCATCGCCGCGCTCGAAGCCCGGCTCGGGGTGCGGCTGATCCAGCGTTCGACCCGCCGCTTCGCCGTCACCGAGATCGGGCAGGATTACTATCGCCACTGCGTCGCGATGCTGGTCGAGGCCGAGGCCGCGCAGGACCTGATCGAGCGGGCGCGCACCACGCCGCGGGGTATCGTGCGGGTCAGTTGCCCGCCGCCACTCTTGTATTTCCAGGTCGGCGAGATGATCGCCCGCTTCATGGCGGAATGCCCCGACATCGAGGTGCATCTGGAGAGCACGCCGCGCCGTGTCGATGTCATCAGCGAGGGCATCGACATCGCGCTGCGGGTACGCTTTCCGCCGCTTGAGGACAACGATCTGGTGATGCGGGTGCTGGCGACCAGCGCGCAGCGGCTGGTGGCAGCGCCGACGCTGCTCAAAGGGCGCAGCGGGCCGCTCGTGCCGGCCGACCTCGCCCACCTGCCAAGTCTCGGCTGGGGACCGCCGCATCAGCCTCACGAATGGTGCCTCGAAGGCCCGGACGGCGCCACCGCCCTGATCCCGTTCACGCCGCGGCTCGTGACCGAGGACATGGTGGCCTTACGCTTTGCCGCGCTGCGCGGCATCGGCGTCGCCCAGTTCCCGACCATGGTGATCGGCGCCGACCTTGCCGCCGGCACGCTGGTCGATGTGCTGCCGGCCTGGGCGCCGCGGGCGGGCATCGTGCATGCGGTGTTCTCGTCGCGGCGCGGCCTGCTACCGGCGGTGCGGGCGCTACTGGACTTCCTCGCCGCCGAATTCGCGGCCCTGACGGAGGCTGGCACAGCACCAAAGCCCGCGCCGGACATTTGACCGACAGGCAAAATGGGGTAGGCATGCGCCGGCTCGATCGCCGCACCCGGACCCCGCAACGCCATGATCCGCAGGTTCGCCACCTCCCGTCATCAGGAACCCTTCTCCGCGCTCGCCACCTGGGCGCGGCGGATCGCGGTGTTCGCGCTGGTCGCGGTGACGCTCTCTGTGCTGGTGGTGCGGTTCGGCTTTCTCGAATACCGCCCGGCCCTGATCACTTTCCTCGGCGCGCTGGCGATCGCCGGCCTCGCCATCGTGGTCGCCTTCGCCGGCTTCGCCGCGATCTGGGTGAGCGGGGCGCGCGGACTTGGCCGCATCACTGCCGCGCTCACCATCAGCCTGGCGATCCTCGCCTATCCCGCCTATCTCGGCTGGCAGTATCACAAGCTGCCGAAGATCTACGACATCACCACCGATCCGATCGACCCGCCCGGTTTCGACGTGCTGGTGCGGCTGCGCAGCGGCGAAGGCGCCAACCCGGCGGTCTATGCCGGCCTCTACTCGGCCGAACTGCAACGCCGCGCCTACCCGGATGTCGAGCCGGTGGTGCTGGAGACGACGCCGCAGCGCGCCTATGACGCCGCGCTGAAACTGGTCGGCAAGCGCAAGTGGCTGGTGGTCGATGCGCGGGCGCCGCAGGCACCGAGCCGCGCCGGCCACATCGAGGCGGTGGCGCGCACGCCGCTCTTGGGCTTGCGCGAGGACATCGCAATTCGCATCACACCCGACACCGACGGCGCGCGCATCGACATGCGCTCCTCGTCGCGCTACTTCGAATCCGATCTCGGCTCCAACGCCGCGCGTATCGTCAAGTTCGCCGAAGACCTGACGGGGGCGGTCGAGGCGGCGGAAGCCGCTCGCGCCGACAAGGCGCCGACGCTGCCGGGGCGCGAGGCGCAAGGCACCGACAAAGGCAAGGCCGGCAAGGGCGCGAAGGACAGGGCTACCAAAGACAAGGCTCAGCCGGCCAGGCGATAGACCCCGCCGATCACCGGATCGCCATCGGTTGCGACCACGCCGCGCGCCACCAGGTCTTCCAGATGCGCCAGCACCGAGTAGCCGGCGGCATTCACCAGCCGCGGGTCGATGCCGATATAGCTCGCACGCACGATGGTCGGGATGTCAGCCGCGCCCTTGGACAGGCGATGCAGGATCGAGGCTTCGCGGGCGCGGCGGTGACGCGCGAGATGGCGGACATAGCGCGGCGCATCGGGAATCTCCGGGCCGTGGCCGGAGAGATAAAGCTGTTCCGGGCGCGCCGCGAGCCGCTCCAGCGAGGCCATGTAATCGACCATCGAACCATCCGGCGGCGCCACGATCGAGGTCGACCAGCCCATGACGTGATCGCCGACCAGCACGAGATCGCAATCGGCGAGCGCAAACGCCATGTGGTTGGCGGTGTGGCCGGGGGTGGCGATGGCTTCGAGCCGCCAGCCGCGGCCCTCGATCACCGCGCCATCAGGCACCGCGACGTCGGGCTGGAACGCGAGATCGGCGCCGGAGTCCGCTGTCGCCGGCTCCGAGGCATGGCGCGGCCGCGCAGCGCGGTGCGGCCCCTCGGCATAGACCGTGGCGCCGGTCGCCGCCTTGAGGCGCGCGGCGTTGGGCGAGTGATCGCGATGGGTATGGGTAACGACGATATGCGTCACGCTCTCACCGCGCACGGCATCCAGCAGCACCCCGGCATGCGCTTCGTTATCGGGGCCGGGATCGACGATCGCCACCTGGCCACGGCCGATGATGTAGCTGACCGTTCCCGTGAAGGTGAACGGACTGGGATTGGGGCACAGCACGCGGCGGACACCCGGCACCACCTCCTCGACCACACCGGGCGGCAACGGAAAGTCGCGGTTGAAGGGAATGTCGATGCTGTCGGACATAGCTGCTCGCTATCGCCCCCACCCTCCCCTCCCCCGCAAGCGGGAGAGGGATAAAGGGAGGGGGAATGGGTTGCCGGGTCAAAGGGCGTTGACGCCCGTCTTCGACGGGCGATGCCCGGCAATGACACCCTTAATCTCTTGCCTCACGAAAACGCCTGAATGCCGGTGATGGCGCGGCCGAGGATCAGCGCGTGCACATCATGGGTGCCTTCGTAGGTGTTGACCGTCTCCAGGTTCTGGGCGTGGCGCATGACGTGGAACTCGCTGGAGATACCGTTGCCGCCGTGCATGTCGCGCGCCATCCGCGCGATATCCAGCGCCTTGCCGCAGTTGTTGCGCTTGACGATGGAGATCATCTCCGGCGCCATCCTGCCTTCGTCCATCAGCCGACCGACGCGCAAGCTTCCCTGCAGGCCGAGCGCAATCTCGGTCTGCATGTCGGCGAGCTTCTTCTGCACCAGTTGCGTCGCGGCCAGCGGGCGGTTGAATTGCTTGCGATCGAGCGTGTATTGCCGCGCGCGATGGAAGCAATCTTCGGCCGCGCCCATCGCGCCCCACGAAATGCCGTAGCGGGCGCGATTGAGGCAGCCGAACGGCCCCTTCAGCCCGGCAACGTTGGGCAACAGCGCGCTTTCCGGCACCACCACGCCATCCATCACCACCTCGCCGGTGATCGAGGCGCGCAATGAGAGCTTGCCCTCGATCTTCGGCGCCGACAGGCCCTTCATACCCTTTTCGAGAATGAAGCCGCGGATCTGGTTGTCATGCGCCGCCGACTTGGCCCAGATCACGAACACATCGGCGATCGGCGCGTTGGAAATCCACATCTTGGTGCCGGTCAGACGGTAGCCGTCACTGACCTTTTCGGCGCGGGTTTTCATGCCGCCGGGATCGGAGCCGGCGTCCGGCTCGGTCAGGCCGAAGCAGCCGACCCACTCGCCGGTAGCCAGCTTGGGCAGGTACTTTCTGCGCTGGCTCTCGTCGCCATAGGCATGGATCGGATACATCACCAGCGAGGACTGCACCGAGTTCATCGAGCGATAGCCGGAATCGACGCGCTCGATCTCGCGCGCCACCAGGCCATAGGCGACGTAGCTCGCGCCGGCGCAGCCATAGTCCTCGGGGATGGTGACGCCGATCAGGCCAAGCTCGCCCATCTCGTGGAAGATGGTGCGGTCGGTTGTCTCGTGCAGATACGCCTGCGTGACGCGCGGCAACAGCTTGTCCTGCGCATAGGCGCGGGCGGTATCGCGGATCAGCCGCTCGTCCTCGGTCAACTGGTCGTCGATCAGGAACGCATCCTCCCACTGAAACCGGACCGGGGCGGACTGGCTCTTGGCCTGGGCTTGTACGCTCATGGGCGACGGCTCTCCTGATAACGGGCGGCAACGACAGCAGGCGACGTTAAGTCCTGCCGCCGTCGCCTTCAAGCTGGATAGTCTCGACGATTTCGATGCCGAACCCGGACAGCCCCATATAGTCGTGGCTCGACATCGACAGGTTGCGGATCGAGGTGACGCCGAGATCGCGCAGGATCTGGGCGCCGACGCCGATCTCGCGCCATTGCCGGTTGCGGTCGTCCTCGGCGGTATGGGGCGCGTCGATCGGCTCGACCGGCACGCCGGCGGCGCCGTCGCGCAGATAGACCAGCACGCCGCGCCCCTCCTTGCGGAAATGCTCAAGCGCGGCGCTGACGCGGTCGTGGCCGAGGAACACGTCCTTGACGATGTTCGGCTTGTGGAAGCGGGTCAGGATGTTGCGGCCGTCGCCGACGCCGCCATAGACGAACGCGGCGTGATAGACCGGATCGAACGGCGTGCGATAGGCAAAGCCCTGCAACGGCCCGATCGGGCTGTCGGTGGTGAAGCTCGACACCCGCTCGACCAGCTTTTCACGCGCCTGGCGATAGGCGATCATGTCGGCGATGGTAACGTGCCTGAGGCCATGCGCGGCGGCGAAGCGCGCCACCTGCTCGCCCTTCATCACGCTGCCGTCGTCGTTCATCAGTTCGCTGATGACGCCGACCGGCGGCAATCCGGCGAGCCGGCACAGATCGACCGCGGCCTCGGTGTGGCCGGAGCGCAGCAGCACGCCGCCGTCGCGGGCGATCAGCGGAAACACATGGCCGGGACGGGTGAAATCGCCCGCGCCGGCATTCGGGTTGGCGAGCGCGCGGCAGCAGGCGGTGCGCTCCTCGGCGGAGATGCCGGTGGTGCCGCCGGGCTTGTAGTCGATCGACACGGTGAAGGCGGTGGTGTGGGCGGAATCGTTGTGCGCCACCATCGGATCAAGCCGCAGCCGCTGGGCGTCGGCGGCAGTGATCGGCGCGCAGACGATGCCGGAGGTGTGGCGGATGATGAACGCCATCTTCTCCGGCGTGCACAGCGAGGCGGCGACAATCAGGTCGCCCTCGCCCTCGCGATCGTCGTCATCGGTGACGACAACGATCTCGCCGGCGGCGAACGCCTCGACGACGTCGGAAATCGAATCAGCCATGGTCGCCTCGCAAACTGGACCGGCGGCAGTTGCCGCGCCGTTTCTATGGCGCAGCCATGGCGGCGGCGCAACCTCGATCGGCGCCGCCCGAGCAGCGCCCATGCGCCAGCGCCGATGGACAGGGCGGACCCCGGCGGCTAGCTTTGCCGGCCACATTCGGGGGCCTCTCGCCCCGCAGCGGAGTCCCGCATGATCGACGTCACTGCCGGCAACCACGGCCCGACCGCCGCCGCCGGCCGGCGCACGCTGGTCCTGATCTCGACGGCCCACTTCGTCAGCCACTACCACATGCTGGTGCTGCCGATGCTGTTTCCGTTCCTCAAGGACGCACTGCAGGTCGATTACCTGGATCTCGGCTTCGCGCTCAGCCTGTTCGGCGCCGTCACCGGGCTGACGCAGGCACCGGTCGGCTATCTGGTGGACCGGGTCGGCGCCCGCCGGATCCTGGTGCTCGGACTGAGCCTTGGCGGCGCAGCGCTGATCATGCTGGCGCTGACCATGAGCTACGGCTGGTTCCTGGCCTGCGCCGCGCTGCTCGGGCTTGCCAACAGCGTCTACCACCCGTCCGACTATGCGCTGCTTGCCGCCAATACCTCCGAAACCCGCATCGGGCGGGCGTTCTCGATCCACACTTTCGCCGGCTATCTCGGCGCGGCGGTGGCACCGGCGATCGTCGCGACGCTGCTCACCACCCTGGGCGGCATCGGCGCGCTGCTGATATCCGGTGCGCTCGGCATCGCCGTCGGACTATTACTGATCGCGATGCGCCTTCCCGACGCCGGCACCACGCGCCCGGCCAGCGCCGATACCAATGGTCCCGCCAAGACCCGGCTGCTGACGCCGATGGTGCTGGTGCTGATCGTGTTCTTCATCCTGCTCGGCGTCTCGACCACGGCGATGAGCAACTTTGGCGTGGTGGCGCTGATGAACGGCTACGACCAGCCGCTGACGCTGGCCAACATGACGCTGACCTGCTTTCTCGCCGCCGCCGCCGCCGGGGTGCTGGCTGGCGGCGTGCTGGCCGACCGTGCCCGCCACCACGAGCAGATAGCGGCCGCCTGCTTCGCCGCCGGCGCCATCATCATCGCCGCCGTCGCCGTAAGCCGGCCGGATACCACGATACTGATCGCGGCGCTGACGCTGGCCGGCTTTCTCAGCGGCATCATCGCCCCCTCGCGTGACATCATGGTACGCAACGCCGCCCCACCCGGCGCCAACGGGCGCGTGTTCGGCATCGTCTGGACCGGCTTCAACATCGGCAACGTCGTCAGCCCGGTGCTGTTCGGCTGGATCATGGACCAGGCGGTGCCGCACTGGGTGTTCGGCGCCGCCGCGGTGTTCATGCTGCTCGCCGCGGCGCTGACGCTGTACGGCAGCGGCGGCACCCTTGGCGGCACCCTTGGCGGCACCCTTGGCGCTCCCCTTGGCGCACGCCGAGGCGCCAGATTATAGTTCCGCCATGCCCGTAACCGACATCGCAACGCGCACCTACGACCACGGCTGGCGGCTCGACCCGATCGTTCGCAGCCTGCTCGATACCGACTTCTACAAGCTGTTGATGCTGCAGATGATCCATGCGCTCTACCCGAGCGTCAATGCGACCTTCTCGGTGATCAATCGCAGCCGCCACATCCGCCTTGCCGACATCGTTGACGAGGGCGAGTTGCGCGCCCAGCTCGATCATGCCCGCACCCTGCGCTTCAGCAAGAAGGAGCTGATCTGGCTCGCCGGTAACACGTTCTACGGCAAGACCCAGATGTTCGCGCCGGAGTTCATGGCCTGGCTCGCCGACTTCCAGCTTCCCGACTACGAACTGAAAAAGGTCGACGGCCAGTACGAACTGCACTTCCGAGGGCCATGGACCCACACCACGATGTGGGAAATCCCGGCGCTCGCCATCGTCAACGAACTGCGCTCGCGCGCGGTGATGATCGGCCGCGGCCGCTTCGCGCTCGACGTGCTCTATGCCCGCGCCAAGGCCAAGCTATGGCGCAAGGTCGAACAGTTGCAGCGGCTCGACGGGCTGGTGATCTCCGACTTCGGCACCAGGCGGCGGCACGGCTTCCTGTGGCAGCGCTGGTGCGTCGAGGCGCTCAAGGAAGGTCTCGGGAGCGCCTTCACCGGCACCTCGAACGTGCTGCTGGCGATGGACAACGACCTGGAGGCGATCGGCACCAACGCCCACGAATTGCCGATGGTGCTGGCGGCGCTCGCCCGCAGCGACGACGAATTGCGCCGCGCCCCCTATAAGGTGCTCGACGACTGGCGCCACACCTATGCCGGCAACCTGCTGATCGCCCTGCCCGACGCCTTCGGCACCGCCGCTTTCCTGCGCGACGCGCCCGACTGGGTCGCCGACTGGACCGGCTTCCGCCCCGACAGCGCGCCGACCATCGAGGGCGGCGAACAGATCATCCGCTGGTGGAAGGACAAAGGCCGCGACCCGACCAAGAAGCTGCTGGTATTCTCCGACGCCATGGACGCCGATTCCATCGTCGAGGCGCACCATCACTTCAAGGGCCGGGTGCGCACCTCGTTCGGCTGGGGCACCAACCTGACCAACGATTTCGTCGGCTGCCTGCCGGACGGCTCGGCCGAACTCGACCCGATTTCGCTGGTATGCAAGATCACCGACGTCAACGGCCGCCCCGCCGTCAAGCTGTCCGACAACCCGGAAAAAGCAACCGGCGACCCGGCCGAGATCGCACGCTACCTCAAGGTGTTCGGCGACGCCGGGCGGGTGCGCCTGCCGGTGCGGGTCTAACGTTTTCGAACTAAGAAAACGCGCCGAAACGTGAAACGCGCGCCTTACACCGCGCCGAGCGCGCGCAGTACGCGCTCCGGCGTCATGGGAATCTGGGTGATCGACTTGCCGAACACGCTGATGGCGTCGTTGACGGCGTTGAGCACCGCGCCCGAGGCCGCCGACGTGCCGGCCTCACCGACGCCCTTGGCGCCGAGCAGCGTATCGAGCGTCGGCGTCTCGACATGCTCGATGATGAAGTCGGGCATCTCGCAGGCCATCGGCACCAGGTAATCGGCCATCGAGCCGTTCAGAAGCTGGCCGGTGTCGCTGTAGAGGCATTCCTCGAACAGCGCCGCGCCAAGCCCCTGCACCGCACCGCCGCGCACCTGCTCGTTGACCAGCAGCGGATTGATGATACGGCCGCAATCCTCCACCACCCAGTGCTTGACGAGCTTGATGAAGCCGGTCTCGACATCGACTTCGACCAGGCTGCCGTGAATGCCGTTGGTGAAGGCGAACGGATAACCCTTCGGCGCATAATGCTCGGCCACCGTGAAGGTGGCCTCGATGCCGGGCGGCAACGTGTCGGAGCGGAAATAGACTAATGCCGCGAGATCGGCGAGCGGCATGCGCGCCGCGCGCGAGGCCAGTTCGACGATCCGGCCGTTCTCGATATCGAGGTCAGAAGGCGCGCATTGCAGGATGGCGCCGGCGACCGACAGCACGTTGGCCTTGAGCTTGCGCGCGCCGCGCAGCGCCGCCTCGCCGCCGATGCCGGTGCCGCGGCTGGCCCAGTTGGCGCCGCCGTGCGGCGTCGTCTCGGTATCGCCGGTCAATACCCGCACCTGTTCATGATCGACGCCGAACTGGTCGGCGACGATCTGCCCGACCATCGCTTCGGTACCCTGCCCCTGCTCGCACACGCTGATGGCACAATGCAGCTCGCCGGACGGGGTGATCTTCAGCACGCAGCCGTCCTGCGCCGAGATATGCGCGCCGCCGACGCCGTAGAAGGCCGGCGACGGATTGGTGATCTCGACATAGGTGGCAAAGCCGATGCCACGATAGACGCCCTCATCGCGCAGCCGCGCCTGCGCCGCGCGCTCGGCCGGATAGTCCATCAGGGCGTGCAGCTTGGCGAGGCATTCCTCCAGCGACAGCTTTTCAAATTTGAAACCGGTCGCCGTCGTATGCGGATACATCTCGGCGGTGACGTAGTTACGCCGGCGCAGGTCGAGCGGATCGATGCCGAGCCGGCGCGCCGCCGTCTCGACCATGTATTCCGTCGCCGCCACCGCGATCGGGTGGCCGACGGCGCGGTACTGACTGGTCTGCGGCTTGTTCTGGAACACCACGTCGAGGGTGGCGCGGTAATTGGTGAGCTTGTAGGGCGCGCCCATCAGCCGCACCACCTGATTGCCCTCGACCGCACTGGTGCGCGGATAGGACGAATAGGCGCCGATGCCGGTCACATCCTCGACCCGCATGCCGAGGAAACGGCCGTCCTGCGCCACCGCGAGTTTCGCCCTGACGCGATGGTCGCGCAGGTGAATGTCGTTGAGAAACGCCTCGCTGCGGTCAGTGATGTACTTGACCGGACGGCCCAGCATGATGCTGAGCGCCACCGCCGCCATGTCGTCGGGAAAGACGTGCAGCTTCATGCCGAACGAGCCGCCGATGTCCGGCGCGATCACCCGCACCCGCGATTCGTTCAGCCCGAAATGGCGGGCGTAGATGTCCTGGAACTGATACGGCGTCTGGGTCGAATGATGCACCGTCAGACTGCGCTCGGCCGGATCGAAATCGGCGATGATGGCGCGCGCCTCCATCGTCACCGGGGTATGGCGGCCGAACGCCATGTCGGCCTCGACCACCACGGCGGCCTCGGCGAAGGCGGCATCGACATCACCGTTCTCAAGCGCCAGGTGGAAGGCGACGTTGTCGGCAAAACCCTCGTGCAGGCGTGGCGCATCCGGCATCCGCGCGGCATCCATATCGACCAGCGGCTCCAGTTCCTCATACGTCACCTCGACCTGCTCGGCGGCATCCTCGGCTTTCGCGCGGCTGTCGGCGACGATCGCCACCACCGGCTCGCCGACCCACATCACCTTGTCCATCGCCAGCGGATATTGCGGCGGCGACTTCATGCCCTTGAAGTGCAACAGCGTGCCGACCCACGGTTCGCACACCTTGGCCAGGTCGCGCCCTTCGGCGATCAGGCGCACGCCAGGCATGGCCTTCGCCCGCGATACGTCGATCGAAACGATACGGGCGTGAGCATGCGGGCTGCGCACGAAGGCCGCATGCAGCATGCGCGGCAGATGGATGTCGTCGACGAAACGGCCGCGGCCGGCCAACAGCCGCTTGGCATTGGGCCGCGGCAGCGCCTTGCCGATATAGCTGTTCGGCCGGTCGAGCGCGGTCAGCGGCTTAATCATGGCGGGCCTCCGTCAAGACGGCATCGGCGCCGGCGCGCTGCCGCGCCGTGGTCTCGATGGCATCGACGATCGCCTCATAGCCGGTGCAGCGGCAGTAGTTACCCGACAACGCATCGCGAATGACCTCGCGCGACGGCACGCCGCCCTTGTGCAACAGTTCCTGCGCCGTCATCAGCACGCCCGGCGTGCAATAGCCGCATTGCAGCGCGTTGCGGCTATGGAAGGCGGCCTGCAGATCGGCGATAGCGCCCGAGTCCGACAGCCCCTCGATGGTCTTGACCGCGCGGCCATCGACCTCGACCGCGAGCGTCAGGCAGGCGTGGACGACAGCGCCGTCGAGTTGCACGAGGCAGGCGCCGCAGGCACCCATCTCGCAGCCGACATGGCTGCCGGTGAGACTCAGGTGATGGCGCAGCATATCGATCAGCGACAGCCGCGGCTCGACCAGCAGCGTCACCTCCTCGTCGTTGACCGTGACCGAGATCGGCACTGCCTTCGTCATGATCCGTTCACCTTTTCTCCGGCCAGCGCGGCCTTGAGCCTGGTCAGTTGGCGGCGCAGCAGCACGCGCGCCAGATGCATGCGGGTAGCCGCCGCCATATGCGGATCGTCGTCCGGGGCAAGATCATCGGACAGTGCGGCGGCGGCCTGCGCGATCGTCGCCTCGGTCAGGTCGTGCCCAACCAGCGCGGCTTCGGCGGCCGGCGCCCGCATCGGCGTGGGACCGGCGGCGCAGAACGCGATGCGAATGGCATCGAGGCGGCTATGCTGGCCGTCGGCGTTGATGGCGACGCCGATCTGCGCATAGTCGCCGCGGCGGCGCGCCAGCTCGTCGAAGGCGAAGGCTTGCGTCGGTCGCGCCACCGGAAAATGCACCGCCGTCAGGACTTCACCCGGTGCGATCGCGGTTTCGTAAAGATCGAGAAAATAGTCGTCGGCATCGACCAGCCGCGTGGTCTCGGCGTCGCTGATTTCCATGCGCGCGCCGAGCGCCAGCGCGACGGCAGGAAATTCCGACGCCGGATCGGCCAGCGCCAGCGAGCCGCCAAGCGTGCCCTTGTTGCGGATCGCCGGGTGCGCGACGAACGGTGCCGCCAGACCGAGCAGCGGCACATGCCGCGCAATGATCTCCGACGACAGCACCTCGGCGTGGCGCGTCAAGGCGCCGACCCGCACCGTGCCGTCGCCGAGTTCGATGCCGCGCAGCGCCTCGATCCGCCCGATGTCGATCAACAGGCTCGGCGCCGAGAGCCGCAGGTTGAGCGCCACCAGCAGGCTCTGCCCGCCAGCCAGATAGCGGGCCTCGCCGTCGCAGGCCCGAAATGCCGCAACCGCCTCCTTGACGGAAGCGGCCTGCACATAATCGAACGCCGGCGCCTTCACGCGAGAGCCTCCTCAACGATCGTCGGGATTTGTGACCAACTGGTCACAAGTTTCACGACAAGCTATCCTGCTGTCAACCGAAATATGAAGGCGCGCTCATACATATTGTCTTGCGCCGCAATATCCTTTTGACTCGCAAGCTGAAGCCGGGCGATTCCGGCGCCCGCCAGAACGAGAGGCACCATCCCGCCATGCCCAGGCGCCCGTCACAACAACCGGTCAGGACCAACCCGGCCAAGGTCAATCCGGCCAAGACCAATCCGGCCAAGACCAATCCGGCCAAGACCAATCCGGCGAACGCCAAGTCGACAAAGGCCCAGTCGATGAAGGCCCGGCCAGTAAAGCCACGGCCGGCGAAGCAGGCCGCCACCACGCCCGGCCGCAAGAACATGAAGGCGGCGGAGCGCGAACGGGTCATTCTTGACACCGCGATCCGGTTCTTCGCCGAGCAGGGCTTCGAAGGCCAGACGCGCGAACTCGCCAAGCGGATCGGCATCACCCACTCGGCGATCTATCGGCATTTCCCGAGCAAGGACGCCCTGATCGAACGGGTCTACGAGCATGTCTATGTCAGCCGCTGGAACCCGTCATGGACCGGACTTGTCACCGATCCCTCACGCCCGCTCGAAGACCGGCTGGTGCAGTTCTATCACGAATACGCCGCACGCATCTTCGACTACGACTGGGTGCGCATCTTCGTGTTTTCCGGCTTCCGCTCCTACAACATCACCGGCCGCTACCTCGCCATGGTGCGCAAGAAGCTGGTGGTGCCGGTCTGCCGGGAGCTGCGCAAGGAGCTACAAAGGCGCCACGGCATCGCCCCGCCCGGCCCACGCCTCACCGAGCGCGAGGAGGAGGCGGTGTGGGGGCTGCACGGCCAGATTTTCTATATCGCGATCCGCCGCTACGTCTACGACATGCCGGAGCCGTCCGACCTCGATCAGGTGATCGCCGATCATGTGCGGCGCTTCGTGCGCGGCGCGCTGGCGCAGCCGTAACCGCTAGCGCCAGCCTTCGTGCAAAGCGCCGGCCTATTCGGCGGTCCAGCCGCCGTCGACCACCAGCGAGGAGCCGGTCATCAGCGCGGACGCATCGCTGGCAAGAAACACGATGGCACCCATCAGGTCCTCGACCGTGCCGAGCCGGCCGAGCTTGATCTTGGCCAGCACGCTCGCCTTGAATTCGGCGTTCTCGAAAAACGGCCGCGTCATCGGCGTTTCGATGAAGGTCGGGCACAGCGTGTTGACGCGGATGCCATGCCCCGCCAGATCGAGCGCCATCGCCTTCGAAAACCCCTCCATCGCCCATTTCGAGGCGCAATAGAGCGAGCGGTTGGGGCCGCCGACATGACCCATCTGC
Organism: Xanthobacteraceae bacterium; assembly: GCA_049646625.1. GTDB lineage: Bacteria > Pseudomonadota > Alphaproteobacteria > Rhizobiales > Xanthobacteraceae > PRO6. Next base: position 17,709 of record JBARWE010000190.1, read on the forward strand.
GACGACATATTGATGATCGAGCCGGGCTTGCCAGCCGCGATCAGCCGCCGCGCCACCGCCTGCGCCGCGAAATAGGCGGCGCGGACGTTGAGGGTCATGACGACGTCAAAGTCCTCCTCCGTCACCTCGGTGACGGGCTTCGGCCGGTTGGTGCCGGCATTGTTGAGGAACACGTCATACGGCTCGCGCGCGGCGATCGCGGCGGCAAAGGCCGCCACGTCGGTGACGTCGAGGGCGAGCGTGTCGGCCGCGCCGCCACGCGCGCGGATGGCGGTGGCCAGTTCGCCGATTTCATCGGCGCTGCGCGCGCACAGCGTGACATGCGC
>JBARWE010000191.1:0-3222 GCA_049646625.1 Xanthobacteraceae bacterium
CACAGCGCCGGCCGGCCGCCGAGCCTGGCGATCGCAATGGCGGCATTGAGGGCGTTGCCGCCGGCGATCTCCTGATAGCGCTGCGCCGGCACCTTGTTGCCGCGCGCCGGCACGTCACGGACATGAAAGACGAGATCGCGCACCGGCATGCCGATGCACAACAGGCGCGGGGCGGCGGCCGGCGACGGCACGGCCGCTCAACCGGCCGCGGCCACGGCCACAACACCCGCCTGCGCCACCCAGCGCCCGAGCAGATGATGGGCCACGGCGAACGGATGCGGGCCGGACAGGCCATCGGGATGCTGGCGCTGCAGCATCAGGGCGACTTCGGCGCAGTCGAACCAGCGCGCATCCTCCAGTTCGTTGTGGTCGACCACGATCTCGGTCGACAGCGCGCGCGCCGCGCAGCCGATCATCATCGACGATGGATAGGGCCACGGCTGGGTCATCGTGTAGCTGACGTCGGTGCAGCGCACGCCGGTCTCCTCCAGCACCTCACGACGCACCGCATCCTCGATGGTCTCCGCCGCCTCGACGAAGCCGGCCAGGCACGACCACATGCCGGGCGCGAAATGCGGCTGACGGCCGAGCAGGCAGCGCGTGCCGTCCGTCACCATCATGATCACCACCGGATCGGTGCGCGGGAAATGCTCGGCGTGGCAACTCGGGCAATCGCGCCGCCACCCCCCTTGCGCGAGTTGCGTGCGCGCGCCGCAATTGGCGCAGTAACCGTGCCGCTGGTGCCAGCCGACCAGTGCCTTGGCGACGGCGATGGCCGAGAGGTCCTCAACCGCGAGTGCACCCTCCGTAACCAGCGCCCGGATATTGCCGAGCATCACGTCGGGGCGCGTCAGCAGCGCCTCGGCGGCATCCGCCGCGATCCCCATGCCGAACACCGGCGCGCCGTCGCGCAGGCCGAGAAACACCGTGCCGGGATTGGCGCCGAGGCCACGCGCCTCGTCGAGCTTCAGGCGCGGCCGCAAGCCGTCGCCATCGCGCATCAGCAGCATCGAATCGCGATGCACCACATAAGCACGGGCGCGGGGGTCGTCCTCCATCGCCACGAGCCGCGCCGGGTCGGTGCGCAGATGGGCGGCGCGGTCGAGCGCATGCGAGACGAAGGCCGGCTGGCCCAAGGGAAACATCGCAGGAAACATCGCTGGAACCATCGCGGGCTTGGCTGTCATGGCGGGGCGTCCGGGGTGAGGTGGCCGCGCAACGCGGCAACGAGGGCGGAAAGCGCGGGCGGATCGTAGGCGCGGGCGGCAACCGCACCCCACACCGGGCGCGGCCAGGCGGGGTCGGTGGTGCGGCGCGCGATGATATGGACGTGAAGCTGCGGCACCATGTTGCCGAGGGCGGCGACATTGAGCTTGTCGCACGGCACAGTCGCCCGCAGCGCCCGCGCCGCCATATCGATCTCGACCATCAGCCGGGCGCGATCGGCGGCATCGAGGTCGATGATCTCGGTCGCGCCGTAGCGGCGGGGTACCAAAATCAGCCACGGGTAGTTGGCATCGTTCGCCAGCTGCACGCGGCAAAGCGGCAACTCGGCGATCGCGAGGCTGTCAGCATCAAGCTGAGGATGCAGCGACCATGGCGCAGGGAAAGATGAGGACATCGGAACTCCGGCAATGGTGATGTCATACCAAGCGGGCCGCAGGGGTAAAAGCCGGTCCCAGCCCGCTTGCTTTCCAGGGCCGTTGGCCCCAAATAGGGGCCGGGAGATTGACGGTGGACGAGCCTCTCGCCAACCGGGTCAGGTCCGGAAGGAAGCAGCCCTAACGAGGTCTGGATCGGGTCGCTCGTCAGTCTCCTACCTCTTTTTTGCGCCCCGTGCGGCGCCGGCTCCAGAACGCTGGCTTTAGAATACTGGCTTCGGGGCATCTGGATTTCGGAACATTGGTTTCGGGACGCCGGTTTCGGGGGACCGGTTCCGGGACGCCGATGCCGGGACATTCGCGGATCGCTCGATGACTGACGCCGGCAGCCCTCTCTCCGCTTCGTCGCAGGTCGCCGCCGCGCCCGAGGGCTATCGCGTGCTGGCGCGCAAGTATCGGCCCCGCCATTTCGGCGACCTGATCGGCCAGGACGCCATGGTGCGCACGCTGTCGAACGCCTTCGAGACCGGGCGCATCCCGCATGCCTGGATTCTCACCGGCGTGCGCGGCGTCGGCAAGACCACCACCGCCCGCATCCTTGCCCGCGCCCTCAACTACGAACTGCCGGACGGCTCGGTCCGTGCGCCCACCATCCACCTCGACCAGCTCGGCGTGCACTGCCAGGCGATCATCGAGGGCCGCCACATCGACGTGCTGGAGATGGACGCCGCCTCCCACACCGGCGTCGACGACGTGCGCCAGATCAACGACGGGGTGCGCTACGCCCCGACCAGCGCCCGCTACAAGGTCTACATCATCGACGAAGTGCATATGCTGTCGACCTCGGCCTTCAATGCGTTTCTCAAAACGCTGGAGGAGCCGCCGGAACACGCCCGCTTCGTATTCGCCACCACCGAAATCCGCAAAGTGCCGATCACGGTGCTGTCGCGCTGCCAGCGCTTCGATCTGCGCCGCGTCGAGACCGGGGTGCTGGCCAGCCACCTGGCCGCCATCATCGCCAAGGAAGGGGTCGAGGCGGACGACGACTCACTTCGCATCATCGCCCGCGCCGCCGAAGGCTCAGTGCGCGATGCACTGTCGCTGCTCGATCAGGCGATCGCCCATGCCGACGGCCGGCTCGATGCCAGCGAGGTGCGGCGCATGCTCGGGCTGGCCGACCGCTGCCGCATCATCGATCTGTTCGAGCATCTGGCGCACGGCGACATCGCGGCCGCCTTCACCGAGTTCCGCGACCAGTACGACACCGGCGCCGACCCGGTGGTGGTGCTGAGCGACCTGGCCGAATTCGTCAATCTCGTCACCCGGATCAAGGTGGTGCCGGCGACCGCCGACAACATCGCGCTCGGCGAGAGCGAGCGCACGCGCGGCCGCGATTTCGCGGCCAAACTGTCGATGCGGGTGCTGTCGCGGATGTGGCAGATGCTGCTTAAGGGTATCGCCGAGGTACAGGCGGCGACGCGGCCGCAAGCCGCGGCGGAAATGGTGCTGGTGCGTATCGCCTATGCCGCCGACCTGCCGACGCCGGACGAGGCGATCCGCATGATCACCCCGGAGAACGGCCACGCGCCGGCGGCTGCCAGCGCCGCGCCGTCTCCCGCAC
>JBARWE010000192.1:0-9259 GCA_049646625.1 Xanthobacteraceae bacterium
GCATTTGCCGACCGCCCCGTCACCGAATTGTCGGGTGGTGAGCGCGGCCGCGTGGCGCTGGCGCGGGTGCTGGCGGTCGAGGCGCCGGTGGTCCTCGCCGATGAGCCGACTGCGGCGCTCGACCCGCGCTATCAGATCGAGGTGATGGCGGTGCTGCGGCGGGCGGTGGCCGCTGGCACGCTGGTCATCGTGGTTACGCATGACCTTGGCCTTGCGGCGCGCTTCGCCGACCATGTGCTGGTGCTCGATGGTGGCCGGTTGGTGGCGCAGGGGCCGCCCGGGGCGGCGCTGTCCGACGCCATTCTGGCCGATGTGTTCCGCGTGCGCGCCTACCGCGCCGAGCATGGCGGCGCCCGTGTCATCGTGCCATGGACGGAACTGCCGTGATCGGCCGGGCGGTGCTGCGGCTGGCGTTGGCCGCCGCGCTGGCGGGGACGACCGCGGTGGCGCAGGCCGCGCCGCGCATTGCCTCGATCAATGTCTGCACCGACCAGCTTCTGATGGCGCTGGCCGATCCGGCGCAGATCGCGGGCCTTAGCCCCTATGCGCGCGACCCGGCCAGCTCGTGGATGGCCGAGCGCGCCAAAGCCTTCCGCCGGCTGTCGGGCGAGGCCGAGGATGTACTGGCGCTGCGGGTCGATGCGGTGGCCGCCGCGCCGTTTACCCGCCGCGCCACGCGCGCCATGCTGGCGCGCCAGGGGGTGCGGGTGGTGGAGTTTCCGGTGGCGCAATCGCCCGAGGGGGTGCGCGACAACCTGCGGTTGATGGGGGAGTTGACTGGCCACCCCGATCGCGCCGCAGCCGAGATCGCCCGGTTCAATGCCGCGCTCGCGCGCGTTCGCACCGCCGCCGCCGGCCCGCGCCTGCGGGTGCTGGCGGTGTCGCGGCGTGGCTGGATCACCGGCCGGCACTCGCTATTGGGGGCGCTGCTCGACGCTGCAGGGCTTGCCAACGCCGCCGACGACTTAGGGATTGCCGCCGGCGGCCTGCAACCGCTGGAGGCGATCGTGCGGCTCAAGCCCGACCTGATCGTAGTGTCGGATGATCGCGATCTTGCCACCGATCAGGGGCAGGCGTTCGTGCTGCACCCGGCGCTGGAACGGCTCTACCCGCCGGACCGGCGCATCGTGATTCCCGACCGGTTGACGGTGTGCGACGGGCCGATGCTGACCGAGGCGCTGGACCGGCTCGGCGCCGCCTTGGCGCGGCTGCCGCGGCGGTAGCGCTTATCCCTTGGGGCGCGGGCGACACAGCGCCGGGCCATACAGCACCGCGAAGCCGAGGAACGCCGCTGCCCATGCCGTCGCCGCGACATGCAGCAGCGGCGTGCTCAAGGCCGGATGCAGTCCGGCGCAGATGCGCGCCAGCGCCCCGACGATGACCACGGCATAGATGGCTTGCGTGGTGCCGGACGCCGCAAGCTCCCGCCCGGTGTGGCCGAGGCTGACCCGCGTCATCACCGCCAGCGTCATCACCCCGACCGCACCGGCGGTCCAGGCATGCAATGCGGCGCTCTCCGCGATCAGGCCGAGGCTCGCCGCCGCCATCAACAGGAAGCCGAGCGGCACGAAGGCGTAGCCGATGTGAAGAATCAGCAGCAGCCGGTCGGCCAGCGTGCGGTCGCCGGCCCAGCGTGCCAGCCGCGCGATGTTCGCCACGCCGGCCAGCAACAGCACCACGGCGGGCAGGGGGCCGGCCGGCAGCGCGAGCCAGACGATGAACGCCGCCGCGCTCACCCCCAGCACGGCGTTGTCGAAGCGGTTGAATGGCACCGGCAGCCGGCCGGGCTTGTTGCGCTTCAGCCAGTTGGTGGTGAAGCTTGGAATGATGCGACCGCCGATCACCATGATCAGCAGAATCACCACCGCGATGCCGACGCGGGCGCCGTACCACGCCTGCCCCTGCGCCTGCGCTTCGAGGTGGAAGGCGACGTTGCCGGCAAACAGCAGCGTCAGCAGAATCACCACCTTGAGGTTGGTCCAGTTGCGGCCGGCGACGATTTCGCGCGCCGCCATCGCCGCGACCAGTGCGAGGAACGCCCCATCGATCAGCGCGGCGGCCGCCCAGCCGATCCATGCCGACAGCGTCACCGCAAGGCGTCCGGCGACCCAGATCATCACCAGCGCGAGCAGTGGCGTCCCCTTGATCGGCAGCCGGCCGGTCCAGTTCGGAATTGCCGTAAACAGAAAGCCGGTGATGACCGCCGGCAGGTAGCCGTACAGCATTTCATGGACATGCCAGTCGATCGGGGCGAACGCCGACGCCAGCGCCAGTTCGCCCTGAAACACCGGCAGCCACGCTGCCATGGCAAGGCCCGCGTAGAGCGCGCCGAACAGAAAGAACGGGCGAAACCCGTATGACAGAAGCGCCGGCCCCCGATAGGCCCGCAACTGCGCCATTGTCCCCATCACCATCTCCGCGAACGATACCGGCCCGGCAAGGGGCCGCCGGATCACATACACCAAAGATATATCCGATAGTCATCAAATCCGGGTGGGGTGATGCATCGTGCATGAGTTTGCTGTAGCGCAACGAGCGCATGACAGGCGTGGATATGCTCGCGACAGTTCAATGAAGGCAAGAGGGCAACAGCCATGATCACCCGCCGAAATGCACTGATGGGCGCTGCGATGACCGCCCTGACGTTCACAACCGCCGCGCGCGCGGAAGCTCCGGCGCGGATCGCAACGCCGGCTCCGGGGCAGGATCTCAACCTGCCGCGCGAGAAGGTCAAGCTGGTGACGCCTCCCTTCGTGCATGCTCACGAGCAGGCCACCACCAAGGGGCCGATGATCAAGGAGTTCACCCTGGTCGTCGAAGAAAAGAAAGTCGTGATCGACGAGCAGGGCACGACCTTCCAGGCCATGACCTTCAACGGCAGCATGCCGGCGCCGATGATGGTGGTGCATCAGGGCGATTACGTCGAACTGACGCTGATCAACCCCGAGACCAACACCATGCCGCACAACATCGACTTCCACGCGGCAACGGGAGCGTTGGGCGGCGGCGCGCTGACCCACATCAACCCCGGCGAGCAGGTGGTGTTGCGCTTCAAGGCCGACCGCACCGGCACCTTCGTCTACCACTGCGCGCCGGAAGGCATGATCCCGTGGCACGTCGTGTCCGGCATGAGCGGCACCATCATGGTGCTGCCGCGCGAAGGACTGAAGGCGGCCGACGGCAAGCCGCTGAAGTACGACAAGATCTACTACGTCGGTGAGTACGATCTGTATGTGCCGCGCGATGAGAACGGCAAGTACAAGGACTACGATACGCCGGGAGAAGCCTATGCCGATACGCTTGAGGTGATGCGCGGCCTGGTGCCGACCCACGTCGTGTTCAACGGCAAGGTCGGTGCGCTGACCGGCAAGAACGCGATGACCGCCAAGGTCGGTGAGACTGTCATGCTGGTCCATTCTCAGGCCAACCGGGATACCCGGCCACACCTGATCGGCGGACACGGCGACTATGTGTGGGAGACTGGCAAGTTCGATAATCGGCCGGAGAAGGATTTGGAGACCTGGTTCATCCGCGGTGGTTCCGCGGGGGCCGCGCTCTACACCTTCAAGCAGCCGGGCATCTACGCCTATGTCAACCACAACCTGATCGAGGCGGCCGAACTGGGCGCCACTGCCCACTTCAAGGTCGAGGGCAAGTGGAACGACGACCTGATGAAGCAGGTCAAGCCGCCGCAGCCGATCCCGCCGCAGGTGCAGGGTGCACTGCGGAAGGGGACGATCCCCGGCTAAGGCCGGGGCCGGAAGACCGGGCGCGTCGCGTCTGCCCCCGAGGCGCGCCCGGCTTCTTCATCTGACGATGGCGAGGAAGCCATGACCGCCACAGCCGAGACATTCCATCCTCACACCGAAACCGGCGCTGTTCGCAATGCGCTGCTCGGGCTGGCGGGGGCCGGTGTGCTGGCCGCTGCCGTGGGCGTTCTTGCGTTTGGACTGCCCGGTCCGGCCAAGCAGGTGCCGGCGAGCATCGAGGTGCCGGCGCTGGTCGAACTGAAGCCGCAACCGTTTGCCTATCGTCCCGCCGGCGATTTCAGCAAGGCAGGGCGACCGACCAATGCGGCGCTGCGCACTATCAGCCTCGACCGGCCGCTGGCCATCATGATGCATCAGGTGACGGTCGGCGACTATCAGCGCTGCGTCGCCGATGGCGGATGCCCGCGTATTGCCGTCGATCAACGCGCGCCGGTCGACCAGCCGATGGTCGGCGTGAGCTGGCGCGACGCCAACGCTTATGCCGCATGGCTCTCCGCCAGGCTCGGTACGACCTGGCGTTTGCCGACCGACGAGGAATGGGCGTTTGCTGCCGGCAGCCGCTGGCACGACGACGTGCAGCCTGAGGGCGGCGTCGATCCGGCCCAGCGCTGGCTCGCGCAATACACGCAGGAATCCGAGCGCGAAGACGTGGCGCAGCGCGCGCCGCTGCCGGTCGGCAGCTTCGGCGTCAACGAGAAGGGCGTGCTCGATATCGCCGGCAACGTGTGGGAATGGACGGATAGCTGCTTCGTGCGCCGCGATCTCGCCGCGGCCGACGGCACCCAGACCGTCAACTGCGGCGTGCGCGTGGTGCAGGGTAGCCACCGCACCTATGTCAGCGATTTCATTCGCGACGCCCGTGCCGGTGGCTGCGCGGTTGGCAAGCCGCCGAGCAATCTCGGCTTCCGCCTGGTGCGCGAGACGCCGGCCTGGAAGCGGTGGCCGACGATGATGGCGCGGCTGCTGAAGGGGGCGGTCGGATAGTCGGCGACGCAACAGGTTGAGGGGGGTGGAAGGGCGGGGCCGTGTCCTCGCCCTTTCATTTTGAAGGCGCGCCGCTGGCGACTACCGGTGCGTAACGTTTCAAGCCTTGCGTGTCGGGCTGTCAGCCTTTTGCCGGTGGCCGCCGCCGTTTTTCGCCGTTTGCCTTACGAGCACCCCGTGGTGGAGCCGCAGGTGTCGCACTTCATGCAGGTGCCGTTGCGCACCAAGGTGAAGTTGCCGCACTCCGAGCACATCTCGCCTTCGTAGCCTTTTGCCTTTGCCTCGGCGCGGCGCTCGGCCTTGCTGGGAGCCGCAGCGGCAGCGGCCGTGCCGGTCTTGCTCCAGCCTTGCGCTTCCAGCTTCTCGGTCGGCGACAGTTGTGGCTGCAACTCGACCTTGCGTGCGGTCGCGGCCTGGGTTTGCGCCGCCGTCGTCGTGGTGCCGCCGATCGCGGTGACGTTGCCGCCGCCGTCCGCCGTTGTCGTGGCGGTGCTGCTCGACACCAGGCCGAGCCGCTCGCCGCGCGAGCGCGTCAGCCCGCGTGACAGGTATTTGTTGGGGATGAAGCCTTCCGGCGCGCGGCCTTCGCCGACGCCCTTGCCGAGCGCATCGAAGCCCGTCTCGTTGGGATCGACATGGGCGAGGTCGAAGCGCGACAGGTAGCTGACCGCCAGTTCGCGGAACACATAATCGAGGATCGAGGTCGCGTATTTGATCGAGTCGTTGCCCTGCACCGGGCCGGCCGGCTCGAAGCGGGTGAAGGTGAAGGCGTCGACATATTCCTCCAGCGGCACGCCGTATTGCAGGCCGAGCGACACCGCGATGGCGAAATTGTTGATCAGCGAGCGCAGCGCGGCGCCTTCCTTGTGCATGTCGATGAAGATTTCGCCGAGGCGACCGTCATCGTATTCGCCGGTGCGCAGGTAGACCTTGTGGCCGCCGATCACCGCCTTCTGGGTATATCCCTTGCGGCGGTCGGGCATGCGCTCGCGCTCGTGCATCACCACGATGCGCTCCACCAGCCGCTCCACCACTTTCTCGGAGACCTGCGCGGCGCGCGCCGCCATCGGCTTCTCGATCAGCGCGTCGAGCGCGTCGTCGTCGTCCTCGTCGTCGGCGATGAGCTGGGCGTTAAGCGGCTGCGACAGTTTCGAGCCGTCGCGATAAAGCGCGTTGGCTTTGAGGCCGAGTTTCCACGACAGCAGGTAGGCGGACTTGCAGTCCTCCACCGTCGCATCGTTGGGCATGTTGATGGTCTTGGAGATCGCGCCGGAGATGAACGGCTGCGACGCCGCCATCATGCGGATGTGGCTCTCGACCGACAGGTAGCGTTTGCCGATCTTGCCGCACGGGTTGGCGCAGTCGAACACCGGGTAGTGCTCGGCCTTGAGGTGTGGCGCGTTCTCCACCGTCATCGCGCCGCAGATGTGGATGTTGGCGGCCTCGATCTCGCGCTTGCTGAAGCCGACCGCGGTGAGCAGGTCGAAGTCGGGAGCGGCCAGCGCCTCGGCATCGACACCGAGCGTGTCGCGGATGAAATCCTCGCCGAACGTCCACTTGTTGAACACGAACTTGATGTCGAAGGCGGACGGCAGCAGCTTCTCGACCTTGGCGATCGCCTCGTCGGTAAAGCCCTTGGCCTTCAACGTCGCGGTGTTGACGCCCGGCGCGTTGGAGAGCGAGCCGTGGCCGACGGCGTAAGCCTCGATCTCGGCGATTTCGCTTTCACGGTAGCCGAGCGCGCGCAGCGCTTCCGGCACGGCGCGATTGATGATCTTGAAATAGCCGCCGCCGGCGAGCTTCTTGAACTTGACCAGCGCGAAGTCCGGCTCGATGCCGGTGGTGTCGCAATCCATCACCAGGCCGATGGTGCCGGTCGGCGCCACCACGGTTGCCTGCGCGTTGCGATAGCCGTGCGCCTCGCCCAGCGCCAGCGCCTTGTCCCAGGCACGGCGCGAATGCTCCGCCAGCGCCGCGCCGAAGACACCAAGCGTTTCGCACGCCTTCAGATCGAGCGGCACCGGCGGCTGCGCGACATGCTCGTAGCCGGTGCATTCGCCGTGCGCCGCGCGACGGTGGTTGCGCATCACCCGCAGCATGTGCTCGCGGTTTTTCTTGAATTGGTGGAACGGGCCGAGCTTGGCGGCGATCTCCGCCGAGGTGGCGTAGGAAATGCCGGTCATGATCGCCGACAGCGCGCCGCAGATAACGCGGCCCTGATCGGAATCGTAAGGAATCCCCGACGACATCAACAGGCCGCCGATATTGGCGAAGCCGAGGCCGAGCGTGCGGAACTCGTACGACAGTTGCGCGATCGCCTTGGATGGAAACTGCGCCATCATCACTGAGATTTCGAGCACCAGGGTCCACAGCCGCACGACGTGCTCGTAGCCCTCGATGTCGAAATTGCCGGAGGCCGCGTCGCGGAACGTCAGCAGGTTCAGCGAGGCGAGATTGCACGCCGTGTCGTCGAGGAACATATATTCCGAGCACGGGTTCGAGGCGCGGATCGCACCCGAAGCAGCGCAGGTATGCCAGTCATTGATGGTGGTGTGATACTGCAAGCCCGGATCGGCCGAGGCCCATGCCGCGTAGCCGATCTTCTCCCACAACTCTCGCGCCTTCACCGTCTTGGCGATCTTGTTCTTGGTGCGCCAGGTCAGGTCCCAGTTGCTGTCAGCCTCGACGGCTTTCAGGAACTCGTCGGTGACGCGCACCGAGTTGTTGGAGTTCTGGCCGGAGACGGTGAGGTAGGCTTCCGAATCCCAGTCGGTGTCGTAGACGGGGAAGTCGATGTCCTTGTAGCCCTGCCGCGCGAACTGGATGACGCGGCGGATCGCGTTATCGGCAACCATCGCGCGGCGCGCCAGCTTGATCTCGCGGCGCAGCGCGGGGTTTTTCTCCGGGTCGAAGCAATGGTCGCCGGAGCCTTCGCAATTGACGCACGCCTTCATGATGGCGCGCAGGTGCTTGCGGTTGATCTTCGAGCCGGTGACGAGGGCCGCGACCTTCTGCTCCTCTGTCACCTTCCAGTCGATATAGGTCTCGATGTCCGGGTGGTCGGCGTCGACGATCACCATCTTGGCGGCGCGCCGCGTGGTGCCGCCCGACTTGATGGCGCCGGCGGCGCGGTCGCCGATCTTCAGGAAGCTCATCAACCCGGACGAGCGGCCGCCGCCGGAAAGCCTCTCGCCTTCGCCGCGCAGCATCGAGAAATTGGAGCCAGTGCCCGAGCCGTATTTGAACAGGCGCGCCTCGCGCACCCACAAATCCATGATGCCGCCCTCGTTGACGAGATCGTCCTGCACGCCCTGAATGAAGCAGGCATGCGGTTGCGGATGCTCATAGGCCGACTTCGACTTGGTCAGCTTGCCGGTGAACGGATCGACATAGAAATGGCCCTGGCCGGGGCCGTCGATGCCATAGGCCCAGTGCAGGCCGGTATTGAACCATTGCGGCGAATTCGGTGCGACGCGCTGGGTCGCCAGCATGTAGCAGAGCTCGTCGCGGAAGGCGCGGGCGTCCTCTTCCGCCTTGAAGTAGCCGCCCTTCCAGCCCCAATAGGTCCAAGTGCCGGCGAGCCGGTCGAAGACCTGGCGGGCGTCGGTTTCGGAGCCGTAGCGCTCGGCTTCCGGCAACTTGGCTAGTTCGGCCTCGTCGGGAACCGAGCGCCACAGGAAGGAGGGGACGTCGTTCTCCTCGACCTTCTTCAGGCGCGCGGGTACGCCTGCCTTACGGAAATATTTTTGGGCCAGAATGTCGGCGGCAACCTGGCTGAACTGCGCCGGCACGTCGATGTTGTCGAGGCGAAACACCACGGAACCGTCCGGATTCTTGATTTCCGAAAGCGCCTTGCGGAATTCGATTTCCGCATAGGCTCCAGCCTGTCCGTCCTTGGTGAAACGCCGCTCGATGCGCATTGGTCCCGTTCCTTTGATTAAGTCTATATATAGCACTTTTCGATGAGGATTTCGCCCCCGTTTCGAACCGCGCGTGTCCACCGCAAGCCGGCCGTCAAAAGACCGCCGGCAGCCCCGTCCGTCGTTTTCGCCGCAACCTCGGCCAAAGCTTCTGACAAAGCCTTGCCAAGCTTGTCGGCAGCCCCGACAATCCCTCAAAACTGGAACTTTTTACGATTCCCTCATTCGAGGGAAACTCACATTATCTAGTGCCGAACCTACCTGCAAACACTAAATATAGTATTAACAGACAATTTATTCCAGTCCGGCAATTGTCCCCTTCACCGCTCGCCACCCCAAATTCTCGCATAGCCCCGCCGGCCTCGTAAACGGGCGGAATGCGGCCAAAACGCATGAAATCCGGGAAAAAAGACCGGGCTCTGAACTTTCCGGTCACGCTCTCAACAGGAGCGCATGGCCTATAAAAAACGACTCGGTTTGCCTCGTCAAGGATTCGTTTCTGTAACTGTTATGACCCCAACATATTGTGTGTCGGCTATGTGGATAACGGGGATAGAAATGAGCCGGCGCCCATCGCTATTGGCG
>JBARWE010000193.1:0-3686 GCA_049646625.1 Xanthobacteraceae bacterium
CGCGCGCGCGGCGATGCTGGCGCTGATCGCCACCGCCGCACTGGTGGCACTGCCGGCCGTCACGCGGGCCGACGACACCGCCGCGATCCGCGCGGTATCGCAAACCCGGCTCGCCTATGTTGTGACCGGCCATGCCGATGTCGATGAGATCGCCAAGGCGGGCTTGGCCGGGCTGACAATGTTTCTGGCGCAACGCACGGCGCTGGAGCCGGGCGATCCGGTCGGGATCGATCCGACGCGCGACGAGCTTGCGTTCTTTCCGCTGATCTACTGGCCGGTGGTGCCGGGCCAGCCGAAGCCGTCGGCCGACACGCTGAACCGGATCGACGCCTATATGAAGCAGGGTGGCACCGTGCTGTTCGACACCCGCGACGCGATTGAGGCGCCGCCGGGCAGCAACGGCGCGGCGGAGACGCCGGGCATGCAGCAACTGCGCACCATCCTGTCGTCACTCGACATCCCCGAGCTTGAGCCGGTGCCGCGCGAGCATGTGCTGGCCAAGACCTTCTACCTGCTGCACGACTTCCCCGGCCGCTATGCGAGCGGCCAGACCTGGGTCGAGGCGCTGCCGCGCGAGCGCGACGAAGAGAGCGAGCCACGCCCGGCCCGCGGCGGCGACGGCGTGTCGCCGATCATCATCACCTCCAACGATCTGATCGGCGCCTGGGCGGTCCGCCCCGACGGGCAGTCCATGCTGCCCTTGTCCGATGCCGAGCCGCGCCAGCGCGAATTCGCCTTCCGTGCCGGCGTCAACATCGTGATGTATGTGCTGACCGGCAACTACAAGACCGACCAGGTGCATGCGCCGGCACTGATCGAACGGCTGGGGCAATAGCGTCATGCAGTACGGCATCGCCTTTTCACCCCTCGTGCCGCTGCCGGCGCTGTGGATCGCCGCCGCCGTCATCGGCGTCATCGCGCTGGTGCTGCTGTTCGGCCGCTCGCGCGGCGCGCTCTTGCGCATCGCGGCGATGGCGCTGATCTGGCTGGCGCTCGCCAACCCGTCCTTCACCCGCGAGGAACGCGAGCCGCTGGCCTCGGTCGCCGTTGTCGTGGTCGACAGAAGCCCGAGCCAGAATTTCGGCGAGCGCACGCGCGAAACCGACGCGGCGAGCGAAGCGCTGGTGGAACGGCTGAAGGCGATCAAAGGTCTCGAAGTGCGCACCGTCGAGGCCGGCCATGCCGATGGCGAGACCGATGGCACCAAACTGTTCGGCGCGCTCGCCACCACGCTGTCGGACGTGCCGGCCGATCGCATCGCCGGCGCCTTCCTCGTCACCGACGGCCGGGTCCACGACATTCCCGCCAGCCCCGAGGCGCTGGGCTTCAGCGCGCCGCTGCACGCACTGATCACCGGCCAGAGCCGCGAGCGCGACCGCCGCATCGCCATCGTCGCGGCGCCGCGCTTCGGCATCGTCGGCCAGCCGCAAACCATCAGCTATCGGCTCGACGATCAGGGCGCGAGCGGAGAACGCGCCGAGGTTACGGTGCGGCGCGACGGCGAGGAATTGAGCAAGCGCGCGGTGACAAGCGGCGAGCGGGTCGAGATCACGGTCGATATCCCGCATGCCGGGCCGAACATCGTCGAGATCGAGGCGTCGCCGCTTGAGGGCGAACTGACCCGCATCAACAATCGCGCCGTGGTGTCGATCGACGGCGTGCGCGACAAGCTGCGCGTGCTATTGGTCTCCGGCGAGCCGCATGCCGGCGAACGGACCTGGCGCAACCTGTTGAAGTCCGACCCGAGCGTCGATCTGGTCCACTTCACCATTCTGCGCCCGCCGGAGAAGCAGGACGGCACGCCGATCAACGAGCTGTCGCTGATCGCGTTTCCGACGCGCGAACTGTTCCAGCAGAAGATCAACGAGTTTCAACTCATCATCCTCGACCGCTACTCGCGCCAGGGCGTGCTGCCAATCGCCTATTTCGACAACATCGCCCGCTATGTGCGGCGCGGCGGCGCGGTGCTGATCTCGGCCGGGCCGGACTACGCCTCCGCCACCAGCATCTGGCGCACGCCGCTCGATTCCGTGCTGCCGGCCGAGCCGGTTGGCGTCACCGAGAAAGCGTTCGTGGCGCGCTTGAGCGAAACCGGCAAGCGCCACCCGGTGACACGCGGGTTGGCGGGGGCCGACTCCGAGCCACCGCACTGGAGCCATTTCTTCCGTCTCGTCGACACCCGCAACGTGGTGACGCCCCCGGTGATGGAAGGCGACGGCAAGCCGCTTCTGGTGCTGTCGCGGTTCGGCGAGGGCCGCGTCGCGCTGATCCTGTCGGACCACATCTGGCTGTGGGCGCGGGGCTTCGAGGGCGGCGGCCCGCACCTCGACCTGTTGCGGCGAACCTCGCACTGGCTGATGAAGCAGCCCGATCTCGAAGAGGAGGCGCTGCGGCTGGAGGCCAGCGGCCGCACGCTGGTGGCCTCGCGCCAGACCATGGGCGAGACGGTGGCGCCGATCACCGTGACCTCGCCCTCCGGCGCCACGCGCGAACTGACGCCGCAGGCCGCCGAACCCGGCCTGTGGCGCGCCTCCACCCCCGCTGATGAGCTGGGGCTGTGGGCGGCGACCGACGGCACGCTGAAGGCGCTGATCAACATCGGCCCGGCCAACCCGAAGGAATTTTCCGAAGTGACCTCGACCACCCAGACGCTGCGGCCACTGGTGCGCGCCGCCGGCGGCGACGTGCGGCGGGTGGCCGAGGCGGGTGGCGGCAGCGTCGAAGTGCCGCGCATCGCGCCGGTGCACAGCGCGCGCGGCTTCCATGGCGACGGCTGGCTCGGGGTGCGCATGCGCGAGGCGAGCGTAGTGCGCGGCATCGGCGTGCTGCCGATGTTCGCCGGCGTCATCGGCCTGTTGCTGCTGATCGGCGCGCTCGGCGCCACCTGGCTGCGCGAAGGCCGATAAGCCCGTTCAAACGAGAGAGCGGCCGCGCCCGCGTCCCGACGCTGCTTGACAAGTCTTACCTTATGTAATGTTATATTATAACAGTCATTGACTACCCGCCGGCCGTGGCGGGCGGCATGGGGCGGACATGCGGCATGAGGTGGTTTCGCCACCGGATCGGGCTGGGGGTCGGGCTGTCGCTGATGGCGATGGCGCTGCAGCTTGCGCTCACGCTGGGCCACACCCACGCCGGCGAGCTTACCGGCCACGACCGCGTTACCGCGCACGCCCAGCATGACGCCGACGCTCACGACGCCTTCCCCTCGCCAGACCACCGGCACCCGCCCGGCAGTCTCTGCCCGGACTGTCTGATTATCGCGCAGGCGGCGACCGGCCTGACAGCCGCGCCGCCGACGTTGCCGGCGCAGGCAACGGTCCGTGTTCCGCTCACCGCCCTGCGCGCTCCTCTCATCGAGCCGGCCCGCTGCTGCGCCGGCTTCCAACCCCGCGCTCCACCGCGATCCTGACGCCCGCCGCCTGTTTCGACCGCCTGCGCCGGCATGACGTGATGGCGAGGCGGTTATCGCTTGCATCAGGATTCCGACATGACCCCTCTCCTGCCTTCGGGCGGCCGCACGCCGGCTGCCGTTCTGTTCGTCAGCGCCATCCTGCTGGGCACGGCCTCGCAGGCCCCGGCACAGACGCCGGACACCACCCTGCCCGAAATCACCGTGACCGCGCCCAGCCCGATCGCCCGGCGGAGCGCGCCGCGTCACGCCGCACCCACCGCAACACCTGCAC
>JBARWE010000194.1:0-3856 GCA_049646625.1 Xanthobacteraceae bacterium
GTTGGCCGGCGCAACCTGAGGCGCCGCCGGCGCGACGGCCTGAGGCGGCTCGCCGCTCATGATGCTGATCGGGGGAATGGAATCGGAGGTTGGAAAGTCGATGGTGTTCGGGCGGCCGGTCGGCACCGAAGACGGCAGGCCCGCCGTCGCCGCCGCGTTGCCCTCAGCCAAGGCGGGAGCGGCGGATACGGCCGACCATGCTGGCATATGGCGGGCGACCAGCGCCTCGTAAGTCCGCGCGCCCATGTTGGCGACGATCCGGCTGGTGTCGGTCAACCCCCGGAATGCCGCGCAGGCAGTCGGCGTGCAGCCGTCGCGCGTGGTCAGCACATAGGCGACAACCCCGTAGCGGTCGCGCTGCAGCGCGTTTCGCCGCGCCCTCGCCGCCGGTGTTGCGCCGAGGCCCGTGGTCTCCGCCAGCCTGTCGATCTCGGCCGCCACATGGGATACCGCGGCGGCGACATGGTCCGGCGCGCCGAACAGCACGCGCTCGCACGCGGTCTGCACGGTGTCGCCGGCCAGTTCATCGAGACAGGCCAGCGCCGGCAGATTCACCGGTGCCGGTTCCGACGCGGCAACGGCTGTCAGCGCGCCGCCGCCATCCTTGCCCAAACCGCGCAGCACCGTCACCGCGGCGACGGCGATCGCCAGCAGCGCGACCACCGCCAGCGTCGTGCCGGCAATGGATTGTTCAGTGCGCGTCAGCGCCGCGAGCAGGACGAGCACGGCAATCATGGCGACCGCGAGCGTCAGCCACACCGGGAAGGCCGGTGCACGCCACACATCATCCAACCATGCGGTCCAGGCCCAGGTCATGCGCGCCTTCCCCCGAGGCTGCGTCGGGTTTTGTTAGCGGGGCACCGCGGCGTCACACCGTGGCGAGTTGGCTTTCCCGAGCCACGCGCTCAAACGCCTCGATCGAACTTTTAATCCGATACTGGCAATCGTCGCCATCGCTCGGCAGAAGCCGTACCACCTCGTAGGTTCCGGTCGCGGCCGGACGCGCCACGTTACTCGCGGTAAAATAAACGATCTCTCCAACGCCATACTTGTGCTTCAACGCCGTCTCCTCAACGAACACCTCTACCGAACTGCGGGCGGTCTGCGGCCGGGCGAAGCCTGCCTGCCGATCTGCCCGCAAAGCTGCGGAGTTCTAGCACGGCGGCGGCCGTTTTGGCCAGCAAAAAGGCGCCGAAAATGAATGATTTCCCTGCTATTTCAGCATCATAGGGCTATTCCGGGCGGCCAGCTCCGGTTCCCCCGAAACCCGCCGATCGCGCTTATGGAGCTGGCAGCAAGGCTGCGCTGCGTCCGGTCAGCCGGTAGGCGAGAAGGCCGATCCATTCGTGGACGGCGGCATCGCTGCGCGCCAGGCCGAGGCTCAGACGCGCAAAGGGCCAGGCCGCATCGGCCCACCCCCTGGTGCGCCAGTCGACCGGATAGGCCTCGACGGCGAAGCCGGCGGCGCGGAAAGCCCCGATCGCCCGCGGCATATGGAAGGCCGAGGTCACGAGCAGCCAGCGCTCGCCGGCCTTGGGCGCCAACAGATCGCGGCTGAAGCGGGCGTTCTCGTCGGTGGTGCGCGAGCGAGCCTCCAGCGTCACGCGGTGCGCCTCGATGCCGAAATCCCGCAGCAGCCGGCCGGCGAACTCAGCCTCCGGCGCGCCCGGCGTCAGCAAATTGGCGTTGCCGCCGCTGAACACGATCTTCGCATCGGGAAACCGCCGCGCCAGATCGAGCATGGCGACGATGCGCCCGGCGGACGATCCGAACGCGACGGTTCCACGCTTCGCCGAGATATCGGGATCGATCGCGCCGCCCAGCACGATGATACCGTCCGGGGCTGGCCCGGTCGTCTGCCACGCCGGAAAACGCTCCGACAGCGTCAGCAGCAGCACGTTTCCGACCGGCGTGAAGCCGAACAGAAGAAGCCCGGCGACGCCGGCCGCGACCGTCCGGGTGCCAGCGCGCTGCCAGCCGAGGACCAGCAGCACGACGCCGGCGAAGCACAACAGCGCAACCGCGTTCGACGGTTGCAGGACAAAGCCGAGGACTTTTGACAGAACGAACAGCATCGCACAGGATCCCCAGCATCAGGTCATTTCACCGCCGCCTCTGCCGTCGCCTGGCCCTGTGCAGGGCGTGCCGGCGCTGCGTCGCGGTATCCGGCGCGGCATGATTAACACAGCGTTCACGCGGCCATGACTATTGTCCGCGCTCTGAATTGGGACTGATCGACGATGCAAGACACAGGGCTGCGTTTGGCGCCTCATCTGCCGCACTGGGCGACCGCGCTTGTTGCCGCTTGCGCCGTCGTGCTCACCGGCACTGCTTCACTGGCCCACGCCGCCGGCTGCCCCGGTCGCCCCGACGCGCTCGGCACCTCGCGCACGCTGGTGGTCGATCCGGCCGCGCATCCGCGCATCGGCACCATGCAATACGAGGAAACGCTGCCGCTGCGGCCGGGCGAAGTAGTGCTGACGTTCGACGACGGCCCGCTGCCGCGCCACAGCAACAAGGTGCTCGACATTCTCGGGGCGGAATGCGTCAAGGCTACGTTCTTCATGGTCGGCCGCATGGCACGGCAGTTTCCGGCCGGCGTGCGGCGGGTTTACGAGGAAGGCCACACCGTCGCCACCCACAGCGAGAACCATCCGCTGAACTTCAACAGCATGCCGGCCGAGCAGGCACGGCGCGAAATCGATGAGGGCATCGAGGCGATCAAGGCCGCGCTCGGCGATCCCGCCCGCCTCGCCCCGTTCTTTCGCATCCCCGGCCTCAAGCGCGCAAGCACTGTCGAGGACTATCTCGCCTCGCAGGGCATCATGACCTGGAGCGCCGATTTCCCCGCCGACGACTGGCGCCACATCTCCGCATCGCAGGTGGCGGAGCTGGCGCTGTCGCGGCTTGCCGCCAAGGGCAAGGGCATTCTGCTGCTGCACGATATCCAGCCCCGCACCGTGGAGGCGTTGCCGACGATCCTGCGCGAATTGAAAGCGCGCGGCTATCGCATCGTGCATGTGATCCCCGCCGATTCCCGGCACCCGGCCACGCCGACCGAGCCATCGCAATGGCGATTGCATCCGCCGGCACCGCAGGTGGCGCGGACACGGTGGCCGACCCCGCCACGTTTCGTGTTCACGGCCAGCGACAGCCTGCCGGCGCCGGTGGCCGTCGCCACGGATGCATATGGCTATGACGGCCGCACGCCGCACAACCTTTCCGGTCAGCCCGCACGCGCGGCGGCCGCATGGCCGCAGGCGACGGCCTATCCGATCGCCAACATGCTCGGGTTCCCGGTGCCGGCGCTGGATCTGTTTGAAATTCAGGCTCCCGAGGCAAGCGCCTTCGCCACCGGCCGGATCAGGCACCTCGCGGCCAGCGCGGGTGCAAAACAACGGCGCCGCACGCCGGCGCAACCGGCGGTCGCGACGCTACGTCCGGCGCTGAGCCTGGTACCGGGCAGCGCAGGCCTCAACGCCGCCGGACGACATGCCGCGGCCAAGGCGCGCTAGGCGCGAAATCCGGTAAGCCAAGGACAATGAGGCTGGTGCGCTCGAAAGAAGTCGCAGAAGCGGCTGAAATCAACACCTTACGTTAAGGTGCGGGTAAAAATGACACTTTGATCCAATTGCGTTATTTTCTACGCTCCCCGCACCTTTGGGATCCCGCTATGCCAGCCCGCATCACCCGCCTCCACCCATGGCGCCCGAGCCGCAAAGCGGTCGAGGACTTCACCGAGGTCTGCCGGCAGACCGGGATCGACAAATATTTGCGGATGGACGAGCCTACCGGCGACGACGTGGAGCGGCTGGCGCGCGAGATCGGCCAGACCGAGGACTGGCAGCCGCCGGAG
>JBARWE010000195.1:0-19729 GCA_049646625.1 Xanthobacteraceae bacterium
CGGGGATGCAGACGCGCGACGAGGATTTCGTCGCAAAGCTGTTTTCCGCCTCGAACCACACCCCGATCCTGTATTTCTCCTCGCTCGGCCGGGTCTACAAGGAGAAGGTATGGCGGCTGCCGGAAGCTGCGCCGCAGGCGCGCGGTAAAGCGCTGATCAACATCCTGCCGCTGGAGCAGGGTGAGCGCATCACCTCGATCATGCCGCTGCCTGAGGACGAGGGATCGTGGGGCGACTACGACGTGATGTTCGCCACCACCAGCGGCACCGTACGGCGCAACAAACTGTCCGATTTCGTTGATGTGCGCCGCTCCGGAATCATCGCCATGAAGCTCGCCGAGGGCGAGGCGATCGTCGACGTGCAGATCTGCACCGAGCGCGACGACGTGTTGCTGACGGCGAGCGGCGGCCAGTGCATCCGCTTTCCGGTGGCCGAGGTGCGGGTGTTCCAGGGCCGCACGTCGATGGGCGTGCGCGGCATCGCGCTGGCCGAGGGCGACCGGGTGATTTCGCTGGCGATCCTGCATCACTTCGAGGCGACGCCCGCTGAGCGCGCCTCCTATCTCAAGCAGTCGGGCGCGATCCGCCGTGCGGCGACCGGCGAGGATATCGAGCCGGAGGAGGCGACGCCGGAAGCCGAGGAGGCGGCGCATACCGACCTTGCTCTGTCGCAGGAGCGTTACGCGGAGATGGGCGCCGCCGAACAGTTTGTGCTCACCGTCACCGCGCAGGGTTACGGCAAGCGGTCGTCGTCGTTCGAGTTCAGGGTGTCCGGGCGCGGCGGTAAAGGCATCCGCGCCAGCGATCCGACCAAACTCGGCGAGATCGGTCCTCTCGTTGCGGCGTTCCCGGTCGAGATGTCGGACCAGATCATGCTGGTGAGCGACGGCGGGCAGTTGATCCGCGTGCCGGTGGAAGGCATCCGCATCACCAGCCGTGCATCAAAGGGCGTGCGCGTCTTCAACACCGCCGATGAGGAAAAGGTGGTCTCGGTCGAGCGCATCGGCGACGATGGCGAGGGCGAGAATGGCAATGGTGAGGGTAACGGCGAGGGGTGACGAAAGGTTCGTCTTGCCTCTCCCCGTAAGTCTCGCTCCTTTGCCATGCTTGGCTTTATGCCGGGCATCCACGTCTTGACGGGGTCGCGCTCAGGAAGGACGCGGGCGGCCGGACGAAGCCCGGCCATGACAACGGAAATGAAAAAAAGCCCCGGACCAGAAGGTTCGGGGCCTTTTTTCAAGTACTTTGGAGGCGCCGCGGGCATGCGGCTTGGACCTGAGATTTTGAGCGTGGGGCCTTAGAATTAGCGGATGCGGATGCGCGCTTCCTGCACCGGAGCGCCGGTCTCGGCATGGCGCAGGCAGGCGGCCGGGATATCGGGCCACACGGCATCGGCGCAGCGCGCGGTGGCGCGGATGTCGAGCCGGTCGCTCTTGGCGAGGGCCGTCGGGACGCTCGCCTCGACCTCGGGGGCGAAGCCCGGCAGCACGGTCAGCGCGGCGGCGGCGAAAGCGGCGATTGCGATTGCCGAAAGAGCCTTGATCATGGCGATCCCCTGTCAAATGGGTTCTTTGACCCTTGTGTCGTTATCCGTTTGATACAGACCGACTGTTCCACCCGATTGTCGTCGGGACGGGAAAATGGCTTCATCTCGTCCCGCAAATGTTTCGTCGCTTTCGGCCGGTGAAACAGTGAGGTGCATCACACTCGGTTCTTGAGCGGCGCGCTTGCGGCACGGCCTTCCGCAGGCTATAGCCGACAGACCTGAAACGGGCGTTGCTTCGCTGGCGGAATTTTCACCAAATCAAGCGCTTACGGCTAACTTCTGAGAAACCCAGGCTGTGGAAGGCTGACCCGGACCATGTCCCGCACCGCGCTCTATCCCGGCTCGTTCGACCCCGTCACCAACGGCCATCTCGACGTCGTCCGTCAGGCTGTCGGCCTGGCCGACCGGCTGGTAGTGGCGATCGGTATCCATCCGGGCAAGAAGCCGCTGTTTTCCACCGAGGAGCGCCTCCACATGGTGCGCGAGGTGTTCGCGCCGCTTGCCGCCAAGGCAGCTTGCGCATTCGAGTGCACCACCTTCGACGATCTCACCGTGACCGCAGCCCAGCGCGCCGGCGCGACGTTGTTGATCCGCGGCCTGCGCGACGGTACCGACCTCGACTATGAAATGCAGATCGCCGGTATGAACGAGACCATGGCGCCTGACGTGCAGACGGTGTTCGTACCGGCCTCGGCGATGGTCCGCCCGATCACCGCCACACTGGTGCGGCAGATCGCCGGTATGGGTGGCGATGTTGCGAAGTTCGTGCCGCCTGTTGTCGCCGCCCGCCTCAAAGCCAAGTTCAACGCCAAGCCCTAACGTCACGTCCGCCGGCTGACCGGCATCATCTGCGCCCCGGAGTCCTCATGATCCGTATCCTCGCCGTCCTCGCCGCGCTGTTCTGCGCGATGCCTGCGTTTGCGCAGGACCTGCCAGCCGGCCTCGACAAGGCCAACGCCATCGTCATCGACACCACCAAGGGCCGCATCGTCGTTAAGCTGCGCACCGATCTCGCCCCGCAGCACGCCGCCCGCCTCAAGCAGCTCGCGCGCGAGGGCTTTTACAACAACGTGCCGTTTCACCGGGTGATCGGCGGCTTCATGGCGCAAACCGGCGACGGCCAGAATTTCAACGGCACCGGCGGCTCCAAATATCCGAACCTGAAGGCGGAGTTCTCCGCCGTGCCGTTCAAGCGCGGCATCGTCGGCATGGCACGGCGCGGCGATAGCGTCGATTCCGCCAACTCGCAGTTCTTCATCATGTTCGGCGACGCGCCGAGCCTGAACGGCCAGTACACTGTGATCGGCGAGGTCGCGGCCGGCATGGATGTGGTGGACAGCCTCAAGAAGGCGCCGTCCGGTTCGCAGTCTGGCACCGTCACCGACCCCGACAAGATGCTCAAGGTGCAGGTCGCCTCGGACATCCGCTAACGTATCACCTTCAGGAAAGGATGAGGCCATGGCCGTCACCGACAACACGCTGATCCTCGAAACGACCCAAGGCAACGTCACCATCGAAATGCGCCCCGATCTCGCGCCGAACCATGTCGCCCGCATCAAGGAACTGGTGCGCGAAGGCTTTTACGACGGCATCGTGTTTCATCGCGTCATCGATGGCTTCATGGCGCAGACCGGCTGCCCGCACGGTACCGGCACCGGTGGCTCGGGCAAGAACCTCAAGGCCGAGTTCAACGCCGAGCCGCATGTGCGCGGCACCGCCTCGATGGCCCGCGCCGCGCACCCCGATTCCGCCGACAGCCAGTTCTTCATCTGCTTCGACGACGCCCGTTTCCTCGATAACCAGTACACCGTCTGGGGCCAGGTGACGGACGGCATGGAGAACGTCGACAAGATCAAGCGCGGCGAGCCGGTGCAGAACCCGGACAAGATCGTCCGCGCGCGGATGGCCGCCGACGCCGCCTGAACTTGCGGCGTTTCGCTCTGGCGCTCATGGCCGGGCTTGCCCGGCCATTGACGTTTGTGCCCACGCGGGTCCACTGAGAGCGATCCTTTCCCGATCTGTGGTAGCCATGCGCACCGACCTGTTCGACTTCGATCTGCCGCCCGAGCGCATCGCATTGCGCCCGGCGGTGCCGCGCGACGCAGCACGGCTGCTCGTCGTCCGCCCCGGCGCGCCGCTTGAGGACCGCGTGGTGCGCGACCTGCCGGACCTGTTGCAGCCCGGCGACCAGCTCGTCGTCAACGACACCCGCGTCATCGCCGCCCAACTCACCGGACGCCGGCTCGGCGGCGCGATCGAACCGCGTATCGAGGCAACGCTGATCAAGCGGCTCGACGGCTCGCGCTGGCAGGCGCTGGTCAAGCCGGCCAAGCGGCTGTCACCGGGCGACGTCGTGCGCTTCGGCAACGAGGGCCGCGTCTGCCTGCTCGGTAATCTCGACGGCGAGGTCGAGAGCAAGGGCGGGGCCGGCGAGGTGGTGTTCGCCTTCGCCTTCCACGGGCCGATCCTCGACCAGGCAATCGAGGATGTCGGCGCGACGCCGCTGCCGCCCTACATCGCCTCGAAGCGCGAGCCGGACGCGCAGGACGCGCGCGACTACCAGACCATGTTTGCGGTGAGCGAGGGCGCGGTGGCGGCGCCGACCGCCGGCCTGCACTTCACGCCGGAGCTTGAGGCGCGGCTCGCCGCGCGCGGCGTCGCGATGCACCGCATCACGCTGCATGTCGGCGCCGGCACCTTTCTGCCGGTCAAGAGCGAGGACACCGACGGCCATCGCATGCACGCTGAGTGGGGCACGATCTCCGCCGCCACAGCGGAGGCGCTGAACGCCGCCCGTGCCGCCGGCAAGCGCATCGTCGCGGTCGGCACCACCTCGCTGCGGCTTCTGGAAAGTGCGGCGGATGAGGACGGCCGGCTCGCGCCATTCGCCGGCGAGACCTCGATCTTCATCACGCCGGGCTACCGCTTCCGCGCCGTCGATGTGCTGATGACCAACTTCCATCTGCCGCGCTCGACGCTGTTCATGCTGGTCGCGGCCTTCTGCGGCCTCGACGAGATGAAGGCGGCCTATGCCCACGCCATCGCGAGCGGCTACCGCTTCTACTCCTATGGTGACGCCAGTCTGCTATTCCGCGCCGCGGAGTCGGGATGACGCTGCCCAATCACTTCGAACTGCTGGCCGAGGACGGTGCCGCGCGCACCGGGCGGCTCACCACACCGCACGGCGTGGTGCGCACGCCGGCCTTCATGCCGGTCGGCACGGCCGGCGCCATGAAGGGCATCCATTGGCGTGACGTGCGCGAAGCCGGCAGCGATATCGTGCTCGGCAACACCTACCACCTGATGCTGCGTCCTGGTGCGGAGCGCATCCATGCGCTCGGCGGATTGCAGCGCTTCACCGCGTGGGGCGGGCCGATGCTGACCGATTCCGGCGGCTTCCAGGTGATGTCGCTGGCGCAACTGCGCAAGGTGACCGAACAGGGCGTCACCTTTCGCTCGCATATCGACGGCGCCAAGCTCGATCTGACGCCGGAGCGCGCCATCGAGGTGCAGCGGCTGTTCGGCTCCGACATCGCCATGCAGCTCGACGAGTGCGTGCGGCTGCCGGCCGCGCCGGCCGACATCGCCCGCGCCATGCGGCTGTCGTTGCGCTGGGCCGAGCGCTGCCGCCGTGCCTTCGACGGTGCGGCCGAAGGCTACATGCTGTTCGGCATTGTGCAGGGCGGGGACGACGCCGCCTTGCGCGGCGAGAGCGCGCTGGCGCTGACCGACATCGGCTTTCACGGTTATGCCATCGGCGGGCTTGCGGTCGGCGAGCCGCAGGCGGTGATGCTCAAGATGATCGAAGCGACCGCGCCGCATCTTGCCGCTGATCGGCCGCGCTACCTGATGGGCGTCGGCACGCCGGAGGATATCGTTGAGGCAGTGGCGCGCGGCATCGATATGTTCGACTGCGTGCTGCCGACGCGCAACGGCCGCCATGGCCTTGCCTACACCCGGTTCGGTCCGGTCAATCTGCGCAACGCCCGCCACGCCGACGATCCGCGGCCGCTCGATGAGGAGAGCGATTGGCCGGCCACGCGCACTTACGCGCGCGCCTATCTGCACCACCTCGTCAAGGCGGGCGAGCCGTTGGGCGCGATGCTGCTGTCGGAGATCAACGTCGCCTATTATCAGGGCTTGATGGCGACGCTGCGTGCTGCGATCGCCGAGGGGCGTTTCGAGCCATGCCGCGCCGCGCTGCGTGACGGCTGGGCGCGCGGCGATATTCCACCGCGCTAACCCCGGCGGAACATTCCGCTAATTCCGCGCCTGCCGCTCGACCCGGTGGCGCGTAACAAAGCCGCAGCCGCAGGTCTCGCAGGCCCACAGATAGCTGATGAATTGATCGTCGGTATCGAACACCGACGCTTCGGCTGCGATCATGGTGTCGACGCAGACAGGGCAGGTCGGCAGGTCGGCGATGCGCGGGACCTGTTTGCGTGGTTCGGCGGCGAAGATCTCAGCGAGCGCTGGCATCGAAGCCTCCTTCCGTGGCGTTTCAGGCGAAGCGGCCGTGCTCCGCGTGAACGAACGCATCAAAAAACCCGGAGCGCCGCTTCCAACGTTCCTCGGGAAGCAAGAATGCTCTGGCGAGTTTGCGGGAGAAGGATACACTGGATTGATTGACGATGGCGCAACGAAAATGCGGAAGTTTTTTGATTTTCGCTCGTCGCCGCCGCTTTCAGAGGCAAACGCGATCACTTCGTCGTGTGAGGCTCAGTCCGCTAACCTGCGCAGCGTCGCCTTGAACAGTTGCGTCGATTTGCCGACGAAGGCGGAGCCGCTTAAGGTCGCGCTGTCGCCCTCGACCTTTCCGGAAAATCCGATCGACGTCTCGACGCCGCCGAACAGCGGCTTCACGCCGGGGATACGGGTGTGCTGACGGACGATGACTTCACCTTTCACAACGCCGTCTTTCAGCGTGTAGGAGCCGACATAGTACAGCATCGCGTCGCCGCCGTGGATGCGGCCGTCGCGGAAAACCAGCACGCCGCTACCGCGCCCTTCCAGCCCGTCGAGCAGGTCGGCGTGAATCGAATACAGTCCGTCCAGCATGATCGTCGTCAGCGCCCGTTATGTCCCACTGTCTCCCTAACACTATTTGCCGCGCCCGCCTACCGCGCGGGCCGCACACGCGGCAACCGGTCGCCCGCGCCGCTGGCGGCCGGCCCCGGCGGAACGATCGTGACCTGCGTCACAGAGGGTAGGCGGCACTGCATCGCATGGTGGCCTCGCAAACGAGGAGGCCGCAATGGATGCCAACGGACGCTACCATGCCATCGTCGCCGCACAGGCGATGACCGACGAAGCCCTGATCGCGGGCATTGCCCGTGGCGATCGTACCGCGATGCATGCGCTGTATGCGCGCCACAGTCGCAGCGTCTATCGCTTCGCGCTGCGCCTGCTGGGCGATCCCGCTGCGGCGGACGATATCGTCAGCACCGTGTTCCTCGACGTCCACCGCGCCGCCGGCAGGTTCGAGGCGCGGGCGCGGGTCTCGACCTGGCTGATGGCGATCTGCCGCAACAAGGTGCTGGCGCTGCGCCGGCGCCGGACCCCGGACCAGCTTGACGATGCCGCTGCGGTCGCCATCGCGGATGCGGCCGAAACGCCGGAGGAGAGTGTGGTGCGGGAGGATTCCGCCGCGGCTTTGCGGCGCGCGCTGACGCGACTTTCCGCCGCGCATCGTGAGATCATTGACTTGGTCTACTACCAGAGCATGTCCGTCGAGGAGGCGGGCCAGGTGCTCGGCGTGCCGAAGAACACGGTGAAAACCCGCATGTTCTACGCCCGCAGGCAGCTTGCCAAGCTGCTGGCGGAGGTGCGCGACGGCAACGCCGTGGCGGCGTGAGGCGCCTGCTGCGGCCGGCGGCAACCTTGCAATCGGCAGTGCGGCAGCATAGCTGCCCTGCATCGGAACCCGTGCCTATGGTGCGTTGCAGCATTATAATGGTAAGGTGAATCGGATCGCTTGATGCCGGTCGCTGCGGCCGGAGGAATTTGGAAAAGCAGGTGCAATCGTGAGCGGAACCTGGAACACCAAGTACGGAGTGCGGCGCGTTCGACAGGACCCGCCGACGCTGAACGAGGCGGTGTTTGCGGCTGCCGGCCTGACCGACGATCCGGCCCAGCAGGCCGAGATTGCCGCTTCGCTGATGGGCCGTCCGGTCGAAGAAATCCGCGTCGAACTGGCCAAGGCGTTGCGCCCGCTGCGGACCTCGCGGGTGATCGAGGTAGCGCGTGGCGGCCAGCGCGCCGTGGTGGTGGAGCGCAAGTCGCCGCGCCGCCGCCTGTCAGTGCCGCCCGTCCGGGTTTGATCCTGAAAAGCGAAAGCCCGCTTTCCGAGCGGCGCCGCGCCTGATTCAATCGCATCGAAGTTAGATCAAGGCTGGTCGCCGGACCTGTTCCGTTGTCCGCGCACGGCTTACGGCCCCGGCGGATGGGCCGTCGCAAGCGCCTGCGTGCGGGCGGTCGCCTCGGCGATGCCGTCGGCCAGCAGGCGCGCGAAGCAGGCATAACCCCAGTCGTTCATGTGGACGCCGTCCGGCGTCATGAAGCGGGCAAACGGCAGCCCTTGCCGTTGGTGCCAGTCGCCCATCACCGCAAAGCGTCGGAACAGCGCGACATGATCGCCCTTGGCGACATGGTCGAGCAGGCTGAGCATCGCCGGTGTTCCCGCCTTGGCGTTAACTGCCGGGGCAAACTGCAGATCGACCAGAATGGCATCGGTACCGGCTCGCCGGATCATGGCAAGGCCCTCGCGCAGCGGCGCGGTGGTGGCCGCCACGTCGTGATCGCGCAGCACCGTATTGGTGCCGAGTTGCCAGATCACCAGGTCGGGGGCCTGCGTGGCAAGCGTCTGGCGTAGCCGCTCGACCATGCGGGGCGTTTCCTCGCCGTTGACGCCGCCATTGGTCACGGCGATGGCGGCGCGTGGGAAGCGCTGCCGCAGTTCGCGGGCGAGCCGGGCGGGGTAGGCGAAGTCGGGGACGCTGGCGCCGGCGCCGGCGGTCGAGGACGAGCCGATCGTCAGAATGGTGACGGGCTGGCCGGCAATGAGCCGCCGCGCGGTGCGGCTGATCGGCCCGCCGAGATCGGTCAGGGCCGGCAGCGCCTTGCAGGCCCCGGCTGCGAATGCGGCGTCGAGACTGGCGTGGGTCGGCTCCGTGACCGCCGTTGCCGTCACGGCGGCGCCTTCGGCTACCGCCGGCGTGGCGGCCACCGCCCATGCCGCCAGCGCGCCGAGAAGGGCGAGACCGACCGGCAGCGTTGAACGCGGATGGCGCATCGGCAAGGAAATCCCGGTCCGGCCGGACCGTTTGGCGGAAAGCGGTATCCGCTGTCTTTACCGGAAGACCGGCCCCCGCTCAATCGGAACCGCGGCGCCCGGCCGGCATCGGCGGATTGTCACTGCGGAGCGGAAAAGCTATATCCGGCCGCGTAACGCAAGGTGCCGGGAATCGCACGGCCCTCGTCAGGGGTTTATTCGTCGCCATGACCGCCCGCATTTTCAAGCCCGCCAAGAACGCCATGCAGCAGGGTATGGCCACGACGCAGGAATGGCAGCTCGATTATGAGCCGGCGGAGCCGCAGTTCATCGAGCCGCTGATGGGCTGGACCTCGTCGGGCGACATGAAGCAGCAGTTGACGCTGCGCTTCGACACCAAGGAGGCGGCGGTCGCCTATTGCGAGCGCGAAGGTATCGCCTACCAGGTGCTGGAGCCGCAGGAGCCGCAGCGGCGCAAGATCGCCTATGCCGACAATTTCGCTTTCCGCCGCTCGGAGCCGTGGACGCACTAAACGGCCACGGCATGCCGGGAACGGCCGGCCGCCGAAAGTTCGGCTTGCCTCGGGAAAGCCCGTGGTGACACGATAAGGCGCCCGTATTGGCGGGCGTCCTGCCAGAAGGTTGTTTGATATCCATGACGCAGTCCGCCCTCGACGTCTCGTCAGCCGAATTCGCGCGTAATGCCGAAGTGATGCGGGGGCTGGTTGCGGATTTGCACGACAGGCTGGCGGGGGTGGCGCATGGCGGCAGTGCTGCCGCGCGCAAGAAGCACACCGCACGCGGCAAGATGCTGGCGCGCGAGCGCGTCGATCTGCTGCTCGATCCCGGATCAAGCTTCCTCGAGCTGTCGCCGCTGGCGGCCTACGGACTGTATGGCGGCGAGGTGCATTCGGCCAGCATCGTCACCGGCATCGGCCGCGTCGCGGGCCGCGAGTGCATGATCGTCGCCAACGACGCCACCATCAAGGGCGGCACCTACTATCCGATGACGGTGAAGAAGCATCTGCGCGCGCAGGACATCGCGCGCCAGAACAACCTGCCGTGCATCTACATGGTGGACTCCGGCGGCGCCTTCCTGCCGCAGCAGGACGAGATTTTTCCCGACGAGCGCCACTTCGGCCGTATCTTCTACAATCAGGCGCAGATGTCCTCGCTCGGCATCCCGCAGATCGCGATCGTCATGGGGTCGTGCACGGCCGGCGGCGCCTATGTGCCGGCGATGTCGGACGAGAGCATCATCGTGCGCAACCAGGGCACCATCTTCCTTGGCGGCCCGCCGCTGGTGAAGGCCGCGACCGGCGAGGTGGTCAGCGCGGAGGAACTCGGCGGCGCCGACGTGCATTCGCGCCAGTCCGGCGTCACCGACCATTATGCGCAGAACGACGCCCATGCCATCGGCATCGCGCGGCGCATCGTCGGCAACCTCAATCCGCCGGTGCGTGCTGATAGCGGCCGCCGCGCGTCGCGCGAGCCGCTTTATGCGCGTGAGGACATCTACGGCGTGGTGCCGGCCGATCATCGCAAACCCTACGACGTGCGCGACATCATCGCCCGCATCACCGATGCTTCCGAGTTCGAGGAGTTCAAGAAACTGTACGGCCAGACGCTGGTGTGCGGCTTCGCCCACATCTGGGGCTTTCCGGTCGGCATCGTCGCCAACAACGGCATTTTATTCAGCGAGAGTTCGCTGAAAGGCGCGCACTTCATCGAACTGTGCTGCCAGCGCGGCATTCCGCTCTTGTTCCTGCAGAACATCACCGGCTTCATGGTCGGCAGGAAGTACGAGGCTGGCGGTATCGCCCGCGACGGTGCCAAGCTGGTGACGGCGGTGGCCACCGCCAACGTGCCGAAATTTACCGTGGTGATCGGCGGCTCCTACGGCGCCGGCAATTACGGCATGTGCGGCCGCGCCTATTCCCCGCGCTTCCTGTGGATGTGGCCGAACGCGCGCATTTCGGTGATGGGCGGCGAGCAGGCGGCGATGGTGCTGAGCCAGCTCAAGCGCGACAACATCGAGGCCAAGGGCGGGCACTGGTCGGTGGAGGAGGAAGAAGAGTTCCGCAAACCGCTGCGCACCCAGTACGAGACGCAGGGGCATCCTTATTACGCCACCGCCCGGCTGTGGGACGATGGCGTGATCGACCCGGCCGATACCCGTCAGGTGCTCGGGCTTGGCTTGTCGGTCGCCGCCAATGCCCCGGTCGAGCCGGTGCGCTTCGGCGTGTTCAGGATGTGATCATGCGAGCGCTTTCAAGCGAAGTGGGAACCGGTTCGCATGAAGAAAGCGCGAACGGAAAGATAAAACGTCCCAGTGAAGGGGCCGCCGGGATCTTTCGACTGCCAGGGAGCGGAGCGTGAACGTCGAAACCAGCGTTAAGGCGAGCGGCAATCATTTTAGGCGCTTCGACACGCTTCTGATCGCCAACCGCGGCGAGATCGCCGCTCGCGTCATCCGCACCGCGCGCGCCATGGGCTTGCGCACTGTTGCCGTCTACTCCGAGGCGGATGCCGGTGCGCTGCATGTCGAGATGGCGGACGAGGCCGTGTGGCTTGGACCGGCGCGCGCCGCCGATAGCTACCTCGCCATTTCGAAAATCATCGCGGCCGCCAAGGCAACCGGCGCGCAAGCGATCCATCCCGGCTACGGCTTTCTGTCCGAGAGTGCGGCGTTCGCGCAGGCTTGTTTCGACGCCGATATCGTGTTCGTCGGCCCGACGGCGGCGATGATGACGGCGATGGGGTCGAAGTCAGGCTCCAAGCAACTGATGGAAAAGGCCGGCGTGCCGCTGGTGCCAGGTTATCACGGTGCGGCGCAGGACGACGCCATCTTGCAAAAGGCCGCCGACCAGATTGGCTATCCGGTGCTGGTGAAAGCCTCGGCCGGTGGCGGCGGCCGCGGCATGCGCGTGGTGCGAAAGAGCGCCGAGTTGGCCGCGGCGCTGGAGAGTGCGCGGCGCGAGGCGAAAGCCGCGTTCGGCGACGACCATATGCTGATTGAAAAATACGTCGATAACCCGCGCCACATCGAGGTGCAGGTGATCGGCGACAGCCACGGTAATCTCGTCTCGCTGTTCGAGCGCGAATGCACGTTGCAGCGCCGCCACCAGAAGGTGGTTGAGGAGGCGCCGTCGCCGACGCTCGATGCCGCGCAGCGCGAGACGATCTGTGCCGCCGCGCGCAAGGCCGCCGGCGCGGTCGGTTACGTCGGCGCCGGCACCGTCGAGTTCGTCTCCGACGGCCGCGACGTGTTCTTCATCGAGATGAACACCCGCCTTCAGGTCGAGCACCCCGTCACCGAACTGATTGCCGGCGTCGATCTGGTGGAATGGCAGTTGCGCGTGGCCTTCGGCGAGAAGCTGCCGCTGACGCAGGACCAGCTCCGCCTCAACGGCCACGCCGTCGAGGTGCGGCTCTATGCCGAGAACCCGCACAAGAATTTCATGCCGTCGGTCGGCCGCATCTCGACCTGGCGGATGCCGCCAGAGCGCGACGGCCTGCGTATCGATGCCGGCTATCGCAAAGGCAGCACGGTGACGCCGTATTACGACGCGATGCTGGCCAAGGTGATCGCCTATGGCGACAGCCGCGAAGTGGCGCTGGCGCGGCTCAAGCGCGCGCTGGAGGAAGCCGACGTGCGCGGCGTCGTCACCAACATTCCGTTCCTCACCGCGCTGGTGGCGCACCAGGCGGTGCGCGCCAACGCCGTCGATACCGGTTTTATCGAGCGCGAGCTGGCGAAGCTGACCCCGCCGCCGCCGGTGGTATCCGAGCTTGAACTGGCCGCCGCCGTGGCGGCAGTGCTGGCCGCCGAGCAGGCGGCTGTGCACGGCGAGGTTTCGCCGTGGCTGACCGGCGGCTGGATGCCGGTCGGTCGCCGCGGCCGCACCTTCACGTTCCGGCAGGGGCCGGACGAGCACAAGGCGGTGCTGCATTACGGTCCCGGCGGTGTAACACTTCACCTTGGCAAGCACGAGGTGCCGCTGTCGTTCACGCCGCGCGGCGACAGCCTGATCGAGGTCAGGATAGCGGACATCTCCACCACCGTCGCGGCGGTGGTCGAGGGCCGGCAGGTCTATCTGCGCACCCGCAACGGCCGCTTCGAGTTTGCGCTGGCTGATCCGTTCGGCGTCGCCGAGGATGACGCGGGCGGCCACGATCGCCTCGTCGCGCCACTGCCCGGCACCGTGGTGGCGCTGTTGGCGCAGGAAGGCGCGCCAGTGGAGAAGGGCGATCCGATCCTGACGCTGGAAGTAATGAAGATGGAGCAGACGCTGCGCGCGCCGTTCGCCGGGACCTTGAAGCAACTCAAATGCAAGGTCGGCGATATCGTTCAGGAAGGCGCCGAACTTGCCGAGATCGATGCGGCAGAGACGGACGGCAAGGCATGAGCGACGCCGTCCGTATCGTCGAGGTCGGCCCGCGCGACGGCTTGCAGAACGAAAAAACGCCGATCGGCGTCGCGGATCGCGTGGCGTTCGTCGAGGCGCTGGTCGCCGCCGGTTGTCCGGTGGTCGAGGTCGGCAGCTTCGTGTCGCCCAAGGCAGTGCCGCAGATGGCCGGCTCCGACGCCGTGCTGCGCGCGCTTGATCACTATGCGGGCCACGAATTTCATGTGCTGGTGCCCAACGAAAAGGGCTATGACGCGGCGCGCGCGGCCGGCGCGAAAGTGATCGCGGTGTTCGCCTCGGCCTCGGAAGGGTTTTCGCGCGCCAACATCAACTGCTCGGTCGCGGAATCCATCGCGCGGTTCAAGCCAGTGCTGGCGCGGGCCAAGGCCGATGGCGTCAAGGTGCGCGGCTATATTTCCTGCGTGCTCGGCTGCCCGTTCGACGGCGAGGTGGCGCCCGCCGCGGTGGTGCGCGTGGCGGACGCGCTGTGGCGCGAGGGTTGCTACGAGGTTTCGCTCGGCGACACCATCGGTGTCGGAACGGCAACGAAGGCGCGCGAATTGCTGCGGGCGGTCGCCGGCGTGGTGCCGATGCAAAACCTCGCGATGCATTTCCATGACACCTACGGCCAGGCGCTTGCCAATCTCTATGCCGGGCTGGAGGAGGGCGCGCGGGTGATCGACGCCGCCGCCGGCGGGCTAGGCGGCTGCCCTTACGCGCCGGGCGCGACCGGCAATGTCGCGACCGAGGATGTCGTCTACATGCTGAACGGCATGGGGGTCGCGACCGGCATCGATCTGGACAAGGTGGCGATTGCCGCGCGTGAGGTCTGCGCCAAGATCGGCCGCGTGCCGGTCAGCCGCGTCAACGCCGCGCTGCTCGCGCGGCAGCGCCGTGCTGCGGGATAGGATGCGGCGCGGTCAGTGCGGCGGCGGCGGTTCACGCAGGCGCGTGACCTGATGCACGCTGTCGAGTTCCTGCAGCTTCTTGCCGAACTCCGCCATGTCCTGCGACGAGACCTTGGTTAGCAGCACGCTGATGGTGTCGTTCTCCTCGGCGCGGCGCGGTTCGACGACGAAGCGTTTGATCTGCGAAACGCGCAGTCGCAGCGTCTGCCGCAACAACTCCGGCGTCAGTGCGCCAGGCTCGGCCTCGATCGACAGGAAGCAGGTCTGGTTGCGCGCGCGATAGGCTTCTTCCAGCGGTTTGACGCCGGCGAGGATGACGAGAATGATCACCGTCGAGGTGCCGGCGGCGAAGTACAGCCCGCCGCCGACCGCAAGCCCGATCGCCGCCACCGTCCAGATGCTGGCCGCCGTGGTCAGGCCCTTGACGATCTCGCCACGCGCCAGGATCGAGCCGGCGCCGAGAAAGCCGATGCCCGACACCACTTGCGCCGCGACACGCGAGGGATCGAGCACGGT
Source organism: Xanthobacteraceae bacterium (assembly GCA_049646625.1). GTDB lineage: Bacteria > Pseudomonadota > Alphaproteobacteria > Rhizobiales > Xanthobacteraceae > PRO6. The sequence goes on from JBARWE010000195.1 coordinate 14,650, forward strand.
ATTCTGCTGGCTCAGCACGCCGGCGAAGCCGTAGGCCGATACGATCATGATCAGGCAGGAGCCGACGCAGACCAGCATATGAGTGCGGATGCCGGCGGCCCACAATAATCGCTCGCGCTCGAAGCCGATCAGGCTTCCCAGCGCGGCGGCGGCAACGAGGCGGAGGGTAATTTCGTATTCCGACAATGTCGATCCTCCCTGACGATGGCCGAGACGGAAGACGGCGATAGCGCCTAAAAAAGGCCGGCCGGCGGAGCGCGGCATTCCCCGTTCCGCCCGTTCCGCCTGCCGTCGGGCTGATGAGGCCACGCGGTCCAATGGCGGATCGAGGAATGGTGACCCCGGCGGGACTCGAACACGCAACATCCTGCTTAGAAGGCAGGTGCTCTATCCAGTTGAGCTACGGGGCCGTTGCCGCTTCATAGCATCGCGGCGATGAAATGCCGACAGCGGAGTTGGCAGATTTCCATCCCGATTTTTGAACCTTGCACCGGCTGCGGCGACCCTCAGCCGGGGTGCCTGCGCCCGGCCGTGCTCCGTCCTCGGGCTGTTGCCTTCCTGCCATGGCCCATCGATGCTACGACTGCCGCAGGCCGTCCGGGAGTTTGTCATGATCGATGCTGTCCGTCGTCTTGCGCTGTTCCTTGCCGCTGTCCTCATCGTGTCGACATCGGCACAGGCGGCCGACAAAGGCTTTCGGCGCGACGATCTGGCCGATGCGGCGGTTCGCCTCGAAGCGCAGATCAAGACGGAGGCCGGCGCCGTCGCCAAGCCGGCCACGGCTTTGCGCAGCGACGCCGATGCGGCGTTCCGGCGCGGCGATGCGCGCCTCGGCTTGCAGATTCTCGGCCAGATCGCCGCTGTCGCGCCGCAGGATAGCGGCAACTGGCTGCGGCTCGCGCAAACGATTCTGCAAATCCGCCCCACCAACGGCTCCGAGCAGACCCTGCTGCGCGAGCGCGCCTCGACCGCCGCCTATCTCGCCTATCTGCGCGCCGGCAACGGCGCAGAGGAGGCGCGTGCGCTCGCCGTTCTCGGGCAGGCGCTGTCGCTGCGGAAGCTGTATCGGCCGGCGCTCGATGCGATGCGGCTGTCGCTCGATCTGCGCGAGGTCGCCGAGGTGCGCGCGGCTTACGAAAAGCTGCGCGCCGAACGCGGTTTCCGGCTGCTGGACTACAGCGTGGATTCCGACGCGGCGTCGCCGCGGGTCTGTTTCCAGTTTTCCGAGGAACTGGCGCGGCGCGCCGATTTCTCGCCCTATGTGGCGCAAGGCGGCGCCGACAATCCGGCGCTGTCGTCGGAGGACCGGCAACTCTGCGTCGAGGGCCTCAAGCACGGCGAGCGCTACAATCTGCATCTGCGCGCCGGGCTGCCGTCGGCCGTCGTCGAGACGTTGCAGAAGTCGGCCGAGTTCAACGTCTATGTGCGCGACCGCAAGCCTTTCGTGCGCTTCACCGGGCGCGCCTATGTGCTGCCACGCACCGGCCAGCTCGGCATTCCGCTGGTCAGCGTCAACAGCCGCGCCGCCAAGATCGAGGTGTTTCGCATCGGCGACCGCAACCTACTGAACACCGTGCTGGGCAGCGATTTCCAGCGCAGCCTCAGCCCTTACGAACTGTCGCAGCTTGGTGACGAAACGGGCGTCAAGGTGTGGAGCGGCGACCTGACGCTGGAAGCGCCGCTCAATCAGGACACCACCACGGCGTTTCCGGTCGATCAGGCGATCGGCCAACTGGAGCCGGGCGTCTATGTGATGACCGCCAAACCGAAGGAGCCGGGCGCGGCGGACGATTATGATGCCCTTGCGACGCAATGGTTCATCGTCTCCGACCTCGGCCTAACGGCGTTCTCCGGCCATGACGGCATCCATGTCTTTGCCAATTCGCTGGCCACCACCGCGACCGTTGCCAATGCCGAGGTGCGGCTGTTGGCGCGCAACAACGAGGTGCTGGCGACGCGCCGGACCGACAGTGCCGGCCATGTGCTGTTCGAGGCGGGGTTGACGCGCGGCGAGGGCGGCTTGTCGCCGGCGCTGCTCACCGTCACGGCGGGGGAGGCCGACTATGCCTTCCTCAGCCTCAAGGGCAACCCGTTCGACCTGACCGACCGCGGCGTCGCCGGCCGCGCGGTGCCGGCCGGTGCCGACGCCTTCGTCTATGCCGAACGCGGCGTCTACCGTTCCGGCGAGACGGTGCATCTCACTGCGCTGTTGCGCGACGGGCTTGGCAATGCGATCGCCGGTGCGCCGCTGACGCTGGTTGTCGAGCGCCCCGATGGCGTCGAATACCGCCGTGCTGTGACCGCCGATCAGGGCGCCGGCGGCCGGTCGCTGTCGCTGCCGCTCAACAGCGCGGTGCCGACCGGCACATGGCGGGTGCGCGCCTTCACCGATCCGAAAGGCCGCGCGGTCGGCGAAACCACCTTCATGGTCGAGGATTATGTGCCCGACCGGATCGCCTTCGACCTGACCAGCGAAGCCGCGCAGATCAGTGCCGATGCGCCGGTCACGCTCAAGGTCGATGGTCGTTTTCTCTACGGCGCGCCGGCATCGCAGCTTGTGCTGGAAGGCGACATGCTGATTGCGGTCGCGGCCGAGCGGCCGGGCTATCCGGGCTATCGCTTCGGCGTGACCGACGACGAGGAGGCCGCGGAGAACGAGCGTACGCCGCTCGAAGACCTGCCTGAGACCGACGACAAGGGGCAGGCGTCGTTTGCCGTCAACCTCGGCAAGGTGCCAGAGACGAGCCGGCCGCAGGAGGCGCAGATCTTTGTGCGCATGGCGGAGAGCGGTGGCCGCGCCGTCGAGCGCAAGCTGGTGCTGCCGGTCAAGCCGCGCGCGACGATGTTCGGCGTCAAGCCGCTGTTCGACGGCAGCGTGGCCGAGGGCGACAAGGCCAGCTTCGACGTGGTGCTGGTCGCCCCCGATGGCACGCGGCTTGCCGGCCAAGGCGCACGCTACGAGTTGATGAAGCTCGAGTCGCGCTATCAATGGTATCGGCAAGGTTCATCGTGGGAGTTCGAGCCGGTCAAATCGACGCGCCGCGTCGCCGATGGCGATATCGAGGTCAGCGCAGAGGCGCCGGCGCGCATCACGCTGGCGCCGCAGCCGGGGCGCTATCGCCTCGACGTCCGCACAGCGGACGCCAACGGGCCGCTGACCTCGGTGACGTTCGACGTCGGGTTCTATTCCGATGGAAGCGCCGATGCGCCCGACCTGCTGGAAACCTCGATCGACAAGCCGGACTACCGTGTCGGCGAGACCATGACGGTGTCGGTCAACGCCCGCGCCAAGGGCAAGCTGACCGTCAGCGTGCTCGGCGATCGTCTGCTGACCACCGAGAGCATCGACGTGGCGGAGGGCACCGCGCAGGTGAAAATCCCGGTCGGCAGCGACTGGGGCACCGGCGCCTATGTCGTCGCCACCTTGCGCCGGCCGCTCGACACGGCCGCGCGGCGCATGCCGGGCCGCGCCATCGGCGTCAAATGGTTCGGCATCGATCGCGCCGCCCGTACCTTGCAGATGGCGCTGACGCCGCCCGAACTGGTGCGGCCGGGCACGACTCTGGTGGTGCCGGTCAAGCTCTCCGGTCTCAATCCGGGCGAGGACGCCAAGATCGTGGTCGCCGCCGTCGATGTCGGCATTCTCAATCTCACCGGCTACAAGCCGCCCGCGCCCGATGACTATTATCTCGGCCAGCGCCGGCTGACCGCTGAAATCCGCGACCTCTACGGCCAGTTGATCGACGGCATGCAGGGTAGCCGTGGCGCTATCCGCACCGGCGGCGATATCGCGGCGGCCGAATTGCAGGGCAGCCCGCCGACGCAGAAACCGCTGGCGCTGTACTCCGGCATTGTCACCGTTGGTCCTGATGGCACCGCGCAGGTGGCCTTCGATATTCCTGAGTTCGCTGGCACCGCGCGGGTGATGGCGGTGGCTTGGAGCGCCAGCAAACTCGGCCGCGCCAGCGTCGATGTCACGGTGCGCGATCCCGTGGTGCTGACCGCGACACTGCCGCGCTTCCTGCTTGGCGGCGACCGTGGCACGCTCAACCTCGACCTCGACAATGTCGAAGGGCCGGGCGGCGACTATGCGCTTGAGGTCAAGGCAAGCGGCCCGGTCAAGGTTGCGGGCAACGCCGCGTCGACGCTCAAGCTGGCGGCAAAGCAGCGCACCACCATGGCGCTGCCGCTTGAAGCGACCGCTCCCGGCCGTGCCGCGTTCGATATTTCCATTCGCGGGCCGGACGGGCTGGCACTCGCCCGCCACTATGAACTTGACGTCAAGCCGGCGACCCAGGTGCTGGTGCGGCGCGCCGTGCGGACGCTGGCCAAGGGCGAAAGCCTGCGGCTGTCGTCGGATATGTTCGCCGATCTGGTGTCCGGCACCGGCGGCTTCTCGCTGTCGATCGGCCCGTCGGCCGCGCTCGACGCGGCGAGCCTGCTGAAGGCGCTCGACCGCTATCCGTTCGGCTGCACCGAGCAGATCACCAGCCGCGCGCTGCCGCTGCTGTATGTCAACGAACTGGCCGCCGAGTCTCGGCTTGCGCTCGATCAGGCGGCCGACGAGCGCATCCGGGCCGCGATTGAACGGCTGCTCGCGCGGCAAGGCTCCAACGGCTCGTTCGGCATGTGGTCGTCGGGCGGCGACGACGACTGGCTTGATGCCTATGTCGCCGACTTTCTGACGCGGGCGCGCGAGAAGGGGTTTGCCGTGCCGGACATCGCGTTCCGAGCTGCGCTCGACCGCATCCGCAATGCCGTGGTCAATGCCGAGGAGCCAGACAAGACCGGCGGGCAGGCGCTGGCTTACGGTCTCTATGTGCTGGCGCGCAACGGCAATGCGCCGGTCGGCGATCTGCGCTATCTCGCTGATACCAAGCTCGACAAGCTGGCGACGCCGATCGCGCGGGCGCAACTCGCGGCGGCGCTGGCGCTGGTCGGCGATCGCACCCGCGCCGAGCGGGCCTATGCGGCGGCGCTGGCCGGCCTCGATCCCAAGCCGGTGCTGCGCTACGGCCGCGCCGACTATGGCTCGGCATTGCGCGACGCCGCGGCGCTGGCGACGCTCGCGAGCGAAGGC
>JBARWE010000196.1:0-3982 GCA_049646625.1 Xanthobacteraceae bacterium
CATCCAGCTCGCCGCCGCCGGAACGCCGGCGCTGCCGGTCCGGAAGCCGGCGCCAGCGGCCGCGATGCCGCGCACGCCGGCCGATATCATCAATGCTCGCGGCTTCTGGGATGACATGCCGTCGACGCCGCAGCAGGCCAGCCCGGCGCAGATCGCGGCCCTCAATGCGCGCCGGGCGCTTGCCGCCGCCGATCCGCAACCGACCGCCGGCATCGAGCGCGGCGCACAGGCGCTGGCCTATGCGCCGGCCGCCGCCGCTGTCGTCGACCGCGCCCATATCGTCGCTGCCGGCGCGCCAATCCCGCGCAGCGTGCGGGCGCCGCGGCCGGACCCGATGGCGATCAACAAGCTCACCACGGTGGTCGCCAAGGGGCCACATGGCCAGTCCGGCCGCATCGCGATCTCGGCCCGCATCGCCGCCGCCGTCAACGCCAATCCGGCCTGGCAGCGCGCCATGATCCTCGCCGCCAGCGCCACCACGATGATGCGCGCCACGAGTTTCGGCGATCAGGACATGACCTGGCTGGCACGGCACTTCGCCAAGCCGCAAGTCACCGTCGCCGCAAGCTTCTCCGACGACCCGGCGCACGGCCTGTCGACGCGGCGTTTCAGCGGCCGCGCCGTGGCGGCGCTGCCGGTCGAGCCGTTCGCGGTGCGCACGGCGGCGCTACGGTAGGGTTTTTCAACTTTTGACGGAATCAACGACTGTCATTGCCGGGCTATAAGCCTGGCGCAGACGGGCATGGACGCCCTTTTGACCCGGCAATCGATCCTTCTTCTGAAGATGGACACGCGGGTCAAGCCCGCGTGTGACAACCGGAAACGAAAGAACCGGCCGGCCCACCCTCACAGCATGCCGAGCGCCTGCATGTAGGTTTCGAGGATCGTTTCCTGCTCCTCGCGCTCCTGCACATCCTGCTTGCGCAGCCGAATGATGGTGCGCAGCGCCTTGACATCGAAGCCGTTGCCCTTGGCTTCGGCATAGACGTCACGGATATCGTCGGCGATCGCCTTCTTCTCTTCCTCCAGCCGCTCGATGCGCTCGACAATGGCCTTGAGCTGATCCTTGGCGAAGCGGGTCGCCGGCGATTCGGCGGCGGCAGCGGCTGCGGTGGCCATCGTGTACTCCTGACAGATCGATGAAGGAAAGACCGGCGCGGCTTAAGGACGGCGCCGGCTGATGCAGCCGACACTCAAGAGTAAGGCTGCCGCCGTCAAGGCGCGCCGTGCCGCCTGCGAGGTCCATCCACAGCGCCCTCACAGGAAATCGCAGGTTGCGGGCGCCGCTCGATTGTCCCGTCAATGCCCCGGATGGCTGTGGGCCAGGTCGTGGAGCTGCTCGGGCGACGCCTCGCGCTGATGGGCCGCCTTCCACGCCTCATAGGGCATGCCATAGACCGCCTCGCGGCTCTCGTCCTTGCTCATTGCCAGCCCCTTTTCGTCGGCCGCCTCCTTGAGCCAGTTCGACAGGCAGTTGCGGCAGAACCCGGCGAGATTCATCAGGTCGATGTTCTGCACATCGGTGCGCGCGCGCAAATGCGCGACGAGCCGCCGAAATACCGCCGCCTCCAGTTCGATTCGGGTGCGCTCGTCGATTGCCATGCTTCACCTCTCCGGCTAGGCCGCCTTTGCGAAATACCTCTCCCCAACATAGCGGCTGTCACACATTTTGCCATATCCGCCGGCACTTTCCCGCTGCCCGCGCGACCGCCGGGACGACGGCCGGTTGACAGCCGCAGGCGGGTTACGCGAAACAACACCTTCGCAACATTGCCGCCGAGATGATCGCCAGCGACAGCCCCTCTCCCACCCCCTTGCATCGTGCCGCCCGGCTCGGCGGCGCCGTGGCGCTCGCACTCGCGGCGTTGCTTGTCACGCTGGGCAGCGCCGCCGCCGACTTCCGGCTGTGCAACAACACCGGCAGCCGCGTCGGCATCGCGCTCGGCTACAAGGACGCCGAGGGCTGGGTGACGGAAGGCTGGTGGAATATTTCAGCGCATAGCTGCGAGACCCTGCTGCGCGGCAACCTGATCGCGCGGTACTATTACATCTACGCGCTCGACTACGATCGCGGCGGGGAATGGTCGGGGCGGGCCTTCATGTGCTCGCGCGACAAGGAGTTTACCATTCGCGGCACCGAAAACTGCCTCGCGCGCGGCTACGACCGGACCGGCTTCTTCGAGGTCGATACCGGCGAACAGCGCGCCTGGACGGTGCAACTCACCGAAACCAGCGATCAGAACCAGCAGCGCGTACCGCTGCCCGGCCTGCCCAACGCGCCGGGCACGACCACCCCGGGCACCAACGGCCTGCCGCACGGCACCGCGCCCGGACAGAAGCAATGAGACGGCTGCGCCGCATCAAGATCCTCGCCACCCTCGGCCCGTCATCCTCCGACAGCGCGGTGATCCGCCGCCTGTTCGAGGCTGGCGCCGACCTGTTCCGCATCAACATGAGCCACACCTCGCACGACACGATGCGCGAACTGGTGGCGACCATTCGCAAGGTGGAAGGCTCCTACGGCCGCCCGATCGGCATCCTGGTCGACCTGCAGGGGCCGAAGCTGCGGCTCGGCACCTTTGCCGGCGGCCCGGTGCAACTCAACAACGGGGCGACCTTCACGCTCGACAGCAATCCCACACCCGGCGACGTCGAGCGCGTGCACCTGCCGCACCCGGAGATTCTCGCCGCCCTCAAGCCCGGCCACGCGCTGCTGCTCGATGACGGCAAGGTGCGACTGATCGTCGAGGACGCTTCTGCCGAACGGGCGGTGACGCGGGTGGTGATCGGCGGCCGGATGTCGGACCGCAAGGGCGTCAGCCTGCCCGACACCGATCTGCCGACCTCGGCGCTGACCAGGAAGGACCGAGCCGACCTCGACGCGGCGCTCAAGACCGGCGTGGACTGGATCGCGCTGTCGTTCGTGCAGCGCCCGGAGGACGTTGCGGAAACCAAGAAGCTGGTGCGCGGCCGTGCGGCGGTGATGGCCAAGATCGAGAAGCCACAGGCGATCGATCGCCTCGCCGAGATCGTCGAGGTGTCGGATGCCCTGATGGTGGCGCGCGGCGACCTCGGCGTCGAACTGCCGGTCGAGCGGGTACCGAGCCTGCAGAAGCAGATCACCCGCCTCGCGCGCCGCGCCGGCAAGCCGGTGGTGGTGGCGACCCAGATGCTGGAATCGATGATCCAAAGCCCGGTGCCGACGCGGGCGGAGGTGTCCGATGTTGCTACCGCCGTCTACGAGGGCGCCGACGCCATCATGCTGTCGGCGGAATCCGCCGCCGGCAAATATCCGGTCGAAGCGGTCGCCACCATGAACCGCATCGGCGAGGAGTGCGAGCACGACCCGACCTATCGCGGCGTGATCCACGCGCAGCGCCCGGACCCGGAGGCAACGGTCGGCGACGCTATCGCCGACGCCGCGCGCCAGATCGCCGAGACGCTGGAGCTGTCGGCGATCATCTGCTGGACTTCGTCAGGCTCGACCGCGCTACGGATGGCGCGCGAGCGGCCGAAGCCGCCGGTGGTGGCGATCACGCCGCGGGAAGCCACCGGCCGCAAGCTGTCGCTGGTGTGGGGCGTGCATTGCGTCGTCGCCGCCGACGCCCGCAACCAGGACGACATGGTCGATCGCGCCCGCCGCATCGCCTACCGCGACGGCTTCACCCGCGCCGGCGAGCGCATCATCGTCGTCGCCGGCGTGCCATTCGGCACCTCGGGCGCCACCAACATGCTGCGCATCGCCTCAATCGAGCCCGACCGCGACGGCAAGACATAACGCATCCCGCCGGGCGGCGACCGGTTACGCCTCCAGCGTGGCGTCGAGCGTGATTTCGACGTTGAGCGCCTTGGAAACCGGGCAGCCGGCCTTGGCCTTGGCGGTCAAATCCTTGAACACCGCCTCAGTCGCACCGGGGATCTTCGCCTTCAGCGTCAGGTGGCTCTTGGTGATGACAAAGCCGTCCGGCGCCTGCTCGATGGT
>JBARWE010000197.1:0-11253 GCA_049646625.1 Xanthobacteraceae bacterium
GCTTGAGGTCGAGCGTCGCCTGCGCCGGGATCACGGGCTGCCGGTTGAGTTGGTCGTTGTCCATCCGGCGGCTGCTCCAGAACCGGGCATTGGCATCGAGCACCAGATACTTCTGCCAGATATTCCAGGAGAAGCCGGCGCTGCCGCTGAAACGCGACACCAGCGGCACGTCGTTGCCGGTAAACGGCCCCTCGCGGAACTGGGCGCGGGTATAGGCAAAGCTGCCCTTGAGCCGGAAGTCGTCGTTGATGCGCAGCGTCGCGTGGGTCTCGTTGCCATAGCGCCGGGTCGGATCGAGATTGACGTTGGCGCCGAACGGCAGGGCCAGCAGATCATACGGGCTGAAATGAATCTCGTTGGTCAGCGCCATGTAGTAAATGCTCGATTGAACCGTCAGCGCGCCGGCTGTGACGCGGATGCCACCCTCGACATCGTTCGACGTTTGCGTCTTGAGGGCGAAGTTTGCCTGCGAGGGACTGTTGCCGACCCGTTCGTCGACGTTCGGCGTGCGGAAGGCGTGCGCGGCGCGGGCGAATACCGTGACATTGGCGTTGAGACGATGATCGAGGCCGACGTGCCAGGCGTACTGGTTGTCGCTCGAATTGAGCGGCGAGAGAAAGGCAAAGGGACCGATCTCACGCGCGTTCAGGTCGGTGCGCTGTAAGCGGCCGCCATAGGAAAAATCGGTTGCCGGCGTCAGGCTCAACGTCTGCTGCCAATAGGCGGCGTAGGTGCGCTGGGCGAGATCATAGATGTTGTCGGGCGCGCCGCGTACGCCACCGCGCGGCGACCAGTAGTCCGCATCATAGTAATCAAGGCCAGCCAGGATGCGCGAGCGCAGCCCGAACATATCATTCGTGATGTTGAGGCGCGGCGTCAGCGACCAGGTCCGCAAGTGGGCGTCGACGTAATATGGCCCCCATGCCGAGAAATAGGCCGACTGCTGTTGCTTGTCGCGCACGCCGCCATCGAAGATCAGTTCAACGCCTTCCGTCAGCCTGTAGGTGAAGCCGGCGGTGGCGTTGACGCCCTGCTTGGCGCCGTAGTTGAGCGGGGTCGAGGTGCCGCGCCGATCGGTGACGAGTTCGTTGATCCCCAGCGTCGGATCGACATAGCGCGCGCCCGGCAACCCGAGGCGCTGATCGTCGGCGGAGATATTGAAGAAGGCGGAGAAATCGACGCCGCTGTAACGGATCTCACCGACGGCGTTACGCTGCTCCAGCGCGTTGTTGACGCGATAGCCGTCGGAGCGCAGCCCGCTGAAGAATGCCGCGGCCGAGAACGGCCCCGAATTCATGGTCGCGGCCACGCTGCCCTCGTGCTGCCGGAACGAGCCGACGCCGCCTTCGACGCGCAACGAGGCCGGCTTACCAACGCCGGCCCCGGTTTTCGTCACGATATTGATGACGCCCCCGACCGCATTGTCGCCATAGAGCACCGCGCCGCTGTTGCCGCGCGTAATCTCGATCCGCTCGATCGCCTCGCGTGGAATGGCGGCAAAATCGATGCCGGCCAGATCGACGTCGTTGACGCGGCGACCGTTGATCAGCACCAGCGTGTTGGCGGTGGCGAAAGCCCCGAAGCCGCGCAGATCGACCACCGTGCCGGCTCCGCCGACGGCGCCATAGAGGCTGTGAAGCTGCACGCCGGGCGCCTGCGCGATAATCTCCTGCAACGTCGCCGACGGCGAGCGGGCGACGTCCTCGGCGGTGATCACCGTCGTCGAGGTGCCGGTGACGGTATTGCCGAACAGCCGGCTGGCCGTCACGTCGATGGTCGGCAGCATTTCGCTGTGCTGCGCTCGCGCCGGCGCCACCAGCGCCGTCGTGGCAAGCAGCGACGCAAGGCCACCGAGTTTCAGGATATCGAGGATATGTCCGCCCATGATCGTTCTCCGCCGTTCCGGTTCTTTGCGGAAAACGCCCGTGATGCGTCGATGCGGCGCCGGCCGGGACACCCCAGCCGGACCGTTACGCTGCGCATTGTCGGGACACATGCCATCGGCCGGTCTTCCGCAAGGTTGCACACGTCACCGCTGCGGAAAGCCCCGCCCCAAGCGCACGCCCCGTACGCCGGAAGGATGACAGGCTCAGGCAGGTCTCCTGGCTCGCGGGTCTCCGCTGTTGTCCGCCTTCCCGAGAGGCGCCTTGCAGCGCTGCCTCAGTGGCATCGTGGACAACGGCTTACCGCTGACAGTTGCGGGGGCAGCTTCGGATTGGTCACGGCGGACGGCAGCAAGCTGCCCATCGCGACGGCACCGAATTCCCTATTAGCCGGCTCGCGCCGGCACCTGGGCCGTGGCTGCAATGAAACTTCCAGCCGCGGCGTTGTCAATGGTGCCCGGCGCGCGGAACGAAACGAAACGGGCATTTCGACGTCGGCGTGGCAAACCGGCGACAACGGCCTGCCGCCAGCGCCGAATCGGCGCCCCGGACTCGAATCCGCCGCTCCCGCAAGAGCGTACGGCAAAAACAAATCGGATGACCGCGCCGCCCGGCTTCGCTCAACTCTCAGGTATGCAGACGACGATTCGACAGCCCGACACCCCACGCGGCCCAGCCCACCTCAGCCTTGCGCTGGCCGCAGCACTGGTCATCGCAAGCCTCACCAATGCGCTGTGCCTCTGGGTGCTGATCTGATCGGCCCGGCCCGCCACGACCGTCCTCCTCGACTGATGTCGCACTGGACAGACGCCCGCGCGAAGCCCATCAAGGGCACAAAATGAGGCCGGCGAGACACGGGGTGGGACAGCATGACGAGGCGCCTGGAAGGAGACTACGACTACATCATTGCCGGCGCCGGCACCGCCGGCTGCATCATGGCCAACCGCCTGTCGGCCGATCCGCGCCGCCGCGTGCTGCTGCTGGAAGGCGGCGGCCGTGACAACTGGATCTGGTTTCACATTCCGGTCGGCTACCTGTTCGCGATCGGCAACCCGCGCTCCGACTGGATGTTCAAGACCGAGCCGCAAGCCGGCCTCAACGGCCGCGCCCTGCACTATCCGCGCGGCAAGGTGATCGGCGGCTCCTCGGCGATCAACGCCATGATCTGCATGCGCGGCCAGGCCGCCGACTACAACCACTGGCGCCAACTCGGGCTGACCGGCTGGGGCTGGGACGACGTACTGCCGGTGTTCAAGGGGTTCGAGGATCATTTCCTTGGCGCCAGCGACATTCACGGCACCGGCGGCGGCTGGCGCGTCGAGCCGCCGCGGCTGTCGTGGAAGGTGCTGGATGCGGTCGCCGATGCCGCCGAACAGATGGGCATCCGCAAGATCGCCGACTTCAACACCGGCGACAACGAAGGCACCGGCTACTTCCACGTCAATCAGAAGCGCGGCCGGCGCTGGTCGGCGGCGCGCGGCTTTCTCAAGCCGGTGCTGAACCGCCCCAACCTGCGGCTCGAAACCAACGTGCTGGTTGATCGCCTCATCGTCGAGAACGGCCGCGCTGTCGGCATCGTGTTCCGGCAAGGCACCGAGGAGGTCGAGGCGCGCACCCGCGGCGAGGTTATCCTGTGCGCCGGCTCGATCGGCTCACCGGCAATCCTGCAACGCTCCGGCATCGGCCCCGCCGAGTGGCTGAGCGCGCTCGGCATCGACGTCAAGCTGGCGCACGGGGGCGTCGGCCGCAACTTGCAGGACCACTTGCAGCAGCGGGCGATCTACAAGGTCAGCGGCGTGCGCACGCTCAACGAAACCTACTACAACCTGTTGCGGCGCGGCTGGATGGGCGTGGACTATGCGCTGCGCCGGCGCGGCCCGCTGACCATGGCGCCGTCGCAGCTCGGCATCTTCACCCGTTCCGATCCTTCCCGCGAGCGCGCCAACATCCAGTTTCACGCCCAGCCGCTGTCGCTCGATAAATTCGGCGATCCGCTGCACCACTTTCCAGCCATCACCATCAGCGCCTGCAATCTGCAGCCGACCGCGCGCGGCACCATCCGGATCGCCTCGCGCGACGCTGCGGCCGCGCCAAAAATCTCGCCGGACTATCTGTCGACCGAGGAAGATCGCCGCGTCGCCGCCGACGCCATCCGGGTGACGCGGAAGCTGATGAAGCAGGCGGCGCTGGCGCCGTACCGCCCGGAAGAATATCTGCCAGGATCGTCGGTCGGCGACGACGACGCCTCGCTCGCCAAGGCGGCCGGCGACATCGGCACCACCATCTTCCACCCCGTCGGCACCGCCAAGATGGGCCTCGCCTCCGATCCGGGCGCGGTGGTGGACGAGCGGCTGCGCTTCCACGGCATTGCCGGCTTACGCATCGCCGATGCCTCAGTGATGCCGACCATCACCTCGGGTAACACCAACACCCCGACCGCGATGATCTCCGCCAAGGGCGCCGAGATGATCGTCGCGGATGCAAGGTAGCGCACCGTCATCACCCCGGAACTCGGTTCGCAGAAGTCCTTCGTCATGCGCGGGCATAGCCGTTCGAAGAACGGCGTTCTGCCGAACGCCTATGTCCCGCGCATCCACGTCTTGATACCGATTCAAGTGAGAAAGACATGGATGGCCGGGATAAACCCGGCCATGACAAGCGGGGTCACGCCGACTTGCGCAGTGCGTTATCCATCAGCGTCTTGCCGAGCGACCACACCGCGCCCGGCACCTTGTGGCTCGACGTGATCGCCTCGTCGAAAGCGCGGGCGATCCAGTTGCAGTCGTCCTCGGTCACGGTCAGCGACGGCAACAGCTTGACGGTATGGCTGCCGTGGCCGGCAACCTGGGTCAGGATCTTATGATCCTTGAACAGCGGCACGGTGATGAGCTGGCAGAACAGCCCCTTGTTGGCCGATTCCAGCAGATTCCACGCCGTCTTGAGCTTAAGCGATTTCGGCGGCCCGAACTCGACGCCGATCATCAGCCCCTTGCCGCGCACCTCCTTCAAAAGCTCGAAGCCGGGGATCATCGCCTGTAGCGCGTTTCGGAGCTGCGCGCCGCGCGCCGCCGCCGCCTCGATCAGCTTTTCGTGCTTCAGCACCTCAAGCGTGGCGATGCCGGCGGTCATCGCCAGATCGTTCTTGGCAAAGGTCGAGCCGTGCACCACGGCGCGGTCCATGCGGTTGAAGATCTTGTCGAAGATCGGCTTGCGGGTCAGCACCGCGCCGACCGGGACGTGGCCACCTGACAGCGACTTCGACAGCAGCACCATGTCCGGCTCGACGTTCCAGTGCTCGACCGCGAGGAATTTTCCGGTGCGGCCGATGCCGGTCTGGATCTCGTCGGCAACGAAGATAGTGCCGTACTTGCGGCAGAGCGCGGCCGCACCCGGCAGATACTCGTCGGAGGGCATGTTGACGCCCTTGCCCTGGATCGGTTCGACGATGAAGGCGGCGACCTCGCGCGAAGCCAGCGCCTTCTCAAGCGCGGCAAGATCGTTGAACGGCACCGAGACGCAATCAGGCAGCAGCGGATCGAAGCCGTTGCGGAAGTTTGGATCGCCGGTCAAGGACAGCGCGCCGTAGGTCAGGCCGTGATAGCCGTGGTCGCAATAGACGATGCCCGGCCGCCCGGTCGCGCCGCGGGCGAACTTGATCGCAGCTTCCGTGCATTCGGTGCCGGAATTGGCGAAAAATACCTTGTCGAGATAGGGCACCTCGGCTAACAGGCGCTCCGCCAGAATGCCGGCCAGCGTCGAGACGTCCATCTGCACCAGATTCGGCAGATGACCGTCGAGGGTGCTTTTCAGGGCGTCGCGCAGGACGGGATGGTTGCGGCCAATCGCGAATACACCAAAGCCGCTGAGGAGGTCGAGATAGCGGTCGCCGGCACGATCATAGAGGTATTGCCCCTCGCCGCGCTGGAAGCCGACGTCGTAACCGATCGTCTTGAGCACGCGCACGAGTTGCTCGTTGAGGTGGCGCGTGTGCATGGAACCACGCTCCGCCTCACGCGCCATAAACATCTCGGAAACGTCAAGATTTGAATATATCATAGACTTAATAGGACTATTGATGGGCGCTTCGTCAACCATATGCTTTGGAATGCCGGCTCGGGGATGCCGCGACTCGCGTTTTAACGCAGCCATGACTTAACCACAGGTGCCGACTATGTTGCAGCGCTCAAATCGTCTCATGCAAATGATGGTGTGGTGCGGGATCGTCTCAGCCGCAGGCGCGGTGCCAGCGCTGGCCGCTGACGTCACCGGCGACTGGCTGGTCAAGGACGGCACGGCCGTCATCCGGATCGCCGACTGCGATGGTGCGATGTGGGGCGTCGTCGCCTGGGAAAAAATCCCGGGTGGGCGCGACGCCAAGAACCCCGACGCGACCAAGAAGAACCGGCCCTTTCTCGGCATGCCGATCCTGATCAGCATGAAGCCCGGCGACGACCGGGGCGAGTGGGAAGGTCACGTCTATAACGCCAAGGACGGCAAGACCTACGAATCCAAGATTCACCTGGCGCGCCCCGATGCGCTGGAGATCGAAGGCTGCGTGCTCGGCTTCCTGTGCGGTGGCGAAACCTGGACGCGGGTGACATCGCTGCCGTCCGGCCCCGCCACCGCCGGTACGGCACCGGCACCAGCCAGAAGCGCCGCTGCAAAACCGGCCGATAAGGGACAAGCCAAGGCGGCCGATAAGGCGCCCAACCGGGCGGCGGCTAAAAACGCGGCAAAAACCACCGGTTCCGCCAATCCGCCGGCTGCGGCTGACAACGATCCGGTCGGCGACGTCTGCCTACTTCCCGACGTCGCGCGGGGGACCCATTAGCGCCGGCTGAAACAGCAGCACCGCGGCGAGCGTCGTCACCAGCGACAGCGCCAGCAGCTTCCCCATGCTCGCCGTGCCGGGATGGCTCGACAGCCACAGGCTGCCGAACGCCGTCCCGGTGGTCAGCGCGCTGAAGAAGATGGCGCGCGTCAGGCTCGACTGCAAAAGGTGCGTCTTGCCGGCGCGCCAGGCGGTTACATAGTAAATCTTGAACGCGACCCCGATGCCCATCAACAGCGGCAGCGCGATGATGTTGGCAAAATTCATCGGCAGCCCGATCAGCACGCAGATTTCCAGCGTCACGATGCCGGCGACCATCAGCGGCACGATGGTCAGAAGCACGTCGGTGAAACGGCGCAGCACCACCCACAACAACAGCGCGATGGTGATCAGCGCCCAGATCCCGGCCTGGATGAAGGCGTTGACGATGGTATCGCCGGACTTGAGGATCGAGACCGGCCCGCCGATCGCGGTCGGCTCCGCCGCCAGCACGGCATCGGCAAAGCGGCGCAGCGTTTCGTTGTCGTTGGGGTCGCCCTTGGGCAGCGCCTCGACCCGGATGCGGCCGTCCTCGGCCCGCCACGAGCGCACCAGCGCCGCCGGCAGCGTCTCGGCCGTCACCGGCTCGGCCTGAAGCGCGCTGCCAAGCTGGGCGAGCATGATCTTGAGCGGAGCGACCAGCACGTTCTGCGCGCGGGTTCGCGTCGCCTCGTCGGCGGCGGCAAGCCTGGTCATGGCGTCAGCGAGCCGGCGCGAGGCGTCCGCGCCCGGCCCCTGCCCCTCGCCGACCGTCTTGCGCAGGCTGTCGACCGAGTCCTTGAGGGCCTCGACATTCTCCACGTCGGACGGCGGCGGATCGACGTCCTCGGGATTGAGTGCGGGCATCAGCGTCTCGGCCGCCTTGCCGATCATCGCAAGCTTGGCCGGCTGATCGGCGGGAACGAGCATATCGAGCGAGCGCGTCCCGGCCACCTCCGGCACGGCGGCAAGGCGCGTCGCGATCTGTTTGGCGGCCGCTTCATCGGCCGCGATCACCGAGACCGCGCTGGCGCCGGTCGCCGGGTCGCGGCGCAGGTCGAGATAGGTCGCAACCGACTCGACGTGCGGGTTGCGCAGGTTGATCGGGTTGAAATCGAAGCGCAGGAAATACAGGAGCGGCAGGGCCGCAACCGTCAGCAGCAGCGTACCGACAATGATCGCCACCCGGTGCTTTTCGAGAAAGATGTCGACCGGCGCCAGCCACAGATAGCCGACAGGCTCCTTCTCGCCCTTCGGGTTGAGCAGCTTGAGCATCGCCGGCAGCACCGTCACGCTGGTCAGGAAGGCGACGATCATGCCGACGCCGGCGATCTTGCCGAGTTCGGACACGCCCTTATAGTCGGTCGGCAGGAACGAGATGAAGCCGAGCGTGGTCGCCGCCGCAGCAAGCGACAGTGGCACCGCCAGACGCTTGGCGGCGCGCAGCAACGCCCTTTCGAGATCGTCTTCCTTGAACCGCTCGGAGCGGTAACGCACGCTGTACTGGATGCCGAAATCGACGCCGATGCCGATGAACAGCACCGCAAACGCCACCGAGATCAGATTGAGCGCGCCGACCATGGCAAGCCCGATCGCGGTGGTGATGGCTAGTCCCATGAACAGCGTGGCGAACACCGCGAAGATGATCTTCGCCGAATGCAGCGCCGCCCACAGAATCAGCAGCACGATCAGCACCGTGCCGACGGCATTGAGCACGGCGTTTTCCTGCACCGAGCCGAACTCGTCATTGGCAATCGGGATCGGGCCGGTCAGCCGGACGGTGGCGCCGTAGGCCGCCGCAAGGTCGAGGTCGGCGGCCGCCTTGCGAATGGCATCGGTAGCGTCGCGCCCCGGCTCCAGCTCGTCGAAATGCAGCACCGGATTGATCTGGATGAAGAAACGCTTGTCCGACGCCGTCAGCGGCGTATCGCTGGTCAATTCTCGCCACGAGAAGGTGGCGGGCTTGCCCGCCAGCACCGTTTCCAGCGTATCGGCAACAGCGTTGAAGGGCTTGGCCACCGCATCCGGCTCGATCTCGCCGCGCTTCAATCCCTGCAAGCCGGCCTCCAGCGCGCCGGTCAGGCCGCGTAGGCTGGGATCGCCGGCCAGCACTTCAAGGATCGGCCGCCCGGCCTCGAATCCGGCCGTGATCTTCCCCACCTCCTCGGTAGGCAAGAACAAAAGCCCGTTCTTCTCGAAAAACGGCCCGGAGCCGAGTGGCGTGACGGCGATGAAATGGGTCTTGTCCTGGGCCAGCCGCTCGGCCAGCAGGCCCGTCGCCCGGCTGGCGAATTCCGCGGTCGGCGCCTCGACCACCGCGAGGATCGAATTATGCTGGTCGGGGAACGCCTTGTCGAAGGCGAGATCGCGCTGCCGCCATTCCAGCTTGTCGGATATGAGCTGGTTGATGTCGGTATTGATCGCAAAATTCCGCGCGGCGAACAGCGTCGCGGCGATGGCCGCGATCAGCGCGATCAGCACGGTCGTGATGGCGAAGCGGGTCGATATCCTGACGAGCGCAACGATAATCCGTGTCAGCACAGTTCTGGCTTTCGAAACGTGGGGCGCCCGCAAGTACGGGGCAACTTATTGTGTAGGATAGGGAACGAAATAGAATCCGACCCGGTTCCCTTAATCAAAGCCATGAAAACATGACTGAAAATAAGGCAGCGTGGCGCGGCGGCAGTCGCCCCTTCTGAACCTCGGCCATGCCTTATGGAACTAACAGGACTTGCAGGCTTCTTCTACCCGTAACTGTCTGGAAGATTTTGCATGTCGTCGCTGCAAAGGTCGCTCACCGCCCCCCGCAAGCCGCCGCTGAAAATCCTGCTGGCCCAGCCGCGCGGCTTCTGCGCCGGCGTGGTGCGGGCGATCGGGATTGTCGAGCGTGCGCTGGAGACGTTCGGGCCGCCGGTCTATGTCCGGCACGAAATCGTTCACAACCAGCATGTGGTCGAAACCCTCAAGGCCAAGGGCGCGGTCTTCGTCGAGGAGCTGTCCGACGTGCCGCCACAAGCGGTCACGGTGTTTTCGGCCCACGGCGTGGCGCGCCGGGTCGAGGAGGAGGCTGCGGCACGCGGCCTGCCGGTGCTCGACGCCACCTGCCCGCTGGTCAGCAAAGTCCATCACCAGGGCCAGCGCTACGCCGCCAGGGGCCGTACGGTGGTGTTGATCGGCCACGCCGGCCACCCCGAGGTCGAAGGCACCATGGGCCGGGTGCCCAGGCCGGTGTGGCTGGTGGAGAGCGTCGCCGACGTCGCGGCGCTGCCGCTGGCGGCCGACACCCCGCTCGCCTACATCACCCAGACCACGCTCAGCGTCGACGATACCCGCGACATCATCGCCGCGCTGAAGGCCCGGTTTAGCGATATTCAAGGCCCGGATACGCGGGATATCTGCTATGCAACACAAAATCGCCAATCCGCGGTAAGAGACCTCGCGCGGTATGCCGACATTCTGCTGGTGGTCGGCGCCGCCAACAGTTCCAATTCGAACCGGCTGCGGGAAATCGGCGCGGAAGCGGGAATCCCGAGCCACCTCATCGCCGACGGCAGCGAACTCGACCCCCGGTGGGTCGAGGGGGTTCGCACGGTCGGCCTCACGGCGGGAGCATCGGCCCCCGAAGTCCTTGTCGATGACGTGATCGAGGCGCTAAAACGGCTCGGCCCCGTCGCCGTCTCGGTCCTGCCCGGACGCGAGGAGACCGTCGAATTCCGGCTTCCCGCGGAACTCAATGCGGGATAGTCCTGTCCCGTCTGTCATCCAGAAAGTCGATCATGGCTATTCCGTTCTTCAAAGAGATGCGTATTGGCGGCTACATCCTCAAGCAGAAGCTGCTTGGCCGGAAACGCTACCCGCTCGTCCTGATGCTGGAGCCGCTGTTCCGCTGCAACCTCGCCTGTGCCGGCTGCGGCAAGATCGACTATCCCGACGCCATCCTGAATCGCCGCATGTCGGCGCAGGAGTGCTGGGACGCGGCCGAGGAATGCGGCGCGCCGATGGTGGCGATTCCCGGCGGCGAGCCACTGATCCACAAGGAAATCGGCGAGATCGTGCGCGGCCTGGTCGCGCGCAAGAAATTCGTCTCGCTGTGCACCAACGCGCTGCTGCTGGAAAAGAAGCTCGATCTGTTCGAGCCGTCGCCCTACCTGTTCTTCTCGGTGCATCTCGACGGCTTGCGCGAGCACCACGACAAGTCGGTGTGTCAGGAGGGCGTGTTCGACCGCGCCGTTTCCGCGATCAAGGCCGCAAAGGCGAGAGGCTTCGCCGTCAACATCAACTGCACGGTGTTCGATGGCTACGCTGCCGAGGAATTGGCCAAGTTCCTCGACTTCTGCGAGGAGCTGGGCGTCGGTATCTCAATTTCACCGGGTTACGCCTACGAGCGCGCGCCCGACCAGGAACACTTCCTCAACCGCACCAAGACCAAGAAGCTGTTTCGCGACGTGTTCGCTCTCGGCAAGGGCAAGAAGTGGAATTTCATGCACTCCGGCCTGTTCCTCGACTTCCTGGCCGGCAACC
>JBARWE010000198.1:0-7096 GCA_049646625.1 Xanthobacteraceae bacterium
GGCGGTGAACTGACGGTCACCGTGAGGGGCGGCGGGCGCGGCGGTCCGAACCAGGAATATGCGCTGGCGCTGGTTGATGCGTTGCGCGACACGGCCGGCATCGCTGCCCTTGCCGCCGACACCGACGGTGCCGATGGCGGCGCCGGCAACCCGACCGATCCGGCCGGTGCGCTGGTCGATGGCCGCACCTTCATGGCGATGCAGACGCAGCGCCTCGACGCCGCGGCCTTTCTCGCCGACAACGACGCCACCGGCTTTTTCGAGACGACCGGCGACCTGCTTATCACCGGGCCGACCCGCACCAATGTCAACGACCTGCGCGTGATCCTGGTCGATCCGCCGTCCTGACCGGGGCGTCGGACCCCGTCACCGCTTCGGGCGAGGCGGTGTAGCGATTACGGGTCGGTGTACCGCTGCGCTGTCGGTCCGCCGTTACTGCACTTCCGCCACGACGTGGCCGATGCCACGGCCGGTCAGGCCGATCGCCCGCGCCGCGCCCTTGGACAGGTCGATGACCCGGCCGCGGATGAACGGGCCGCGGTCGTTGATGGTGACGACCACGCTGCGCTTGCGGTGCGTCACCTTGACCCGCGTGCCGAACGGCAGGTGGCGGTGCGCCGCGGTCATGGCGTTTTCGTTGAAGCGCTGACCTGAGGCGGTCTTGTTGCCGACGTTGTTGCCGTAATAGGAGGCGATGCCGGAGAAGGTGCGGCCTGAGTGCCGCTTCGGGCCGAGCGACGCATAGGCGTTGCGCAGCGTGGTGGCCGATGCCTTGCCGGTGTCCTGCCGGGCTTCGGATGACGTCTTGGATCTGGTGGACTCGGCGAAACTGGCGCCGGGTGTGACAGCCACCACGGCGGTGGTCGCAGCAATGGTCAGAAGCGAGCGGATGGCGGCACGGCGCATGCGTGCGCCCGTCGTCTGTCGTGGCATTCAACGATCCCCTTCGGTCACCCCAGCCAATTGGGTGAGTAGATTGGCGAGACCCCCGCCAGAAGCGGCAGATCAAACGCGATTGGGGCTTAAACATGTCGGCAGACAAATGACAAATTTTGCCCGCATCTGGGGCAATAGCCTGAGTCATGGAATCAATACATCGTCTATACTTATAGTAAGCAGATGGATTGTTTCGGATACTTTATAGCAGGGCGCCGGTGCGGCATTGCCGCCCGCAGCTCAAGTATTGGCGAGGGCGGATAGGGCGCGGCCTGGCGGCTTTCCGCATACCTTCCATCTGGCTTTTGCATGGAACGAAGCGGGCCTCGATCTCGTAGCTCCCTGGTCAGTCGCTCGCCCGCGCTCTAACCCGGTCCGGGCAAAAACCTGCTGCGACATGGTGCGCGGGGCGGCGACCTCACGTTGCACCTGCGCGCCCGCTATGTTAGCAAGGCCGCGATTTCATGATAGCGGCTGGCCCCGGGCTGGCGAAGCGTCAAAATTCCGCTTGAATCTCAATGTCTTGGACGGATCTGCGCTGGAAATCGGCGCTCGTTCGAGCTTGCTGGTTCGGCATCGGAGAGCGTGATCGTGGCTGCAGAAGACTCTTCCGTTTCCGGCGTGGCAGGGCGCTATGCGACGGCGCTGTTCGAACTGGCCCGCGATGCCAGGGCCGTCGATACCGTCAAGGCCGATCTCGACAAGTTCGAGGCGCTGCTGGGCGAAAGCTCCGATCTGGAGCGGCTGGTGCGCAGCCCGGTGTTCACCTCCGACGCACAGGGCAAGGCGCTCGCCGCGGTGCTGGACAAGGCCGGGATCGGCGGTATCGCCGCCAATTTCCTGAAGGTTCTGACCGCGAACCGCCGGCTGTTCGCGGTCAGCGGCGCCATCAAGGCGTTCCGCACGCTGGTCGCCCGCTTCAAGGGCGAGGCCAGCGCCGATGTCACCGTCGCCGAGCCGCTGTCCGCCAAGAACCTCGACGCGCTGAAGGCGGCGCTCAAGGCCGTGACCGGCAAGGACGTGACCCTCAACGTGACCGTGGACCCGGCCATCATCGGCGGGCTTGTCGTCAAGCTCGGCAGCCGCATGGTGGATTCCTCGCTCCGCACCAAGCTCAATTCGATCAAGCACGCGATGAAAGAGGCAGGCTGATGGACATCCGCGCCGCGGAAATTTCCGCGATCCTCAAAGACCAGATCAAGAATTTCGGCCAGGAGGCGCAGGTCTCCGAGGTCGGTCAGGTGCTGTCCGTCGGTGACGGTATCGCCCGCGTCTACGGCCTCGACAACGTGCAGGCCGGCGAGATGGTCGAGTTCGAGAACGGCACCCGCGGCATGGCGCTGAACCTAGAGACCGACAACGTCGGCGTGGTGATTTTCGGCGCCGACCGCGAGATCAAGGAAGGCCAGACCGTCAAGCGCACCCGCGCCATCGTCGACACCCCGGTCGGCAAGGGCCTGCTGGGCCGCGTCGTCGACGCGCTCGGCAACCCGATCGACGGCAAGGGGCCGATCCAGGCGACCGAGCGCAAGCGCGTCGACGTCAAGGCGCCCGGCATTATTCCGCGCAAGTCGGTGCACGAGCCGATGGCCACCGGCCTGAAGGCGGTGGACGCGCTGATCCCGATCGGCCGCGGCCAGCGCGAGCTGATCATCGGCGACCGCCAGACCGGCAAGACCGCGATCGCGCTCGACACCATCCTGAACCAGAAGCCGCTCAACGCCACCGGCGACGAGGCCATCAAGCTGTACTGCGTCTACGTCGCGGTCGGCCAGAAGCGCTCGACGGTGGCGCAGTTCGTCAAGGTGCTGGAGGAGCAGGGCGCGCTGGAATACTCCATCGTCGTCGCCGCCACGGCCTCGGACCCGGCGCCGATGCAGTACCTCGCCCCGTTCACCGGCTGCACCATGGGCGAGTACTTCCGCGACAACGGCATGCATGCCGTGATCATCTATGACGACCTGTCCAAGCAGGCCGTCGCCTACCGCCAGATGTCGCTTTTGCTGCGCCGCCCGCCGGGCCGCGAAGCCTATCCGGGCGACGTGTTCTACCTGCACTCGCGCCTCTTGGAGCGCGCCGCCAAGCTCAACGACAGCCAGGGCAACGGCTCGCTGACCGCGCTGCCGATCATCGAGACGCAGGCCAACGACGTCTCGGCCTACATTCCGACCAACGTCATCTCGATCACCGACGGCCAGATCTTCCTGGAGACCGACCTGTTCTTCCAGGGCATCCGTCCGGCGGTCAACGTCGGCCTGTCGGTGTCGCGCGTCGGCTCCTCGGCGCAGACCAAGGCGATGAAGAAGGTCGCCGGCAAGATCAAGGGCGAGCTGGCGCAGTACCGCGAAATGGCGGCGTTCGCGCAGTTCGGCTCCGACCTCGACGCCGCGACCCAGCGCCTGCTCAACCGCGGCTCGCGCCTGACCGAATTGTTGAAGCAGCCGCAGTTCTCGCCGCTCAAGATGGAAGAGCAGGTCGCGGTGATCTATGCCGGCGTCAACGGCTATCTCGACCCGCTGCCGCTCGCCAAGGTGCGCAGCTTCGAGGACAGCCTGCTGTCGCTGTTGCGCGGCAAGCATGCCGACATCCTCAACGCCATCCGTGACAGCCGCGACCTCTCCGACGAGACGGCCGGCAAGCTCAAGGGCGTGGTGGAAGAGGTCGCCAAGACGTTTGCGTGACGCTCACGCCATGGCCGGGCCTGCCCAGCCATTCGCGTCTGACGCGGGACGACAGGTTGCCCGGCGCGCGGCCGGGACGCTGAAGAGGAGTTCGCGGCCGGGCACCGCTCGGTTTGCAAAAGTGGGCTAACGAATGGCTTCTCTGAAAGACATGCGGGTGCGCATCGCCTCGACCAAGGCGACGCAGAAGATCACCAGGGCGATGCAGATGGTGTCGGCCTCCAAGCTGCGCCGGGCGCAAAGCGCGGCCGAAGCGGCGCGGCCCTATGCCGAGCGCATGGACGCGGTGATTTCCAACATCGCCGCCGCGACCGCCGGGATGGGCACCGCGCCGCGGCTGTTGTCCGGCACCGGCCAGGACAAGGTTCACCTGCTGCTGGTCTGTACCGGCGAGCGTGGCCTGTCCGGCGCCTTCAACTCCTCGATCGTGCGGCTGGCGCGCGAGCATGCGCTGTCGCTGATGGCGCAGGACAAGGACGTGAAGATCTTCTGCGTCGGCCGCAAGGGCTATGAGCAGTTGCGCCGTCAGTTCGAGAGCCAGATCGTCGAGAACATCGATCTGCGCAGCGTGCGCCAGCTTGGCTTCGTCAACGCCGAGGCGATCGCCAAGAAGGTGATCGCGCGGTTCGAGGCCGGCGAGTTCGACGTCTGCACGCTGTTCTTCTCGCGCTTCAAGTCGGTGATCTCGCAGATCCCGACCGCGCAACAGATCATTCCGCTGGCGATCGAGGGTAATGGCGGCAAGGCCGCCGCAGTCGCGGCCTACGAATACGAGCCGGAGGAAGACGAGATCCTTGGCTCGTTGTTGCCGCGCAATATTGCCGTGCAGATTTTCCGCGCGCTGTTGGAGAACAACGCCTCGTTCTACGGCGCGCAGATGACCGCGATGGACAACGCCACCCGCAACGCCGGCGAGATGATCCGCAAGCAGACCCTGATCTACAATCGCACCCGGCAGGCGATGATCACCAAGGAACTGATCGAGATCATCTCCGGCGCGGAAGCGATCTAGCATTCAGGTCAAGACATTCGATTAAGGTTTCGGACTTCAAGGAGAGCTTTCCATGGCCCAACCCGCCAACCAGGTCGGACGCATCACGCAGGTCATCGGCGCCGTCGTGGACGTGCAGTTCGACGGCCACCTGCCCGCCATTCTCAACGCGCTTGAAACCGACAACCAGGGCCACCGCCTGGTGCTGGAGGTGGCGCAGCACCTCGGCGAATCGACGGTGCGCACCATTGCGATGGACACCACCGAAGGTCTGGTGCGCGGTCAGGACGTCACCGACACCGCGGCGCCGATCCGGGTGCCGGTCGGCGACGGCACGCTCGGCCGCATTATGAACGTGATCGGCGAGCCGGTCGACGAGCAGGGGCCGATCAAGGCCGACGATCTGCGCCCGATCCACGCGGAAGCGCCATCCTATACCGACCAGTCGACCGAGGCCGAGATTCTCGTTACCGGCATCAAGGTCGTCGATCTGCTGGCGCCTTACGCCAAGGGCGGCAAGATCGGCCTGTTCGGCGGCGCCGGCGTCGGCAAGACCGTGCTGATCCAGGAGCTGATCAACAACATCGCCAAGGCTCACGGCGGCTATTCGGTGTTCGCCGGCGTCGGCGAGCGCACCCGCGAGGGCAACGACCTTTATCACGAGTTCATCGAGTCCGGCGTCAACAAGAAGGGCGGCGGCGAAGGCTCCAAGTGCGCGCTGGTCTATGGCCAGATGAACGAGCCGCCGGGCGCGCGTGCCCGTGTCGCACTGTCGGGACTGACGGTCGCCGAGCAGTTCCGCGACCAGGGCCAGGACGTGCTGTTCTTCGTCGACAACATTTTCCGCTTCACCCAGGCCGGCTCGGAAGTGTCGGCGCTGCTCGGCCGTATTCCTTCCGCCGTGGGTTATCAGCCGACGCTGGCCACCGACATGGGCGCGCTGCAGGAGCGCATCACCACTACGCAGAAGGGTTCGATCACCTCGGTACAGGCGATTTATGTGCCGGCCGACGACCTGACCGACCCGGCGCCCGCCACCTCGTTCGCACACCTTGACGCCACCACGGTGCTCAACCGCGCGATCTCGGAAAAGGGCATCTATCCGGCGGTGGACCCGCTCGACTCGACCTCGCGCATGCTCTCCCCGCTGATCGTCGGCGAGGAGCACTACCAGACCGCGCGTCTCGTGCAGCAGGTGCTGCAGCGCTACAAGTCGCTGCAGGACATCATCGCCATTCTCGGCATGGATGAACTGTCGGAAGAGGACAAGCTGACGGTGGCGCGTGCCCGCAAGGTCGAGCGCTTCCTGTCGCAGCCGTTCCACGTCGCCGAGGTGTTCACCGGCTCGCCTGGCAAGTTCGTCGATCTCGCCGACACCATCAAGGGCTTCCGCGACCTTTGTGAGGGCAAATACGACCATCTGCCGGAAGCAGCGTTCTACATGGTCGGCACCATCGAGGAAGCCGTCGAAAAGGGCAAGAAGCTCGCCGCCGAGGCGGCGTAAGCCGGGATTAGGATCGGCGCCGCAACGGTTGCGGCGCCTCCCTCTCCCGCTTGCGGGGGAGGGTTGGGGAGGGAGTTCTTGCCCTTCCCGCATAAGAAGCCCCCACCCGACCGGCTCCGCCGGTCGATCCTCGGGTCAAGCCCGAGGACAGGCCCTCGCCCCGCAAGCGGGAGAGGTGAAGAAAGAGACCGTGCACCATGGCGACCTTCCATTTTGAACTCGTATCGCCGGAAAAGCTGGCGTTCTCCGGCGAGGTCGATCAGGTCGACGTGCCGGGTCTCGAAGGCGATTTCGGCGTGATGGCGGGGCATGCGCCACTGGTGGCGACGATGCGTCCCGGCATCCTCACCGTGGTCGTCGGCGGCACGCGCGAAAAGATCGTGGTGCTGGGCGGCGTCGCCGAGGTGTCCGACAAGGGCCTCACGGTGCTGGCCGATGTCGCGACCTCGCTCGCCGAGCTTGATCGCGAGATGTTCGCCAGCCAGATCGAGGAGATGGAGGAGAAGCTCAAGAACGGCGAGCCGGGCCACGAGCTTGACCGCGAGATCGAGCGCCTCGACCACTTCAAGTCGTTGCAGGGCCACCTCGAAGCGACCGCGATGCATTAGAGCATTTTGCTTTTGATGGGATCAAAAGCAAAGCTCTAGATTGTTGATTTGACGCGCTTTCTTGAGCACGAACCGGTTCCCACTTCGCTTGAAAACGCTATAAGCGCGGACTGCGATCAGGCGGTCCTTGTTGTCCACGAACGTCATGCTCTCAAGTCCGGTCCGGCGTTCGGATCGGGCTTTTCGCTGTCATGGGTGGTGGATCGCGTGGGCTGGCTAAGGGCTGGAGCGGGCGATGAGAATCGAACTCACGACATACAGCTTGGGAAGCTGTCGTTCTACCACTGAACTACGCCCGCGTGCCGCTGTCGGCCGGATCACGGCGCCTTGCCGCCATCGGCATGATGCGCCTCGATCCGGCTCCACGGATCATGCG
>JBARWE010000199.1:0-16409 GCA_049646625.1 Xanthobacteraceae bacterium
ACGCCGAACCACGGCGCCAGCGCCAGCGCCCCGATCAGCGCCACGACAACCGCGGCGAGCGTCGCGATCAGCGGCGTACCGGTGTCGCCACGCGCGAAGAACGCCGCCGCCAGCGTCTTGACCGCGACCTGCGCCGGCAGCCCGAGCGCCAGCAGCATCAGCGCCCGCGCGGTGGCGCCGACATCGTCCGCGCCGAACGCGCCATGGTGAAACAGCACGCGCACGATCGGCTCCGCCAGCACGACAAGGCCGGCGGCGGCCGGCAGCGACAGGCCGAAGGCGAATACCTGACCCTGCTGCTGCGCCCGTGCGAAGGCCGCCGGATCGTGCCGCGCATGTGCCAGTTCCGAGACCAGCACCGTGCCCATCGCGACGCCGA
The DNA here is from genome assembly GCA_049646625.1 of Xanthobacteraceae bacterium. GTDB lineage: Bacteria > Pseudomonadota > Alphaproteobacteria > Rhizobiales > Xanthobacteraceae > PRO6. The sequence goes on from JBARWE010000199.1 coordinate 380, forward strand.
CCAGCCCGAGCGGCAATTCGATCAGGCGGCTCGCGAAATAGAGCCACGCCACGGCGGCCGGCGCGCCAGAGGCCGCGACCACGCCGGCCAGCATCACCAGTTGCGGCATGGCGGACGCGACCGCGCCCGGCAGCGCGCGGGTAAGAAACCGCCGCATCGGCGCATCGAAGGCGACCCTGAGCGGCACGGCCTGCCGGCGCGCCGGTGCGCCGAGGACAACGAGTTGCAGGAAACCGGCGACCCCGACGGTCGCCGCCAGCACCAGCGCCGCTGTGTCCGCGGCCCGCCCGCGCCACAACAGCGCGATCAGAACCGCGATCAGCACCAGGTTGAACAGGAGCGGCGCGAAGGCCGCGAGCGCGAAGGCACGCCGGGCGTTGAGGAGGCCCATCAGCACCGCGACCGGACCGACGAAGGCGAGGTAGGGCAGCATCAGGCGGCCGGCGGCGACGGCAAAGCCGAGCCGCTCGCCCTCAAAGCCCGGCGCGAGGAGCGCGATCACCGCCGGCATGGCGACCCCGAGCACGACCGCCGCTGCCACGGTGATCAGTCCGATCGTGCCCAGCACCCGCCCGGCAAACGCCACCGCTGCCGCCTCGCCGTCGCGCGCGCGCCGGTCGAGCCAGGCCGGCACCAGCGCGGCATTGAGCGCGCCTTCGGTCAACAGCCGCCGCACCACGTTGACGAGCTGAAACGCGGCCAGAAAGGCGTCGGCCACCGGCGTCGTGCCGAGCAGCGCCGCAGTCAGCACGTCGCGGGCAAAGCCGGTCAGGCGCGACAGCGCCGTGCCGGTCGAGACGGTGACGATATGGCGGAGCATCAAGGGGCTTCGGGGCCTGTGCTTGCTGGCGGGCGGCGGATCGTGTAGGTCGCGCTTACTCCTTCCCCGCCCGCCTGACCAGCTTTCGGACCCCGCCATGACCTCTGCCACCTGCGATGTTCTCGGCATCGGCAACGCCATCGTTGACATCATGGCCCGCACCGAGGACGACTTTCTCGTCGCCCATGGCATGACCAAGGGCGGCATGGCGCTGATCGACGAGGCGCGCGCCGCCGCGATCTACGGCGCGATGGGGCCGGCGGTGGAAATCTCCGGCGGCTCGGCCGCCAATACCATTGCGGGGCTGGCCAATTTCGGCGCGCGGGCGGCCTTCGTCGGCAAGGTCAGGGACGACCATCTCGGCCGCGCTTTCCGCCACGACATCCGCGCCGCGGGCGTCACCTTCGACACCGCCGCCGCCGGCAACGGCGCGGCGACGGCCTGCTCCTACATCCTGGTGACGCCGGACGGCGAGCGCACCATGAACACCTATCTCGGCGCGGCGCAAAACCTCGCCCCCGACGATATCGACCCCGCTGCGGTCGCAGCCGCGCACTTCACCTATCTCGAAGGCTATCTGTGGGACCCGCCGCAGGCCAAGGAAGCGTTCCTGAAAGCCTCGGCGATCGCCCACGGCGCCGGGCGCAAGGTGGCGCTGACGCTGTCGGATGCGTTCTGCGTCGACCGCTACCGCGACGAGTTTCTGAGCCTGATGCGCACCGGCGCGGTCGACCTGGTGTTCGCCAACGAGACGGAGCTGCACGCGCTCTACGGTACGTCGGATTTCGACGGCGCGCTGGCGCAGTTGCAGAAGGACGTCAAACTGGCGGTGGTGACGCGCAGCGAGAAGGGCTGCATTGTGGTCACTTCGGGCGGCCTGACGCCGGTGCCGGCGCACCCGATCGCGGAGCTGGTCGACAGTACCGGCGCCGGCGACCTGTTCGCCGCCGGGTTTCTGTTCGGGCTGGTACGCAATGCCGACCATGCGACGGCGGCGCAACTGGGGGCGCTGGCCGCGGCAGAAGTGATCCAGCATATCGGCGCGCGGCCGCAGACCTCGCTGAAGGCGCTGGCCGAGGCCGAGGGCCTGCTGCCGGCCTGACCCCTCCCGGCTTGCGCTTACGCCGGCTGCCGCAGGCTGGCATAGATGCCGCGCTCGAAGCGCGCCAACGCATCGAGGCATTTCGCGTCGGCAAACGGCAGCACCTGCATCAGGATGACGCCGGCGACGTCGCGCGACGGGTCAATCCAGTAATAGGTGTTGCCAAGCCCGGCCCAGGCGAGGCTGCCGGGGCTGCGGCCTTCCGGTGTCCGCTCGGTGTTGATGAGGAAGCCAAAACCCCACGTCCTGGCGACACCCGGACACAATTCGACATCGTTGCTGGCCGCCGGCACCGCCGACATCATCCGGGCGACGGCGAGATCGCCGATCTGGCTCTCGCCCATCATCGCCACCGTCTCGGGCCGCAGGATCTGATGGCCGTTTGCCGCGCCCTTGTTGAGGATCATGCGGGCGAAGGCGAGATAGTCGGCGGCGGTGCCATAAAGGCCGCCGCCACCCATCTCGAACTCCGGCGCCTGCTCGATCTCGAACGCCATCGGCGCAAGGCTGCCGTCGGCCGCGCGCGCATGCATGGCGACGAGACGCTGGCGCTGCGGCTCGCCGATCCTGAACGCAGTGTCGCGCATGCCAAGCGGCGCGAACAGATTGTCGTGCAGGTAGGCGCCAAGGCGCTGGCCGCTCGCCGCCTCCACCACCTTGCCGACGAAATCGATATTGACGCCGTATTCCCAGCGCGCGCCGGGATCGAACATCAGCGGCACGTTGAGCGCGGCGTTGCGGCAGGTCGAAGTCTTCGGCGTGCCGGTCACCTGCAGATAGCGCAGCATGGCGCCGTTCCACATGTCGTAACAATAGCCAGCGGTATGGGTCAGAAGCTGGCGCAATGTCGGCGCGCTCTTTGCCGGGCGCAGGTGTGGCGCGCCATCGGCCGCAAACCCTTCGAGCACCTGCGGGGCGGCGAGTTCGGGCACCAGATGGCCGAGCGGCCCGTCAAGCGTCAGCCGGCCCTGCTCGACGAGTTGCAACGCCGCCACCGTCGTGATCGCCTTGGTCATCGAAGCGAGCCAGAACACGCTGTCGGCGGTCATCGCGGCGGTGCCCGTCAGATCGCGCCGGCCAAACGCGCCTTGATAGATCACCTCCGCGCCGGTCGTCGCCATGGCGACGGCGCCGGGAAATGCGCCCGCGTCGCACGCCTGCTGCAAGCTTGCGTCGATCGCCGTCAGGTTCGTCATGAAAGCCCCCTTGCCTCGGCGCCGGATTGTCGATGCCGCGACGGCGCGGCGCAAGCCCATTCGCGTCGCCCTGGCGTTGCACGAGGCGGATACCGCTTTGCAGCCGGCCGCGCTAAGACAGACCAGCCGGCCGCCGCCGGCCTCTTCAGGGAGACGATCGATGAGCGTGCGTGCAGGCCGCGAGTTTCTGATGATTCCGGGGCCGACCACGATGCCCGACGAGGTGCTGCGCGCCATGCACCGCCCGGCCATCGACATCTATTCCGACGAGATGGTGGCGCTGACCGACGGCCTGTTGCGCGATCTCGGGGCGCTGTTTCGCACCCGCATGCGGCCCTACATCTACATCGCCAACGGCCACGGCGGCTGGGAGGCGGCGCTGACCAACACGCTGTCGCGCGGCGACAAGGTGCTGGTGCTGGAAAGCGGCCGCTTCGCTACTGGCTGGGGCGAGGCCGCGCACATGCTCGGCGCGGAGGCGGAAGTCCTGCCGGGCGGCTTTCGCCGTGCGGTGCGACCGGAGGAGGTCGAAGCGCGGCTGAAGCGCGACGATGCGCGCGCCATCAAGGCCATACTGGTGGTGCAGGTCGATACCGCCTCCGGCGTCGTCAACGATATTCCGGCGATCGCCGGCGCCATTCGCGCCGCCGGCCACGATGCGCTGCTGATGGTCGATACCGTCGCCTCGCTCGGCTGCATGCCGTTCGAGATGGACGCATGGGGCGTCGACGTCGCGATGGCGGCAGCCCAAAAAGGGCTGATGACGCCGCCCGGACTTGCCTTCGTCGCCGCCGGGCCGCGCGCCCGCGAGGCGCATGCCCACGCCAACTTACGCACGCCTTACTGGGACTGGACCGCGCGCGAGGGCGAGGAGCATTATCGCAAATATGCCGGCACCGCGCCGGTGCATCTGTTGTTCGCCTTGCGTGCCGCGCTCGATTTGTTGCACGCGGAAGGGCTGGAGGCGGCATTTACCCGCCACCGCCTGCTTGCCGGCGCGGTGCGCGCCGCGGTCGCGGCATGGGCCAGCGCCGGTCCTCTCGGCTTCAACATCGAGGCGGCGTGTGAGCGCGCCGACACGGTAACGGCGGTGACCGCATCCGGGTTCGATCCCGCCGCGCTCGCCGCCTACTGCCGCGACAAATGCGGCGTGGTGCTCGGCACCGGCATCGGCGACCTCGCCGGGTGCGGCTTCCGCATCGCCCATATGGGCCACGTTAACGCGCCGACGGTCCTCGGCACGCTCGGCGTGATCGAGATGGGGCTGCGCGCACTCGGCGTCGCGCACGGCGCGGGCGGTGCGCAGGCGGCGGTGGACTATCTCGCGGCGAACGTCGCGCCGTAAGATTTTACGCCCGGCCCAGCGCCGTCACCATAGCAAAGCGCTCGAACGTCTCCATCGTCCGCAGGGCGTCGGCGAATTTTTCCGCGCCGCCATCGAGCACCGGGCGTGCAAGCTGCAGGAATTTTGCCCGCATCGCCGCGTCGGTGGGAAACGACGACGGCTCGCCCGGCGGATCAATGGCGAGCCGCTCATGGGTCTCACCATCAGCGGTGACGGTGACGCGGGCGCCGAACGGATGGCTGCGGCCGATCTCCAGCCGGTCGTCCTGCACCACCTCGATTTTATCGGCGAGCGCATCGATCGCCGGGTCGCCGAGCCGGACATAGTCGTCCCAGCCGAACGACCCCTGCTCCAGCGCCAGCGCGGCGGTGAAGAACATCGAGAACTGGCCGCCGACGATGCTGCGCGGATGGCGCTTGGTGGCGGCGTCGCCGGTCAGCGTGATGCCGTTGCGGTGCAGCCCGATCTCGACCGCCGTGACGCGCTCCGGCGTCAGATTGTGGTCGCGCCGCATGGCGATCAGCGTCTCGACGGCGGCATGCGTGTAACGGCAACTCGGATAGGGTTTGACGCCGATCTTCATCGTCTCATGGACGCAGCCGAGACCGGCCACCGCCTTGTCGGGATGGGCGTCATCGGTATAGCCGTGGAGCAGGCCGTAGCGCCCCTCGATCGGATCGCTGGCGCCGACAAACCCCTCTTTCGCCAGCGTCGCCGCGATCACGCCGTTCATCGCCGCGGCGCCAACCTGGAAGCGCTTGTTCCAGGCGCCGTTCTCAAGGAATTGCAGCGAGCCGGCAGCCTGGCTGCCGGACACGCCGAAGGCGGCAGCGATGCGCTCCGCCGGCAGGCGATAGAGTTTGGCCGCCGCGGCCGCCGCGCCGAAGGTGCCGGCGGTCGCGGTCGGATGGAAGCCGCGCGCATAATGCGAGGTCGGATCGAGCGCGTTGCCGAGCCGGCAGCACACTTCATAGCCGGCGACGATAGCGGTCAGCACCTCGGCGCCCGACGCGCCGACCGCCTCGCCGACGGCGAATGCCGCCGGCACCACCGGCGCGCTCGGATGCAACGAGGAATCGGCGTGGGTATCGTCGAAGTCGAGCGAATGGCCGAGCGCGCCGTTGAGGAGTGCTGCGACCGCCGGCGAATAGCTTTTGCCGTCCCCCACCACCGTGGCGGGTCCGTCCGTATCGAGGCCGAGCGCCTTGAGCATCGCCAGCAGCGCCGGCGTCGATTCCGCTTCGCGCCGCGCGCGCACGGCGCTGCCAACGAGATCGAGCGTCAGCGCCTTGGCACGGGCGGCCACCTCCGGCGGGATCGCCTCGAATGTCAAACCCGCGACATAGGCCGCGAGCGTCTCAGTTTCATGAGCCATGACCTGTCCCCGCACCCGGCCTTGAGCGTAGGCCGGATGGTTCTGTAGCAGCCGCCGAATGCCGTTCAGCCGTTCAGCTTTTGAGCCGTTTGTTGCATTCGCTGTAGTAGCCGCCGCCCTTCTGAATCCATTTCAGGCCGCCATTGGCGTTGGCCGCCTTGTTGGCGTTGTACTGGTCGACGCAGGTGTGCATGCGCGCCTTGGACGGCTTTTCCTTGGCGTATTTCGGCGCGATCGCCGACGGGAACACGGCGCCGCCGGCCGCCGCCGGTCTTGTCACCGCCGCCGTCGTGGCTGCCGGCCTGGCTGCCGGCTTGGCCGCCTCCTCGCCGCACTGCGCCTTGCGGAACGCGGCCCAGTTTTGGCCGCCGAGCGTGCCGGCGCTCTTGGCCGCCTGATACTTGGCGCTGCATTCCTGCAAGGTCAGCGCCCCTGCCGGCATTGCCGCCAGCGTCATCGCCAGCCCCGCCAGCGCGGCAAGGCCCCACATCCCCGATCGCATCGCAACCATTCTCTTCCTCCCGGATCGCCGGAATCTCTAACGCGGCCATTATCAACCCGCCATGGCGCCGTGACAACGTGGTGCTGCATTTGTCGCCCGCCGGAAGATTTGCCATAACGGCGCGCCATCCGGGCCTCGTCATGCGTTTTACCGTTCCCTTTCCAAGCCGCGCCGACATCCTGATCACCGGCGAGACGCTCGCCCTCGGCGCGGCCGGCGGCCTCGCCTTCGCCGCGGCGGCGTTGCCGGGCGGGCTGATCTCCGGCGCGATGATCGCGGTCGCCATCGCCGCCATCGCCGGACGGCCGTTGCGGCTGCCGGCGCCGGTCGCACAAGGCATCCTCGTCGTGCTCGGCATCTCGCTCGGCTCGATGGTGACGCGCGACCTGTTGGCCAACCTCGCGGCCTATCCCGTCACGCTGGCGCTGCTCGCGCTCGCCACGCTTGGCGCGACCTTCGGCTCCAGCCTCTATCTGCAACGCCTGCATGGCTGGGACCGCACCTCGGCGCTCTTGGCCGGCAGCCCCGGCGCGCTGTCGCAGATCATCATCATCGCGCACGAAAGAAACGCCGACGTGGCGGCGATCGCCGTGGTGCAGACGGTGCGCGTCATCCTGCTCACCGCCGGCCTGCCGCTGCTGCTGGCCGCCGCCGGGCTTGCCCACGAGGCGGCGCCCCGCCCGACTTCGGGGGTGGCCGGGCCGGTCGCGCTTTGCGTGCTGGCACTGGCGGCGGTGGCCACCGGATGGCTGTTGCGATGGGTGCGGTTTCCGGCAGGCTGGATGTTCGGCGCCATGCTCGCCTCGGCGATCCTGCACGGCGGCGGCTGGATCGAGGGCGGACTGCCGGACAGCGGCCGCGCGGTGGCGCTGATCGGCATCGGGGCGCTGATCGGCACGCGCTTTTCGCGGCTCCGGCTGCGCACCATCCTCGGCTATCTCGCGGCCTCGCTCGGCTCGTTCGCGGTGGCGCTGGCGATCTCGGCCGTGTTCGTCGCCGTCGCCCTTCTCGTTGCGCCGCTGCGCTTTGCCGACGTCATTGTCGCCTTCGCGCCGGGCGCCATGGACGCGATGCTGGCGCTGGCGCTGACGCTGCACATCGACCCGGTGTTCGTCGGCGCGCATCACCTGGCGCGGTTCATCGTGGTGTCGCTGGCGACCCCCGGCATCGTGCAACTGTTCGGCCGCCCGCAGCAGGACGCGGACGATTAAATCACGCGGCGGGCTTGCGCGACGCGGGTCGCCAGCACCGTATCGATGCGGCGGCCGTCGAGATCGACCACCTCGAAGCGCCAGCCGTGGGCGTCGAAACTGTCGCCGGCGTTGGGGATCGCGCCGAAGTTCTGCAGCATGAAGCCGGCGGCGGTGTGATAGGGTCGCGACAACGGAAGCGGAATGCCGAGCAGATCGGCGAACTCGTCAGCCGGCATCCAGCCCTGGATCAGATAGGAGCCGTCGGCGCGCTTGACCGCCGGCACTTCCGCCGGACCCTCCTCGGTGTGAAAACTGCCGACGATCGATTCCAGGATGTCGGCGCTGGTGACGACGCCCTGGAAGCTGCCGTATTCGTCATGCACCAGCCCCATATGCACCGGCGACGACCGCAGGATCGCCAGCACATCGCGCGCGTCCGCCGATTCCGGGATCACCGGCACCTCGCGCACCAGCGTGCGGATATCCGGCATGGCGCCGGCCATGCAGGCGTCGAGCAGGTCCTTGGCCTGCACCACGCCGAGCGCGTCGTCGCGGTCGCCGTCGAACACCGGCAGGCGCGAATGCGGGCTTTTGGTGATCGCGGCGCGGATCGCATCCGGCGGCTCGCCGAGATCGATCAGATCGACCTCGGGGCGCGGCGTCATCACCGCGCCGACCGGGCGGTCGCCAAGCCGCATCACGCCGGCGATCATCTCCTTTTCGCCGGGTTCGAGCACGCCGGCATCCTCGGCCTCGCGCACCAGCGAGCGGATTTCCTCCTCAGTGACTTTTTCATCCGCCTCGCCGCCATGCCCGAGCAGGCGCAGGATCAGCTTGCCGGATACGTCGAGCAGCCACACCACCGGCGAGGAGGCGCGCGCCAGCCAGGTCATCGCCGGTGCCACCTTGACCGCCACCGATTCCGGGTTGCGCAGCGCGATCTGCTTCGGCACCAGTTCGCCGACGATCAGCGAGGCATAGGTGATGAGGCCGACCACGGCGCCGACGCCGACGGTGTCGGCCAGCCCCTTGGCAAGCCCCATCTCCATCAGCCACTGGCTCAGCCGCAGGCCGAGCGTGGCGCCCGAGAAGGCCCCGGACAATACGCCGACCAGTGTGATGCCGATCTGCACCGTCGAGAGGAACTTGCCGGGATCGGAGGCGAGCGTCAGCGCCTGGCGCGCCCCCTTGGCACCCTTCTCGGACAGCCCGGCGAGCCGCGCCGGGCGGGACGATACGATCGCCAGCTCCGACATCGCGAGCAGGCCGTTCACGACGATCAGGACCGTCACGATCCCCAGTTCGAGTGCAAGCATCATGGTGAGCCAAATACCAGATTGCGGCCGGGGCCGGGCAGTCGAAAATAAAATCCTGAATCGGCAAGTTATTCCAATCGATTAGATGGTATCGTCGCCGGCAACGGTATTTTTTGCTGGATCCTTAGCCGAAGGGCGTAAGCGATCCCGGCTTGCAACGGCGGCGCGCCGGGTTCATGCGGAGGGTGTGCGGTGGAGGGTCGCCGCATCAAGGCCGTGCTGTGCTTTCCGCGGGCGCGGCGATAAGCTATGCGCCGGAGGTCTCGCCATGAACATTCATTCCGCCAGCCGCTACCAGGACGTTTACGCACGCTCGATGCAGGACCCGGAGGGGTTCTGGGCCGACGCGGCGCGCGCCATCGACTGGATCGAGCCGGCGAAAAAGGTGTTCGACCCGACGCAGGGTCTGTATGGCCGCTGGTTCGCCGGCGCGGTGGTCAACACCTGCTACAACGCGCTCGATCGTCACGTCGCCGGCGGCCGCGCCGACCAGCTCGCGCTGATCCACGATTCACCGCTGACCAGCAGCGTCTCCCGCTTCACCTATGCCGAGATGCTGCATGAGGTGAGGACGTTCGCGGCGATCCTGCAGGATTTCGGCGTCGCCAAGGGCGACCGCGTGGTCATCTACATGCCGCTGGTGCCGGAGGCGATGGTGGCGATGCTCGCCTGCGCCCGCATCGGCGCCATCCACTCGGTGGTGTTCGGCGGTTTTGCCGCCAAGGAACTGGCCACCCGCATCGACGACGCCAAGCCAAAGCTGGTGCTGTCGGCAAGCTGTGGCATCGAACCCGGCCGCATCGTCGCCTACAAGCCGCTGCTCGACGAGGCGATCAAGCTCGCCACGCATACCCCGCCGGCCTGCATCGTTCTGCAGCGGCCGCAGCAGCCTTGCGATCTGATCAAGGGCCGCGACCACGACTGGGCGGAGTTGCGCAGCGCGGCCATGGCGGCCAAGAAAAGCGCCGATTGCGTGCCGGTGCTGGCGACCGATCCGCTCTACATTCTCTACACTTCGGGCACCACCGGCGTGCCGAAGGGCGTGGTGCGCGACAACGGCGGCCACCTCGTCGCCATCCACTGGTCGATGTACAATCTCTACGGCGTCAAGCCGGGCGAGGTGTGGTGGTGCGGCTCCGACATCGGCTGGGTAGTCGGCCACAGCTACATCATCTACGGCCCGCTGTTCAACGGCAACACCTCGATCATGTACGAGGGCAAGCCGGTCGGCACCCCGGACGCCGGCGCGTTCTGGCGCGTCATCTCGCAGCACAAGGCGGCGGCCTTCTTCACCGCGCCGACCGCGTTCCGCGCCATCAAGAAGGAAGACCCCAACGGCGAGTTCATCCGCAAATACGACCTGTCGCACTTCCGCACGCTGTTTCTGGCCGGCGAGCGCGGCGACCCGCCGACCATCGAATGGGCCGAGAAGCAGTTGAAGGTGCCGGTGATCGACCACTGGTGGCAGACCGAGACCGGCTGGTGCATCGCCGGCAACCCGGTTGGCCTCGGGCAACTGCCGGTCAAGCACGGCTCGCCAACGGTCGCCATGCCTGGCTACAAGATCGAAGTGGTGGACGAAGCCTCGAAGCCGGTCGCGGCCGGCACGATGGGGTCGATCGTCATCAAGCTGCCGTTGCCTCCGGGCTGCCTGCCGACGCTGTGGCAGCAGGACGAGCGCTGCAAGGAAGCCTACTTCAACGAGTTTCCCGGCTACTATAAGACCGCCGACGCCGGCTATATCGACGAGGACGGCTACGTCTTCGTCATGGGCCGCACCGACGACATCATCAACGTCGCCGGCCACCGACTGTCGACCGGCGGCATGGAGGAAATCCTCGCTTCGCACCCCGACGTCGCCGAATGTGCCGTGCTCGGCATCAAGGACACGCTCAAGGGCGAGATTCCCTGCGGCTTTCTGGTGCTGAAAGCCGGCACCAGCAAATCACCCGCCGAGATCGAGAAGGAGGTGGTGGCGCTGGTGCGTGAAAAACTCGGGCCGGTCGCCGCCTTCAAGCTGGCGATCACGGTGGCGCGGCTGCCCAAGACGCGCTCGGGCAAGATCCTGCGCGGCACCATGAAGAAGATCGCCGATGGCGACGCCTGGACGCTGCCCGCGACCATCGAGGATCCCAAGGCGCTCGATGAAATCGGCGCCGCGCTGAAGGGCCGCACCTGAGGAGGCACCGTGGGGCGATGCGGCCCGCCCATGGCGTTTTCGAGCAAAGCTTGCGCTCGTCGCGACCCGAGGGTGGAAACGGGTTTGCGTGAAGAAAACGCATCAGAATAAACCGATCCTTGCCTCTGATTCCATCAAAGCAAGGATCGGGACATCCGCCCGGCGATATCCGCCGCCCAACAAAACCCGCAATCCCCGCGAAAGCCTGCGCGGATCGCCCACCGCACCCCGGATGTTTCCGATGCTGCCTGTCGTCCGCTGCCTGCCGCTCGTGATGCTCGCCGGCCTGACCGTTTCCGGCTGCGCCCAGTTCGAGCGCAAAACCGATCCCGTGACCACCGCGAATACGGTGCAGGACGATGACGCCTATTGCCGCCGGGAGGCGGGCGAGCCGGGTTCGGCGCGCTATGCCGAGTGCCTGAAGGTGCGCGACGAAAAGCGCGCCGTTTACGATACCCGGATCGAGCGCACCCACCGCCGCCTGAGCGAGGACATGCTCAACCGGCGGTAGGGCGTTTTCGAGCGAAGTGAGATCCGCTCCTGATTCGATCGAGATGCGGAAAAGCTCGAGAATTCAATCCAACAACGTTGAAACGGCTCGTGGCGCTATTTTTCATTTGAGCATGATCTTGTCTGAAAACCGGTTCCCACTTTTCGGGATCATGCTCTAGCCGTCACTCCTCGTCGTCGGCCTTCTTGCCGCCGATGGTCTTGAGCTTGGCGAACACCGCGTCGACATTGAGGTCGTCGCCGCCGGCCGAGGCGGGAGCGGCCTCCTCGTCCTTGCGGGTCGTCTCGGAGGCCGGCAGCAGCGTTGCGCCGCCATATTGCTGCGTCGTCGGCTTCTCCTTGGCGGCGCGCTGCACCTCGAAATCCAGCTCGATCTGCGAGCACAGCCCCAGCGTCACCGGGTCCATCGGGGTCAGCGCCGAGGTGTTCCAGTGGGTGCGGTCGCGTACGCTGGCGATCGTCGCCTTGGTGGTGCCGACCAGCCGCATGATCTGCGCGTCCTTCAACTCGGGATGGTTGCGTACCAGCCACAGGATCGCGCTCGGGCGCTCATGGCGACGCGACACCGGGGTGTAGCGGGGACCGCGCTTCTTCTTGGCCTCGGGCAGCCGCACCTTGGATTCGCTGAGCTTGAGGCGATAGTCCGGGTCGTTCTCGCCGCGCTCGATTTCCTCGCGGGTCAACTGGCCGGTCGAGATCGGGTCCATGCCCTTGATGCCCTGGGCGGCGTCGCCATCAGCGATGGCGCGCACCTCCAGCGGGTGCATCTTGCAGAAATCGGCGACCTGGTCGAACGACAGCGCCGTATTGTCGACCAGCCAGACCGCGGTCGCTTTCGGCATCAGGGGCGCATTGCTCATGGCAAATCTCCTTTGTGCCTCGCCCACCTCGTGTCGGGAGGCGAAGCCGTCGAACGCTACGACGATGACAGGAATTCGGGTCTATATATGCCTGCCGGGACGGTACGCGCAATGGTGCTGGTGTCGGCCTTGACAGGGCCGCAAAGCTCGCCCAAGTGCAGGGGGCGACCGTTCCCTGCCCGCCGGCCCGGGAGAATAGGTCGGAGTTTCCTGACAATGCAGGCTAAACCACCCCTGAAAGTCGTCCTGTGCTCCCCGCGCGGCTTCTGCGCCGGGGTGGTCCGGGCCATCGATACCGTTGAAAAGGCGCTGGAAATCTACGGCGCCCCGGTCTACGTCCGGCATGAGATCGTGCATAACCGCTATGTCGTGGACAGCCTGCGGGCCAAGGGCGCGATTTTCGTCGAGGAACTGGCTGAAATCCCCGAGACCAATGCGCCGGTGGTATTTTCCGCCCACGGCGTGCCGAAATCGGTCCCGGCCGAGGCCGAACAGCGCAACTTCTTCTCGCTCGACGCCACCTGCCCGCTCGTCACCAAGGTTCACCGCGAGGCGGCGATTCATTTCAAGCGCGGGCACGAGATTCTGCTGATCGGGCATTCGCACCACCCCGAGGTGGTCGGCACCCTCGGCCAGTTGCCGCCCGGCGCGGTGACGCTGATCGAAACCGCGGCCGACGCCGAACAGTACACCCCGAAGGACCCGCAGAACCTCGCCTTCGTGACCCAGACCACGCTGTCGCTCGACGACACTGCCGAGATCGTCGCGGTGCTGCGCCGCCGCTTCCCCGATATCAACGGCCCGCACAAGAAGGACATCTGCTACGCCACCACCAACCGCCAGCTTGCGGTGAAGAAGGTGGCGCCGGTGGTTGATGCGCTGATCGTGGTCGGCGCACCCAACTCGTCGAACTCGCAGCGGCTGCGCGAAGTGGCCGAGCGCGAGGGCTGCCCGTTGACGGTGCTGGCGCAGCGCGCCACCGACATCGACTGGGAGAAGTTCAGCCAGATCAAGAGCCTCGGCATCACGGCCGGCGCCTCGGCGCCGGAGGTGATCGTCGAGGAGATCATGGACGCCTTCGCCGAGCGCTTCGACCTCAAGGTGGAAACAGTGTCGGCCGCAGAGGAGGACGAGTTCTTCCCGCTGCCGCGCCCGCTGCGGTCCGAACGCGCCGCCGAGTAGGACGATAGATGGCGGTCTATACCGACGTCTCGGCCGAGGAGCTGACCGAGTTTCTCAGCGGCTACGGCATCGGCGAGCTTTTATCCTATAAAGGCATCGCCGAGGGCGTCGAGAATTCCAACTTCCTTCTGCGCACCTCGCAAGGCTCGTTCTTCCTCACACTCTACGAAAAGCGTGTCGCCAGCGGCGACCTGCCGTTCTTTCTCGGCCTGATGGCCCACCTCGCCGCGCGCGGCATCACCTGCCCGCAGCCGGTCAAGACCCGCGCCGGCACCGTGCTCGGCGAACTGGCCGGACGCCCGGCGGCAATCATTGATTTCCTCGAAGGGGTGTGGCCGCGCCGGCCGAACGCCACCCACTGCGCCGCGGTCGGCGAGGCGCTGGCGAAGATGCACATCGCCGGCCTCGATTTCGGCATGCGGCGCGCCAATGCGCTGTCGGTCAAAAGCTGGCGGCCGCTGTTCCAGTTGGCCGGCGACCGTGCCGACAGCGTCAAGCCGGGGCTGCGACGACTGATCGCCGCCGAACTCGACCATCTCGAACGCGACTGGCGCTGCGACCTGCCGCAGGGCGTGATCCATGCCGACCTGTTCCCCGACAACGTGCTGTTCATCGGCGAGCAACTGTCCGGCCTGATCGACTTCTATTTCGCCTGCAACGACCTCATCGCCTATGACGTGGCGATCTGTCTCAACGCCTGGTGTTTTGAGCCGGACCACGCCTTCAACGTCACCAAGGCACGCGCTTTCCTCGACGCCTACGAGCGGACGCGGCCACTGTCGGCGGCCGAGCGCGAAGCGCTGCCGCTGCTGGCGCGCGGCGCGGCGCTGCGCTTCCTGCTGACCCGGCTGGTCGACTGGCTCAACGTGCCACCGGGTGCGCTGGTCAAGCCGAAGGACCCGCTCGAATACGCCCGCAAGCTGCGCTTTCACCAGAGCGTGGCGACGGTGCGCGACTACGGCCTCGCCGAACCGGGGCAGGTCGCATGAGCACGGCCCCGACCGTATCGATCTTCACCGACGGCGCCTGCTCGGGCAATCCGGGGCCGGGCGGCTACGGCGCCATTTTGCGCTTCGGCACGATCGAGAAGGAATTGAGCGGCGGCGAGGCGATGACCACCAACAACCGCATGGAGTTGCTGGCGGCCATCACGGCGCTGGAGGCGCTGAAAAAACCCTGTTCGATCGACCTCTATACCGACAGCCAGTATCTGCGCTCCGGCATCTCGAGCTGGATTCACGGCTGGAAGAAGAACGGCTGGCGCACCGCCGACAGAAAGCCGGTCAAGAATATCGACCTGTGGCAGCGGCTCGATGCGGCGCTCGCCACCCACCAGGTGCGCTGGCACTGGGTCAAGGGTCATGCCGGCCACCCCGAGAACGAGCGCGCCGACCAACTGGCGCGCGAGGGGCTTGCCAAGGCGCGGCTCAATCCGGCAGGCGCGTAGCCGCCGGATCGCTCGCTCAGAGCTGTTGCAGCAGGGTGTCGCCGCCGGAAACCTCGACCTTGCCGGGAGTGTCCTCGACGTTGAGCCGTTCGACCACGCCGTCCTTCACCAGCATCGAGTAACGCTTCGAGCGCAGGCCGAGACCGTTGCCCGATCCGTCGAAGGTCAGGCCGACCGCCTTGGCGAAGTCGGCGTTGCCGTCAGCCAGAAACAGCACCTCGTCCTTCGGATCGGTGTCGCGCTTCCACGCCTTCATCACGAACACGTCGTTGACCGACACCACCGCGATGGCGTCGACGCCCTTCGCCTTGATGGCGGCGGCATTGATGGTGATGCTCGGCATATGCATCTTGTGGCAGGTGCCGGTATAGGCGCCGGGCACCGCGAACAGCGCCACGGTCCTGCCCTTGAACAGGTCGTCGGTGGATTTCGTCTGCGGCCCCGTGTCCGTCATGATGCGGAAGGTCGCCTGCGGCAGTCGCTCGCCCTGCTTGATCGTCATGCTGAGTTCCCGTGATCACCAAAGATGGCGCGGCAGCTCAAAGGCGGCCGCCCCGTTGATACCTCGTCACCGGCAGGCGTTGCGTCAAGCTCAAAATAGTGCCGCCGCTTAAGCGATCGGGATCGCGCGCTGCATGCGCTGCGCCACGCTGTCCCGGTGCGTGATGGCGACGATCGTCGTGGCGGCGCGCTCGCACAGCAGCGCATCCAGCACCCGCGCTTCCGTTGCCGCATCAAGCGCGGAGGTGCTTTCGTCGAGGATCAGGATTTCGGGATCGAGCAGCAGCGCGCGGGCGATGCCGAGCCGCTGCTTCTGCCCCGCCGACAGATCGACGCCGCCCTGGCCGAGCAGCGTGTCGTAGCCTTGCGGCAACGCCATGATCTCGGCGTCGAGGCCGGCCACCGCCGCCGCCTTGCGCAAGCCGGCCAGGCTGGCGGCCGGCGCACCGATCGTGATGTTGTCGGCGACGGTGCCGGTGAACACGTCGATCTCATGCGGCAC
>JBARWE010000200.1:0-10560 GCA_049646625.1 Xanthobacteraceae bacterium
CCACCTCGTGCCGCGCCAAGGCGGCGATCGTCGCCCGCGACGAGCGCGAGACCGGCGAGCGCGCGCTGCTCAATCTCGGCCACACTTTCGGCCACGCGCTGGAGGCGGCGACCGGCTTCTCCGACCGGCTGTTCCACGGCGAGGGCGTCGCCGTCGGCATGGTGCTGGCGGCGGAGCTGTCGGCTGAACTTGGCATGATCGCACCCGGCGATGCGCAGCGTGTGGCGCGCCATCTCGCCACGGTTGGGCTACCGACGCGGCTACAGGATATCGCCGGCTTCGCGCAGGAAGGGCTTGCCGATGCCGACGCGCTGATGGCGCTGATGGCGCAGGACAAGAAAGTAAAGCGCGGCCGGCTCACCTTTATCCTGCTGGCCGCGATCGGGCGGGCGGTAATCTCCCCCGATGTCGAGCCTGCCGTGGTGCGCGACTTCCTCGCCGGCAAGCTCGCCGGCGCCCCCCGCTGAGCGTGACGGCGATGATCTGGCTCGCGGCTGCGATCGTGATCGTCTGCCTGTTGCTGTCGGCGTTTTTCTCCGGCAGCGAGACGGCGCTGACCGCGACCTCGCGCGCCAGCATGATGCGGCTGGCCAAGCAGGGCAATCGCGGCGCCGCGATCGTGGTCGACCTGATCGCGATGCGCGAGCGTACCATCGGCGCGCTGCTGATCGGCAACAACATCGCCAATATCGGCGCCTCGGCGCTGGCCACCGGCATTTTCGCGGCCTGGCTCGGCGCGGTCGGCGTGCTCTATGCCACCATCGTCATGACGGTAGCGGTGATCATCTTCTCCGAGGTGCTGCCAAAGACCGTTGCCCTCGCCATGCCGGATCGCGCCGCCCTGTTCGTCGCACGGCCGATGAAGATCGTGGTGATGGTACTGGCGCCGCTGGTGGCGCTGGTCGGCGTGATCGTGCGCGGCTTGAGCCGGCTGTTCGGACTGCGCATCGGTGCGCATCAGCCGCTGTTGTCGCCGATGGAGCGGCTGCGCGGCGCCGTCGATCTCATTCACGACGAGGGCGGGGTCGAGAAGGCCGACCGCGACATGCTCGGCGGCCTGCTCGACCTGCGCGAGTTGCAGGTCTCCGACGTCATGGTTCACCGCACCGAGATGGTCATGGTCAACGCCGACCTGCCGCCGGAAGAGGCGGTGCGCGAAGTGCTGGCCAGCGAATACACCCGCGTGCCGCTGTGGCGCGACAAGCCGGAGAATATCGTCGGCGTGCTGCACGCCAAGGACCTGTTGCGCGCGATCCGCACCACCGAGGGCGACATGAGCCGCATCGACGTCGCAGCGATCGCGCTGCCGCCGTGGTTCGTGCCGGAGATGCGGCCGGTGTCGGAACAACTCAAGGCGTTCCGCCGCCGCAAGACCCACTTCGCGCTGGTGGTCGACGAATATGGCGAGGTCGAGGGCATCGTCACGCTGGAAGACATTCTGGAGGAGATCGTCGGCGACATCGCCGACGAGCACGACATCGTGGTGCCGGGGGTGCGGCCGCAGCCGGACGGCTCGGTGGTGGTCGACGGCGCGGTGCCGATCCGCGACCTCAACCGCGCCATGGACTGGCACCTGCCCGACGAGGAGGCGACCACCATCGCCGGCCTCGTCATCCATGAAGCACGCTCGATCCCCGAGCGTGGCCAGAGTTTCACGTTCTACGGCTTCCGTTTCCAGGTGCTGCGCCGCGAGCGCAACCGCATCACCATGCTGCGCATCACCCCGGTCGCCGACGAAAGCAATTTCGCCGGCAGCAAGCCACGGGCGGGGTCAGCCTCCTGAGCTGGATGGCTTGGCGGGCCGGCGCCATCCGTGCCATAACCGCCAGGTTCCACGTCCCTGAAGAGCGATTCCGATGACCATCCGCCTGCATCGCGGCGACCTGCCCGACCTCGCGCGCTATCCCACGTCGGTGGCGATCGACACCGAAACGCTCGGGCTTAATCCGCACCGCGACCGGCTGTGCGTGGTGCAGCTTTCGAACGGCGACGGCAGCGCCGACGTGGTGCAGATCGCGCCCGGCCAGCGCGCGGCGCCGAACCTGACGCGGCTGTTCGGCGATCCCGCCGTCACCAAGATTTTCCATTTTGCCCGCTTCGACCTCGCCGTGCTGTTCCACACCTTCGGGGTGATGCCAGAGCCGGTCTACTGCACCAAGATCGCCTCCAGGCTGACCCGCACCTATACCGACCGCCACGGCCTCAAGGATCTCGCCCGCGAACTCATCGGCGTCGATCTGTCCAAGCAGCAGCAGTCGAGCGACTGGGGCGCCGACACCTTGAGCGAGGCGCAACTCGCCTATGCCGCCTCCGACGTGCTCTACCTGCACCGCCTGCGCGAGCGGCTCGACGCCATGCTGGCGCGGGAGGACCGCGCCGCCATCGCGCAAGCCTGCTTTACGTTCCTGCCGACGCGCGCCCGGCTCGACCTTGCGGGCTGGCCGGAAGACGATATCTTCGCCCATTCGTGACCAATTCCGCCGCGTTTGCCCGCCATGGTCGCGGCGGCGTCGATACCCGGCGCGCGGAGAAGGACAGCCGGTGGCGCTTGCCCATGACGCAGCCTACGACACGCAGATGCAGCGGCGCTTTGCCCGCGCCGCGCGCCACAGCGCCCGCGTGCGGCTGCTGCGCTGGATCATTCCGGCGGCGGTGATCGTGGCGATGCTCGCAATCGTTGCCGTCTCGGTGTTCAATCCGTTCCGGGTGCTGTCCGGGCTGCCGCTCAAGATCGACAACCTTGTCGTCTCCGGCACCAAGATCACCATGGAAGCGCCGCACCTTGCCGGCTTCACCCCGGACAACCGCCCCTACGAGGTGCGGGCCAAAACGGCGACGCAGGACCTGACCAAGCCCGACAAGGTCGACCTGAACGGCATTCGCGCCAAGGTCGAGATGGAGGATCGCTCGCTGCTGACCATGGCGGCGCACGAGGGCAAGTTCGACACCAAGGCGCAGTTGCTCGACCTCAAGCGCGACATCGTGCTGCAATCCTCGACCGGCTACGAGGCACGGCTGTCCAGTGCGCAGGTCGATATCGCCGCCGGCAACGTTGCCTCCGATGAGCCGGTATGGGTCAAGCTGCTCAACGGCACGCTCGACGCCAACCGGCTGCGCATCGTCGAGCGCGGCGAGGTGATCCGTTTCGAAGGCGGGGTATCGATGACCTTGATGATGGACGGCTCGCCGGTGCCGGCGGCGGCCGGGGCACCCGCCCGCTCGGCCGGAGCGACGCAATGAGTGCCGTGCCGCGTCAGATGCCGGGGCGACGGTGGCGGCGGCTGGCGTTGCTGCTGGTGGCCGGCGTGCTTCTTGCCGCGGGCGAGGCGCCGGCGCAAAGCGCCGCCAAGGACAGTTCCAAGGGCAGCTCCGTGACCGGCGTGCCCAACGCCATGCAGGGCTTTTCGCAGAACCGCGACAAGCCGATCCAGATCGAGGCGCAAAGCCTCGAAGTGCGTGACAAGGACAAGATCGCCACGTTCTCGGGCGACGTGAAAGTGGTGCAGGGCGACACCACGCTGCGCAGCAAGTCGCTGCTGGTGTTCTACGAGCAGGACAAGAGCGGCGGCCCGGCCGGCGGCGAAAAGGCCGCAAAGGGCAGCCAGATGCAGGCCGCCTCGCCCGGTCCCGGCGGCAGTTCGTCGATCCGGCGGCTTGAGGCCAAGGGTAACGTCGTGGTGACGCAGAAGGATCAGACCGTGACCGGGGCGACGGCGGTGTTCGACACCCGCACCAACGTCATCACCATGCTCGGCGGCGTGGTGCTGACACAGGGGCAGAACGTGCTGCGCGGCGACCGGCTGGTGGTCGATATGACGACCGGCGTATCGCGGGTCGAGGGCGGCCGCGTGCAGGGCCTGTTCCAGTCGTCGGGCGGCAACGGCGCCCCCGGCGCGCCGCTGCCGCTCGGCAACCGCTAGAGCATGATCCCGAAAAAGCATGCCCTCGGGCTTGACCCCAGGGTGGGAACCGGTTTTCGGACGAGATCATGCTCGAACAAAAATAGCCGGCGCGGCACGATTGGACCCGACACCAGCCGCGCCGCCCCCGCCGTTTTTTCTTCTTTTCATCAAAACATGATCTAATCCCATGCGCATGGTGAAGCTGCCAAAACTGTTCCAGCCGGGCGGACGGCCGCGGGGTTTCGTGGTGCGCGAGCGTACCGACATCACCGTCCTCGAACTGCCGCCGGAAGGGCCGTATCAGCCGGAGCCGGCGCCGCGGACGCGGGCACCACGCGGCTATCTCGCGGTGCACGGCATCGAGAAAAGCTTCGGCTCGCGCCAGGTGGTGCGCGGCGTCAGCCTTTACGTCCGGCGCGGCGAGGCGGTCGGCCTGCTCGGCCCCAACGGCGCCGGCAAGACCACGGTGTTCTACATGATCACCGGCCTGATCGCCGCCGACAAAGGCCATGTCGAGCTTGACGGTCACGACGTCACAAAACTGCCGATGTACCAGCGCGCCCGCCTCGGCATCGGCTATCTGCCGCAGGAAGCCTCGATCTTCCGTGGTCTCAATGTCGAGGACAACATCCGCGCGGTGCTTGAGGTGGTCGAGCCGAACCGCCGCAAGCGCGAGGCGGAGCTGACCGCGCTGCTGGAGGAGTTCAACATCGCCCGCTTGCGCAAGTCGCCGTCGATCGCGCTGTCGGGCGGCGAGCGGCGCCGCGTCGAGATCGCCCGCGCGCTGGCGACGCGGCCGAACTACATGCTGCTCGACGAGCCGTTCGCCGGCATCGACCCGATCGCCGTCGGCGACATCCAGGACCTGGTGCGCCATCTGACCAACCGCGGCATCGGCGTCCTGATCACCGACCACAACGTGCGCGAAACGCTGGGGCTGACCGACCGCGCCTATATCGTCTATGCCGGCGAGGTACTGACCGAAGGCTCGCCGGACGACATCGTCAGCGATCCCGACGTGCGCCGGCTCTATCTCGGCGAGGAGTTCCGGCTTTAGAACATGATCCCGAAAAGCCTGCCCTCGGCTTGACCCGAGGGTGGGAACCGGTTTTCGGACAAGATCATGCGCAAACGAAAGAACACCCGGCCCGGCCGTGGCGCCCGCGCCGGTGTACATTTCGCCGGCAAGAGGATAAGCAAGAAACGGACCAACCTGTTCGCCCGCTTGGTCGGGACGGCACGTTTCCAATGCTTCGACGGACGCAATGGCTCTGACGCATCGGCTCGAACTGCGCCAGTCGCAATCGCTGGTGATGACGCCGCAGCTTTTGCAGGCGATCAAGCTGTTGCAACTGTCGAATCTCGACGTCGCCGCCTTCGTCGAGGAGGAGTTGGAACGCAATCCGCTGCTGGCGCGCGAGGGCGAGGCGGACGGCGGCAGCGGCGAGGGCACGCCTGAAGCATCCGCCGAGAGTGCCGCCGGGCTTGACGCGCCGCCCGCCGGAATGGAGCCGACCGACCGCCGGATCGAAAGCGGCCTGGGCGAGCGCACGGCGATCGAGGCGACGTTCGATTCGGCGCTGGAAAATGTCTTCCCCGATGAGCCGGCCGAAGCGGCGGCACGAGCCGCGCAGGATGCCGCCCCGAGCGTGCGCGCCGAATGGGGCGGCGGCAGCTCCGGCGACGGAGACTACAATCTCGAAGCCTTCGCCGCCGCGGAAACATCGCTCGCCGACCATCTCGACGCCCAGCTCAGGCTGGCGCTGCCGGCGCCGGCCGACCGCCTGATCGGACACTACCTGATCGGCCTGATCGACGAGGCCGGCTATCTGCCGGCCGATCTCGGCGAGGCGGCCGCGCGGTTAGGGGCGAGAGCCTCCGACATCGCGCGCGTGCTCGCGACGATCCAGACCTTCGAGCCGGCCGGGGTCGGGGCGCGGTCGCTGGCCGAGTGCCTTGCGCTGCAGCTTCGCGAGCTGGATCGCCTCGATCCGGCGATGCGCGCGCTCATTGACCACCTCGACCTGCTGGCGAAACGCGACATCGCGCAGTTGCGCAAGATCTGCGGCGTCGATGACGACGACCTTGCCGGAATGATCGACGAAATCCGCCGGCTCGATCCCAAGCCGGGGCTGCGCTTAGGCACGACGCGCGCGGAAACGGTGGTGCCCGACGTTTATGTGCGGCCCGGCGCCGGCGGCGGCTGGCTGGTCGAACTCAACAGCGAGACGCTGCCGCGCCTGCTGGTCAACCACAGCTATTGCGCGGCACTGTCGAAAACGCTGCACAGCGCCGACGACAAGTCCTACGTCTCGACCTGCCTGCAGAACGCTACCTGGCTGGTGCGCGCGCTCGACCAGCGCGCCCGCACCATCCTGAAAGTGGTCAGCGAGATCGTGCGGCAGCAGGACGGTTTTTTCCGTCACGGCGTCGCGCATCTGCGCCCGCTCAACCTCAAGTCGATCGCCGATGCCGTGGAGTTGCACGAATCGACGGTGTCGCGCGCCACCGCCCACAAATACGTCGCCACCACGCGCGGCAATTTCGAACTCAAGTATTTCTTCACCGCTTCGATCGCCGCGGCCGGCGGCGGCGAAGCACACGCGGCGGAAGCCGTGCGCCATCACATCCGCCACATGATCGATGCCGAGGAGGAAAACAATATTCTCTCCGACGACAATATCGTGGAACGTTTGCGCGAAGCCGGCATCGACATCGCGCGCCGCACCGTTGCCAAATACCGCGAGGCGATGAAGATCCCGTCATCGGTGCAGCGGCGCCGGGACAAACAGAGCGCGCTTGTCAAGTCTCAATCCGGGCTGGCTCGCGCGCCAGCCCCGCGCCGCCACCTTCCCTCCGCTTGACGCCGCCGCGAACAGGCGAAATGCTGTCAGTCTTAACTGCGAAGCGAGGCACGACATGAGCATTCGAGTCTCAGGCAAGCGCATCAGCGTCGGCGAGGCATTGCGCGAGCGCGTCAACGCACGCACCGAGGATGTGCTGCGGAAATACTTCGACGGAAACTATTCGGGTCACTTCACGTTCAGCAAGGACGGCTTCGGCTTTCGCACCGACTGCGCGCTGCATCTGGATTCCGGAATCACGCTGGAGGCCGACGCCAGCGCCGCCGACGCCTATGCCAGCGCCGATCTCGCCCTGGTCCAGATCGAAAAACGGCTGCGCCGCTACAAGAGCCGGCTCAAGGACCGCTCGGCGCGCATGGCCCATGTCGCGAATACGGTGATGGCGCGGCGCGGCGGCGCCGAGGTCGATGGCAGCGTGGCCACGATCGCGGCATCCGACAACGACAGCCGGCTCGATACGCAAAGCTACATCATCGAAGCGCCGCCGCTGGAAGGCGACGATGAGGTCACGGCATTCAATCCGGTGGTCATTGCGGAAACCACGACATCGCTGAAGCGCATGTCGGTCAGCGAGGCGGTCATGGAACTCGACCTCACGGGCGCCGCGGCGATGGTGTTCCAGCACGGTGGCAGCGGCCGAGTGAACGTGATCTATCGTCGCCCGGACGGCAATATCGGTTGGATCGATCCGCCAAATGTCAACCCCTCCGAGCGCCATTGATGCCATTGACGCCCCGCGCAGCCCTCCCTATGGTCCGGCGCCATCGCCGATGACGATCGCATTGGTACAGGTGTTCGATCGCAATCGTTCGATCGACTGACGACTGATTTTCTCGGAACGCTCCATGACGATTACCGACCTGGTCGCACCCGAGGCGATACTTCCTGCATTGAAAGTCAACAGCAAGAAGCAGGCGCTGCAGGAACTCGCCGAGCGTGCGGCCGAGCTGACCGGACAAAGCGAACGCGCAATCTTCGAAGTGCTGTTGCAACGCGAGAAGCTCGGCACCACGGCGGTCGGCTATGGCGTTGCGATCCCGCACGGCAAGCTGCCCAAGCTCGACAGGCTGTTCGGCATGTTCGCGCGGCTCGAACGTGCCATCGACTTCGAAGCGATGGACGGCCAGCCGGTCGATCTGTTGTTTCTTCTGCTGGCGCCGGAGGGTGCCGGCGCCGATCACCTGAAGGCGCTGGCACGCATCGCGCGGCTGTTGCGCGATCAGGACATCGCCAAGAAGCTGCGCGCCTCGCGCGATGCCGAGGCAATCTATTCCGTGCTGGCGCTGCCGCCGGCGGTGGCGGAAAGCTAGGACGTTTTCAAACGCAGCGACAACCGGCTCGCGTGACGGAAACGGACCGCGACAAAACCTAGAATCGTTTTACCTTCCGAACACATCACACGCGTGATGCGCGGCCTCGATCCGGCCATGCCGGACGCCATCGCAAGCGGCGGACTATACCCGGCGCGGATCGACCCGCACGAGCAGCGCCAGACCGGCGATGAAGAACAGCAGCAGCATCGCCATGCCGGCCTTCTGGCTTGCGGCAAGCGCGGTGACGGTGCCGATCAACAGCGGCCCGACGAACGACGTCACCTTGCCGGTCAGCGCGAACAAACCGAAATACTGGGTGACGCGATCCTGCGGCGCCATCTGGATCAACAGGCTGCGCGAGGCTGCCTGCAACGGTCCGGCGGCAAGACCGATGAAAAAGCCGAGCACCAGATAGGCGCGCTCGGCGGGGGCTGCGAACAACACGCCGCTCTGCGGCGGCGTCACCTTGATGAAGAAGATCGAGTTTGTATCGATCATCAGGATCGCGGCCACCGCCGTCAGCAGAACGATCAGGCTCGATACGATCACGGTCTTGGATCCGAGCAGATCGTCGCATTTGCCCCCGAGCCACGCCCCGAGCGTCCCGGCCGCAGCCAGTAGAATGCCGAAGGTGCCGATCTGGATCGTGTTCCAGCCGAAGGTGCCGGCGGCATAGATGCCGCCGAACGCAAACAGCGACACCAGGCCGTCCATGTAGATCATGTTGGCAATGAGAAACGCGGCGAGCGAGCGGCGCGTCGGCAGAAGCTTGAGCGTCGCGACAAGATCGTTCAGCCCGGCCCGCATCGCCGCGCCGAGCCGGGCGCGCGCCGGATAGTCCGGCGTGAACAGAAACATCGGCAATACGAAAACGACGAACCACAATCCGGTCAGCGGCCCGGAAATGCGGTCGCCCTCGTGCATTGCCGGATCGAGGCCGAACAGCGGCGTCAGACCGAACAGCGTGCGGCCGGTCTCGGGATTGGCGGCCAGAAAGCCGAGCACCAGCACCAGGCTGAGAATGCCGCCGATATAACCGGTGGCCCAGCCGGTGCCGGACAACCGGCCGATCTTGTCGGGCGGCACCAGCGTCGGCATCATCGCGTTGTTGAACACGGTGGCGAACTCGACGCCGATCGTGGCGATGGAAAACGCCAGCAGCACCGGCACCACCGTACTCGCGTCTCCCGGCTTGGCGCACCACATCAGTGTCGCGCCGACCACCAGCAGCGCGCCGAAAGCGGCAATCCACGGCTTGCGGCGGCCGCTCGCATCGGCAACGGCGCCAAGCACCGGCGACAATATCGCGATCACCAGCCCGGCGGCGGCGGTGGCGAAGCCCCACAGCGCCTGCCCGGTCGCCGGATCGGGCGCGACGCGGCTGGCGAAGTAGGGCGCGAACACGAACACCGTAATCAGCGTGAAGTAAGGCTGCGTCGCCCAGTCGAACATGATCCAACTCGCGACCGCGAGCCGCCGCGGATAGACCCGCGGCTGAGGTGTGGTCATACGGTCGGCTACAAGCAGATCGGACATGCGCCAGGGTCCCGGCTGATCGAAGCGACTTCGCCGCGCGACTTTCGCGAGCGCGTCAGATAGCGGTTCTATTGTCGCGCCGAATGGTTACGCCTTCTGCAACACTTTAGGCATTCCGGCTGACTGGAACCGGCCCTCGTCGGTGCCCGCCGCAGCTTGCCGGCGACAGCCCCGCGCTTCTGCGCGCGGAGGTTGCGGTGATACGCGCGCAGAAAGCACAACCGTCATCGACCCTCTCATGTCACGAAAGAATCAGCGCAGCGGCGCATACACCGCGCCGAGCATCGGGCCGGGCCGCTCGCGATTGCCGTGCTGCACATAGACGACCGCCGCATCGACGCCGTCGCGCGCAATGTTTTCGAGCGGCACGTTCCAGCTTTCCGCCGTGCCCGACCAGTCGCCGACCTTGAGCAGATTGCGCACCACGTTGTGATAGGTCACTTCGCGGCCGCGGTTCTCGCCGCGGCCGATGGCGATCGGCACCGCGCGCGAGACGGCGCAGATCCACACCTCGCCGCCGCGCCCGGCCGCAGCCGGAACCGACACGTTGAGATGACCGTCGGCGAGCCTCACCGCGACCGGTACCGACATGACTTCAGCCGCCCTGCGGGTCGTCTCCATCGCCCGCTCGATGCCGCCGCGGTCGCTGCCGTTGACGTGCACCGCGCCGTTGACGACAACCTGCGGCGTATAGAGATCGCGGTCGCGCCGCACCCGCGAATAGGCCCGCTGCCGCGCGGTGAAGCGCGGGTCGGCCAGCGTATCCTTCCAGCCGAGATAGTCCCAGTAATCGACCGGCAGGCTGAGCGCGATGATCGAAGGATCCTGCGCCAGTTCGCCAAGCAGCCTGTCGGCCGGCGGGCACGACGAACAGCCCTGCGAGGTGAACAATTCGACCACGGCCCGCGGCCCGGCTCCCGCCGGCAGCGCCGCGCCCGCGACCAG